>SLRZ01000101.1 GCA_007130695.1 Nitriliruptoraceae bacterium
CAGGCGTGTCGACCACGACCCCGGGTGTCCGGGCCCGCCGACGGGAGCAGACCCGCCGCGAGATCCTGGAGGCGGCCTGGCGGCTCGCCGAGCGCGACGGCATCGCCGGGCTGTCCCTGCGTGACCTCGCCGGGGAGGTGGGGATGCAGGCGCCCTCCCTTTACACCTACTTCGACGGCAAGGCGACGATCTACGACGCGATGTTCGCCGAGGGCTACCGCCAGCTGGACGAGGCCGTGACCCACCTCCCCGTCGGCACCACCGATCCGGTCGGCAGCCTGGGCGAGCACATCGCGGCCTTCGTCGACTTCTGCCGTGCCTCGGTCCCCCGACACCAGCTGCTGTTCACCCGGGCGGTCCCGGACTGGGAGCCCTCCCCCGAGGCATACGCCGTCTCGGTCGCCTCCTACACGCACATGAGTGAACGGCTCGCACGCCTTGGCATCGTCGCCGAACGAGACCTCGACCTGCTGACCGCCCTGACCTCCGGTCTCGCCTCCCAGCAGCTCGCCAACGACCCCGGCGGTCACCGGTGGCGCGATCTCAGCCACCAGGCCGCGGAGATGTTCCTGTCACACGTGAGGAGAACCGGATGAGCCTCGACACGACCCGGGCGGTGGCGGACATCCGCCGCATCACCCGCACCACCGATGCACGCGAGGTCGCCCTGGGCGCCTATGAGCGACTCGTGGAGCTCCTCGAGTCGCTCGAACCCGACGACTGGCAGGCACCGACCGAGTGTCCCGGATGGGACGTCTCGGCGATGGTCGGCCATCTCATCGGGGCCGCGGCGTCCTGTGCGTCCCTGCGCGAGGCCATGCGCCAGCAGTGGTGGGGGTGGCGCCACGCCGCGGACCACGGGGGCAACTCCCTCGACGCGACCAATGCACTCCAGGTCAGCGACCACGCCGAACTGGATCCCGCAGCCCGTCTCGCCGAGCTGCGCGAGCTCGCCCCCGCGGCGGTCGCCGGCAGGATGCGCTTCCCCCGTCCCCTGGGACGCCTGTCCGTCCCCCTGGATCCCGGCGGATCGACCGCACCCGGCATGCCCGGCCGGCTCGTGCTGGGACACCTGATGGACGTCGTCTACACGCGCGACGTGTGGCTGCACACCATCGACATCGCGCGGGCCACCTCCCGCCCCCGGGTTCTCGACCCGGCGGTGGACGGCCGTCTGCTCGAGGATGTGGTGGCGGAGTGGGCCGAACGCCACGGTCGGCCCGTCGTGCTCGCCCTGTCCGGACCCGGCGCCGGCCGTTTCCGCCAGAGTGAGGGCGGGGGGCTCCTCCACCTCGACGCGACCGACTTCGTCCGGATCCTGTCGGGCCGCGCAGCGCCCGGCACCGCCGGCGGCGACGTCGAGGTGGAGGCCGACCCGGCCGACACCGTCGAGCTACTCCAGACACGGCTGGTCTTCTGAAGAGCGCCTCCGGCACGGCCCGGGCGACAGAGAGGCTCAGCGCCGCTCGTTGGTCGGGCCGCCGGTGTCACGCGGTGCCGCGTCGTCGCGGGAGCCGAGGTCAGGGTCGAGCTCCTGCGCACGCCGCCGTTCCTGCTCGGCCTGTTCCTCCTGATGCTCGGCGCTCTGACGCCGATCCTGCGCCTCGCGCTGGGCCTGGGCCGCGCGCTCCTCGGCCTCCGCCTTCTCCCGGCGGGCACGGGCCTGCTGCTCGTCGGCGGCGGCCTGTTCCTTCTCGGCCGTCGCCGAGTGCTGGTCCGCCTCCGCGAGATGGCCACGTGCCTGCTCGCGGTTCTGCGCCTGCTCCTGCTGCTTCTTCTCCTGCTGTTTGCGCCGCAGCTTCGGTACGACCAGCGCCAGCACGACGAGCAGGACAACGGCGATGACCACGATTGCGATGATGAGTTCGGTGTCCAAGATGGACCTCCCGGATGGGTGTCCACCACGTGTAACCGGCGCGAAGGCCGGCCGCTGCCGTCGTGCACGCTCCGACGGCCGTGACAACGCCCCCAACCGGCGAAGACCGGCCGGTATCCCAGTCCGGGCCGCGCGAGGGCGGCACCGGCCGGAGCAGGGCGTCCTACTGCAGGTTGGACTTGGCGATCATCTGCAGGAACTGCTCGTTGGACTTGGTCGCACGCAGCTTGTCGATCAGCAGCTGGATCGCGGCGTCGGAGTCCATCGTGGCCAGCAGGCGGCGCAGTTTCCAGACCGTCTCGAGTTCGTCCTTGCCCAGAAGCAGCTCCTCGCGGCGCGTGCCCGAGGCCTGGATGTCGATCGCCGGGAAGATGCGCTTCTGCTCCATCCGACGGTCGAGGCGCAGCTCCATGTTGCCGGTGCCCTTGAACTCCTCGAAGATCACCTCGTCCATCTTCGAGCCCGTCTCGATCAGCGCGGTCGCGATGATCGTCAGGCTGCCACCCTCCTCGATGTTGCGTGCCGCACCGAAGAAGCGCTTCGGCGGGTAGAGGGCGGCGGAGTCGATGCCGCCCGACAGGATCCGGCCGCTGGCCGGGGCGGCCAGGTTGTAGGCACGGCCCAGACGGGTGATCGAGTCGAGCAGGATCACCACGTCACGGCCCCGCTCGACCAGCCGCTTGGCCCGTTCGATGCACAGCTCGGCGGCCTGGGTGTGGTCCTCGGCGGGACGGTCGAACGTGGAGCTGATGACCTCGCCGGCCGTGGAGCGCTCGAAGTCGGTGACCTCCTCGGGCCGCTCGTCGACCAGGAGCACCATCAGGTGGGTGTCGGGGTCGTTGTGTTCGATGGCCGCCGCCAACTGCTTGAGCACCGTGGTCTTGCCGGCCTTGGGCGGAGAGACGATCAGGCCGCGCTGGCCCTTGCCGATCGGCGCCATCATGTCGACCAGGCGCATCGCCATCGGCGAGTTGCCGGACACCTCGAGGCGCAGGCGCTCGTCGGGGAACAGGGGGGTCAGGTCCTTGAAATCGGTTCGACCGCGCTGGCCCTCCTCGCGGACGGCCTCGCCCTCGACCGTGTCCACCCGACCGAGCGCGGGAAACTTGTCGTTGTTCTTGTTCCGCCGGATCGGCCCGGCGACCTGGTCGCCCCGACGCAGCCCGTAGCGGCGCACGAAAGCCTGGCTGACATAGACGTCCTGGCTGCCGGCGAGGTAGCCGGTGCAGCGCAGGAAGCCGTAGCCCTCGGGCAGCAGGTCGAGCACGCCCTCGCGGACCTCGGCCTCGTCGAGATTCTCCTGGGGCTGGCCCTGGCCGCCACCGCGGCCCTTGCGCCGCCGTTCGCGCTTGTTGCGGCTGGCGCCGTCGCCGTCGCCACCACGCTCGCGCTGGCCTTCACCACGGTCACCCTGGTCGTCACCACGACCGCGCTGGTCGTCGCGCCCGCCCTGCGACTCCCCGCGCCCGCGGGTGTCCTCGCCGCGGTCCTCCGCCTCGTCGCGGTCCCCGGCGTCGTCGCGGGTGCGCGATCCGCGTTGCTCGCGGTCGGTCGCGTCACGCCCGGAGGGCCGGTCGCCCTCGGAGGGGGCCGCGTCACGCTCCCCGGCCGCGCCGGCGTCGTCGCGCGCCGTGTCCGCCCCGTCGCCGTTGCCCGCAGAGCCGCCCGCGTTGATGATGAGGTCGACGAGGTCGGCCTTCTTCATCCGCTGGTAGCCCTGCAGTTCGAGGGCGGAAGCGATCTCACGGAGCTCGGTCAGCGCCTTGCGCTCGAGCAGCGTGCGGTCCATATCGTTCTCCGGTCATCGGCGCCGGGCGGGCCGATCGTGTTTCGTGCGAGGGTGGTCAGCCGCGCAGCTGCTGCTGGTAGGCGTCCCAGTCGGCCAGGAACCGCTCGAGGCCGGCATCGGTCAGCGGGTGCGAGACCATCTGGTGGAACACCTTGGTGGGCAGGGTCGCCACGTCCGCGCCGGCCACGGCGGCCTGGGCCACGTGCTGGGGGCCGCGGAGGGACGCGGCCAGCACCTCGGTGGCGTAGCCCTGCACCCGGAAGATCTCGCAGATCTCGCTCAGCAGGGCGATGCCGTCATTGGCGATGTCGTCGACCCGCCCGAGGAAGGGCGAGACGTAGGTGGCGCCCGCGCGGGCGGCGAGGATCGCCTGCGGGGCGGAGAAGCACAGCGTGACGTTGGTCCTGATCCCGTCGCGTGAGAGCTGCGAGCAGGCGGCGAGACCGGCCGGGATCAGCGGGAGCTTGATCACGACGTTGTCCGCGATCGCGGCGAGCTTGTTCGCCTCCTCGAGCATGCCGTCGGTGTCGGTGGAGACGACCTCGGCGCTGACGTCCCCGTCGACCTCCGCGCAGATGTCCTTGATCATGGCGGCGAAGTCCTTGCCCTCCTTCCCGGCGAGCGTCGGGTTGGTCGTGACGCCGTCGAGGACGCCCCACCGGTTGATCTCGGTGATCTCATCGAGGTTGGCGGTGTCGAGGAAAAGCTTCACCAGGCGCTCCTAGAAGGGCGAGGGCCGGCGCGTCGATACGCCGGAATCCGATGTCGGCGACCATCGGGTCGCCACGAGAGGCTGCTGCAGAAAAATCAAGGGATATCGATGTCGACCGCGGTGACAACCGCCTCCACGGAGGTGGTTCTCGTCCCGCACTCGCGGTGACAGTCCCCGCGTCACGGGGACGAGGAGGCGGACCGGAACGTTCCTGGATCGGTGACCGTCGAGGACGGTCAGGGAACCGGAAGGTGTTCCGGTACGCGACCCGCGACCGAGTGGCGCGGCGACAGCGCCATCATACTCGTCGGCGTGGGCACTGCACGCAACCCGTGCCCCCCGCGTACGCGCAGCCGTCCTCGGGACAGACGAGGGTCCCGGCGAGCTGCACCTGCAGTTCGAGCAGGTCGAAGCCCTCCTGCCGCGCGACCTCGCGGGCGACGTCGGCCACCTGGCCCGAGGAGGCCTCCGCCATCACGGCCACGGCCGGGCCGGCGCCCGACAGCCAGGCGTGCACGCCGGCGCCGCGCAGCGCCGTGACCGCCCGACCGCTCGGGGCCATCAGCTCCAGCCGTGTCGGTTCGTGCAGCAGGTCCACCGCGGCCTCCGGGGCCACGGGCCAGGCGCCGGTGAACCCCACGAGCACGTGCCCGGCCCGGGCCGCCTGCGCGGCCGCGTCCGCCCGGGGCAGTGAGGCGGGCAGCGCCGCACGGGCCTCGGTGGTCAGCTGGCGATCGTCGGGGACGAGCAGCAGCGGCCGGAGCCGGGGGGCCGGGTTGATACGCCGGATGACCAGCCGGCCACCCGGGGTACGGGCGCAGGCGACCAGCCCACCGAGCAGGGCCGGCGCCACGTTGTCGGGGTGGCCCTCGAGTTCGTCGGCCAGCTCCACCAGTTCCCGGTCTCCCAGCACCACCCCGGTCAGGGCCCGTGCCAGGGTCAGGCCCGCGACGATGGCCGCGGAGGACGAGCCCATTCCCCGCTCCAGCGGCACCCGGTTGTGCATGACGAGCCCCACTTCGGGCACCGGCACCGCATGTCGTTCGCAGAAGGTCGCCAGTGTGCGCCAGACCAGGTTCGTCTCGTCGGTGGGTAGCTCCGTGGCGCACTCGCCGGTGACCTCGACGCGGACGCCGGAGGCGTCCCGCGGCCGCGAGCGCACGTCCAGGGTCCGGTCCAGCGCCATCCCGAAGGCGTCGAAACCGGGGCCGAGGTTGGCGGTGGTGGCGGGGACGCTCACCGCGTGGTGGCGCACTCCACTCACGCGAGCAGCCCGAGCTCCCGGGCCGCGGACTCCCGGTCCGCGGGGATGGTGACCGGCTCCGCCGCCCCGGAGATCGCCCACTCGGGGTCCTTGAGGCCGTGCCCGGTGAGGACGCACGTGATGATCTGGCCCGGCTCGAGCTCCCCCGCCTCGTGCAGCTGGAGCAGGCCGGCGACCGAGGCGGCCGAAGCCATCTCGGCGAACACCCCGTGCCGGGCGATCAGGCGGAAGGCCGCGATGATCTCCCGGTCGGTCACGGAACGGATCGACCCGCCCGACTCGGTGGCGGCGTCGACCGCCGGCTGCCAGGACGCCGGGTTGCCGATGCGGATGGCCGTGGCGATCGTCTGCGGCAGCTCGACGGGATGGCCGAGCACCAGGGGTGCCGCACCCGCGGCCTGGTAGCCGCGCATGACCGGCAGCACGTCGGTGCGGCCGTCCGCCGAGTACTCGCGGTAGCCGCGCCAGTAGGCGGTGATGTTGCCGGCGTTGCCGACCGGCATCACGTGCACGTCAGGGGCGCGACCGAGCTGGTCGCAGATCTCCCAGGCACCGGTGCGCTGCCCGTCGATCCGGTAGGGGTTGACGCTGTTGACCAGTTCGACCGGATAGGTCTCGGCGAGGTCACGGCACAGGATCAGCGCCTGGTCGAAGTTGCCGTCGATCTGGATGACCTTCGCGCCGTGCACCAGGGCCTGCGCGAGCTTGCCGAGCGCGATCTTGCCCTTGGGCACGATCACGCCACAGGTCATCCCCGCCTTGCCCGCATAGGCCGCGGCCGACGCCGAGGTGTTGCCCGTCGAGGCGCAGATCACCGCCTCCGCACCGGCCTCCTTGGCCTTGCTGATCGCGACGGTCATGCCCCGGTCCTTGAACGAACCGGTCGGGTTGGCACCGTCGAACTTCAGGTGGACCTCGCAGCCGGTGCGCTCGGAGAGTTCCTCCGAGTGGATGAGCGGCGTGCCACCCTCGCGCAGGGTCACCACCGGCGTCGCGTCGGTGACCGGCATGCGGTCGCGGTACTCCTCGAGGATGCCGCGCCAGACGTGGGGGCTCACGAGTCGAACACCTCGGACTCCACCCGCATCACGCTGGCGACCCGCCGGACCCCGGGGCTGTCGGCCAGCGCGTCCGCGCAGGCCCGCAGGTCACCTTCCCGGGCACGGTGGGTGACCAGCACGAGCTGGGCCTGCTCCTCGTCACCCTCCTGCCACACCTGGGCGATCGAGACCTCGAAGCTGCCGAAGGTCCGCGCCACCTCGGCGAGCACACCCGGCTGGTCGTCGACGTCGAGCAGGACGAAGTACTGGGTCGAGAGCTCCTCGATGGGGCGGATCTGCTTGTCGCGATGCTTGGACTCCACCGGACCCCGGGCGGTCTGCATGAGGTTGCGCGCCGAGTCGATGAGGTCGCCCACCACCGCGGACGCGGTCGGCAGAGAGCCCGCCCCGTGGCCGTAGAACATCAGCTCGCCCGCGGCGTCCGCCTCGACGAAGATCGCGTTGAATGCGTCGCGTACGGCCGCGAGCGGGTGCTCCTTCGGCAGGAACGCCGGGTGCACACGGACCGCCATCTGGTCGTCGATCTCGCTGGCGATCGCGAGCAGCTTGACGACGTAGCCCAGGCGGTCCGCGACGCGGATGTCGACCTCGGTGATGTGCTCGATGCCCTCGCGGTAGACCTGCTCGCCGTGGACGGCGCTGTCGAAGGCCAGCGAGGCGATGATGGCGCACTTGTTGGCGGCGTCGTGGCCGGCGACGTCGGCCGTGGGGTCCGCCTCCGCGTAGCCCAGCGCCTTCGCGTCGGCCAGGGCGTCCTCGTAGGAGGTGCCGTCCTCGGTCATGCGCGTGAGCACGTAGTTGGTGGTCCCGTTGAGGATGCCGACCACCCGCCGGATGTGGTCGCCCGCCAGCGACTCCTTCAGCGGCTTGATGATCGGGATCGCGCCGGCGACCGCCGCCTCGTAGGAGAGGTCCACGCCGGCGGCCTGCGCGATCGCCGAGAGCTCCGGTCCTTCGCTGGCGATCAGTTCCTTGTTGGCGGTCACCACCGGCTTACCCAGTTCCAGCGCACGGCGGATCAGCGTCCCGGCGGGTTCCCGACCGCCCATCACCTCGATGACGAGATCCACGTCGTCTGCCTCGACCACCGAAGCGGCGTCGTCGGTCAACGCCCCGTCGGGCAGCATGAGCCCACGGTCGCGGGTGAGGTCGCGGACGGCGACACGCGTGAGCACCAGCTGCGCGCCGGTCCGGGCGGCGATGTCGTCGGCTCCCTGCTGCAGGAGCGCGACGACGCCGCTGCCGACGGTGCCGCAGCCCAGCAGCCCGATGCGCAGCACACGGTTCAACGCGACCTCGGACGTGGTGAGAGGAGTAGGGACGCGCGCGAGCCTACCGGCAAGCTCGCCGGGCTTTTCATCCCGCGGTCCGGGCACTCCACACGGTCGCATGGGGCACAAATCCCAGGCGCAGCGCGAGACGCTCCGCCGCCGACCCGGGGGCGAGGCCGACCCCGACCCGCGCCTCGCGGTCCCCGGCCAGGTGCGCCGCCACCGCCCGGTGCACCAACCCACCGGCGATTCCGGCACGGCGGTGGACCGGGTGGACCACCACATCCTCGACGGCCGCGAGTCCCTGTCGGTCGTGCAGGACGGTGAGCCGGCCCACCGGCGCGCCGTGCCGCGCCGCCAGCCACACCCGTGCCCGTCCGTCGGCGGCCAACTCCCGCTGGACGTCGATCCGCCAGGCGACCGCGTCCTCGTCCCAGTCACGCCAACCGTCCTCACCCGGTCCGTCGGCCGCGTAGCGGTACAGCACGGTCGCGGCGTGCCAGCGCCGGTCGACCCGCCCCCCGGGGACGGCGGAGGGTGGCTCGACCTCGGAGAGCTCGGCGGGACCCGGCCCGGTCGGCACCAGCGAGTCCAGCAGCAGCACCGAGGTGGGCACGAGCTCGAAGCCCTGCGCCACCGCGGCCGCCCGCAGCTCGTCCGGCGGCGTCGGCACCAGACCGGGCCGGCCGCCGGCGACCTCCCAGCGCAGGTGGACCCGGCGCACCCCGAGCTGGCCGACCGTCTCCCGGAACCGGGCCGTCCAGCCGGCGAGGTCGCCCGGGTCCGGCGGCTCCTCGAGATCGATGGTGTTGCCGGGCCCGAACCCGGGCCGCGACGGGGTCCGCACGGTGACGTGGTCACGGGCGTAGGTCACCAGGGTCCGGGCCGACAACGGCACGCGCAGCACGGCCAGCCCCAGCCGGTCGTCGACACGACGCACCCGGGTCCTCGGCATCGGGTCGGAGGCCTCCATGTCGCGCGCCGCGTTCAGCGGAGCGGGACGTCGCGACGGAGCAGGTCGTCGACCGTCTCGCGCCGCACCAGCTCGCGGACCGCGCCGTCACGGACCAGCACCGCCGCGGGCCGCGGCAGCCGGTTGTAGTTCGAGGCCATCGAGTCGCTGTAGGCGCCGGTGGCGGCGACGGCGACGAGGTCACCGGCCCGCAGGTCGGCCGGCAGTGGCGCATGCTCGCGGACCAGGTCACCCGACTCACAGTGCTTGCCGACGACCGTCATCGGCTGACGCTCGCCGTCCTCGGCCCGGTTGACGAGCGCGACCTCGTGTTCGGCGTCGTACAGCGCCGGACGGATGTTGTCGGACATCCCCCCGTCGACGCTGACGTAGGTGGTCAGGCCGGGCAGCCGCTTGACCGTGCCGACCTCGTAGAGGGTGACCGTCGACGGACCCACGATCGCGCGGCCCGGTTCGACCACCAGCCGCGGGACCGGCAGGCCGTACTTCTCGCAGGTCTCCTCGACGACCTCGACCACGGCCTTGCCGTAGCGGGCCACGTCGACCGGGTGGTCCTCGTGGGTGTAGCGGATACCCATGCCGCCGCCGAGGTTGAGCTCAGCGAGTTCGACGCCGTACTCGTCGCGGCACCGCGCGATCAGCTCGAGCATCACCTCGGCGTTGGCCACGAACGGGTCGGTGCCGAAGATCTGCGAGCCGATGTGGGAGTGCAGCCCGACCAGCTCGACGTGCATGAGCTCACGGGCCGCCACGACCGCCTCGTCGGCCAGGCCCAGCGAGAGCGTGAAACCGAACTTCGAGTCGTCGTGACCGGTGCGTACGTACTCGTGGGTGTGCGCGTCGATGCCGGGCGTGATGCGCAGCCAGATCGGCACGGTGCGATCGCGCGCGGCCGCCACCTGCTCGAGGCGCTCGAGTTCCTCGAACGAGTCCACGACGATGCGGCCCACACCGACGTCCACGGCCTGCTCGAGCTCGGCGCACGACTTGTTGTTGCCGTGGAAGACCAGCCGTGCGGGGTCGACGCCCGCGACCACGGCGGCGTGGATCTCGCCGCCCGAGACGACGTCGATCAGCAGTCCCTCCTCATCGACGATCTGGAGGATCCCAATCGCCGACCAGGCCTTGGCGGCGTAGGCGACCTCGGCGCCGGGGAAGCCCTCGCGGTAGCGGCGGCAGCGCTCACGCAGGTCGTCCTCGTCGACCACCCACAGCGGGGTGCCGTGGTCGGTGGCGAGGTCGGTGACGGCGACGCCGCCGAGGTGCAGCACCCCGGCGTCGTCACGGGTGGCGGTCAGGGGCCAGGGTCCGGGCACGGGACGCTCACATCCTCTCGGGGGCGGTGACGCGCAGGAGCGCCAGCGCGTCGGCCAGGGAGCGGCGGGCCGCGACGGCCAGCCAGTAGCGGGCCCGGCCGAGCTCGTCGAGGTCGGCCTGCTCCTCGGCGGTGCGCTCGTCGTCGTTGTCGCCGGGCAGAATCCGGCACTCGGTGTAGAAGCGGTGGAAGGTGCCGGCCAGCTCCTCGGCGTGGCGGGCCAGACGCTGCGTGGCCCGCAGCTCGGCGGCCTCGGCGATCTCGATCGGCAGCCGGGCCATCGAACGCAGCAGGTCGTGCTCCGCGGGGTGCTCGAGACGCAGCAGGTTCGCCTCGGCGAGCTCGCCGTGGTCGAAGCCGCGCTCGTCGGCCATGCGGATCAGCGAGCTGATGCGCGCGTGGGCGTACTGCACGTAGTAGACGGGGTTCTCCATGGACTGCTGGGAGACCACCGCCAGGTCGAAGTCGACCTGGGTGTCCAGGCCCTGGCGCAGGAAGTGGTATCGGGTGACGTCGACCCCGACCTCGTCGACGACCTCGTCGAGGGTCACCATCTCCCCGGCACGCTTGGACATCTTCACCGGCTCGCCGTCGCGCAGCAGGTTCACCAACTGCCCGATGCGGATCTCGAGCCGCTCGGCGGGGATGCCCAGGCACTGGGCGGCGGCCTGCAGCCGACCCACGTAGCCGTGGTGGTCCGCACCGAGGAGGTAGAAGAGCCGGTCGGCCCGCGACCACTTGTCGCGCAGGTAGGCGCAGTCGGCGGCGAAGTAGGTGGGCCGCCCGTCCGAGCGGGTCAGTACCCGGTCCTTGTCGTCGCCGAACTCCGTGGTGCGCAGGAAGGTCGCCCCGTCCTGGTCGTAGGTCCGGCCCTCGGCACCGAGGTGTTCGATAGTGGCGTCGATGTCGCCGCGTTCGTGGAGGGTCGCCTCGGAGAACCACACGTCGAAGTCGACGCCGAGCTGGTGGAGCTGTCCCTCGATCCGGGTGCGCATCGCCTCGACCGCGAGCGCCCCGACGCGGGCGGCGGTCGCCGGCACGACCCCACCGGGAGCCGCCTCGGCCTCCCCGCCGTCATCGAGTTCGCCGTCAGCCTTGTGGCCGACACCACTGCCGGAAGCCGGGGCCTGCTCACCCTCGACGTCGTCGAACAGCGCGTCGCCGTGTGCTGTGCGTAGATCGTCGGCGATCTCGGTGATGTAGGCGCCCCGGTAGTGGTCCTCGGTGAGCTCCTGCCCGCGGGCGACCAGGACGACCGACTCGCCGAAGCGGCGGACCTGCTCACCGGCGTCGTTGACGTAGTACTCGCGCACCACGTCGTGGCCGGTGGCTTCCAGCAGCGCAGCGATCGCGTCACCAGTCGCAGCCCAACGGCCCGCACCGACGTGCAGCGGCCCGGTGGGGTTGGCGGAGACGAACTCGACGTTGACCCGTTCGCGCTGTACCTCGTCGACTTGGAGGCGCTCGAAGGCCTGTTCGCGGGTGACGATGTCGCGCACCAGGTCCGCGTAGTAGGCGGGCGAGAGGCGGAAGTTGATGAACCCCGGCCCGGCGATGCTGACCTCGTCGACCTGCGCCGGCACCTCGAGGTGGTCAACCAGCAGTTGGGCGATCTGCGGTGGCGGCAGCTTCGCCGGCTTCGCCAGCCGCAGGGCCAGCGTCGTCGCCCACTCGCCGTGCTCGAGCTGCCGAGGACGCTCCAGCGCCGGGTCGGCCTCCGGCAGGTTCGCCGCGACCAGCGCAGCACGGAGCCGGCCGTCGAGATCGGCCAGGACGGGGTCGAGCGCGTCGGGACGGGCCATCGGGGAACTCGGTCGAGTCGGGGAAGACAGGGAGACGGGCCCCGAGCGTACGCGCGACGCCGTGGTCCGCGACATCGACCGGGGTGGGTCAGCGGCCGTCCCGGGCGAGGCGCTCGATCAGTTCGACCAGCGTGAGCGGGTCGAAGGGCTTGGTGATGTAGGCGTCGGCCCCCACCGACGTGCCGCGCGCGAGGTCGGTCTCCTGCGCCCGTGCGGAGAGGAACACGATCGGCAGGTCGTCATTGGCGGGGTCGGCACGCAGCGCCTCACACACCTGCCACCCGTCGAGTTGCGGCATCATGACGTCGAGCAGCAGCACCTCGGGCTGCACCTCGTGGACCCGCTCGATGGCCTCGGCCCCGTCGTTGGCCGTGTGGACCTCGTGGCCGTCCATCTCCAGGTTGACCTGCAGCAGACGCAGGATCGTGGGGTCGTCGTCGACCGCCAGCACCTTGACCACTACGACCTCCATCCCGTCTCGTCACCGTAGTCGACCATCCCCGGAGCCCGGCCCCGGTCTCGTGCGCGTTCTGCGTCCTGTGGCCCCGTGGTACCGTGCCCGGCCGCGCACCGCGCCGCGCCCCCGTAGCTCAGTGGATAGAGCACCGGCCTCCGGAGCCGGATGCGTAGGTTCGATTCCTACCGGGGGTACTCCCACTCCGAGGAGCGTTTCGATGGAGCTCCAGCTCACACCCGAGGCCGCCGACCTCGTCCGCCGCAAGGGCGGCACGGTCGCCCTTGATTTCGTCAGCGGCGTCAGTTGAGGCGGACAGGCTGAGGTGTCGGTCGACACCTACCTGAAGGGCAAGGACACCAGCGAGTACCTGCGCGTCGAGCACGACGACGTGGAGGTACTGGTCTCCCCCGTGATGGCCCGGTGGTCCGAGCAGGTCAGCCTGGGCACCAAGGGCACGCTGTTCGGCCGGCGCCTCGACGTCGAGGTCGAGCACGAGCACGGCCCCGCCTGCCGCCACTGA
>SLRZ01000104.1 GCA_007130695.1 Nitriliruptoraceae bacterium
CGCCGAGGGCTGCGTGGCCGTCGACGGTGCTGCGGCGGCCGGTGCGGGGCCGACACCCGAAGCCCCCGGTGGGACGTCACCGGCCGGCACGGCCCAGGAGGCCGGTCCGGCGAGCAGGGCGAGTGCCACCGCCAGGGCGAGCAGGCGACCCACCCTCCTGACGAGGGTGGCGGTGGTGCCGGCGGGCGGGCTGGCGGGGGCGGTTCGACGGTCCATGACGAGGCTCCGGGTCGCGGTGCGGGGTCGCCCGTTCCGGCATCGGGGCCTAGTCAGATCAGCTCATCTGGTTCGGTCCTTCTGCCCTGTCGGGCCTAGTCATTTCCTCGTCGCGCCGGCGCCGACGGCCGCAGGGCCGGACGACCGGTTCGGGAGGGGAGGCGAAGGTCCCGGGGGCTCGGGCAGGAGGGACCTACGGCGACGCCCCGTCACCGCCGATGAGCGCCGACCCGTCGCTGGTGTCACCCTCGCTGGGAGCGCAGAGCGCGCCCCCGGTACGGTCGGGGGCGACGGCGACGGGCCGGTCGGTGTGCCGCGGGGTGGCGCGACCCACCGGCGAGGACGGCCCGCAGGGCGCACCAACCGAGGAGACCACGGTGAGCAGCAGCGACAGCTTCGGCGCTTCGGACCGCTTGACGGTCGCGGGTGAGGACTACGAGATCTTCCGCCTCGACGCGGTCGAGGGCAGCGCACGCCTGCCCTACAGCCTCAAGGTGCTGCTCGAGAACCTGCTGCGCAACGAGAACGGCACCGACATCACCGCCGACGACATCCGGGCGCTGGCCGACTGGGACCCGGCGGCCGCCCCGTCGACCGAGATCCAGTTCACCCCCGCCCGCGTGATCCTGCAGGACTTCACCGGCGTGCCCGCGGTGGTCGACCTCGCCGCGATGCGCGAGGCCATGCGCGAGCTCGGCGGAGACCCGGCCAAGATCAACCCGCTCGTTCCGGCGGAGCTGGTCATCGACCACTCGGTGGTCGCCGACGTCTTCGGGGTCGCCGACGCGCTGCAACAGAACATCGAGCTCGAGTTCGAGCGCAACCGGGAGCGCTACCAGTTCCTGCGCTGGGGCCAGGAGGCGTTCGACGGGCTGAAGGTTGTCCCGCCCGGTACCGGCATCGTCCACCAGGTCAACATCGAACACCTCGCCCGCGTCGTGTTCCCGGGCGAGAGCACCGACGGGACCCGGCAGGCCTACCCGGACACGCTGGTGGGCACCGACTCCCACACCACGATGGTCAACGGGCTGGGCGTCCTCGGCTGGGGCGTGGGCGGTATCGAGGCCGAGGCCGCCATGCTGGGCCAGCCCGTCTCCATGCTGATCCCCAACGTCGTGGGCTTCAAGCTCTCCGGTCAGCTGCCCGAGGGCGCGACGGCGACCGACCTGGTGCTCACGATCACGGAGATGCTGCGTGACCACGGGGTGGTCGGCAAGTTCGTCGAGTTCTACGGGCCCGGGGTGACGGGGGTGCCGCTGGCCAACCGCGCCACGATCGGCAACATGTCCCCCGAGTACGGTTCGACGGCGGCGATGTTCCCCGTCGACGAGGAGACCCTGCGCTACCTGCGCTCGACCGGCCGCTCGGAGGCCCAGGTCGAGCTGGTCGAGGCCTACGCCAAGGTGCAGGGCCTGTGGCACGACCCGGACGCCGAGCCCGACTACTCCGAGCGTCTCTCGCTCGACCTGTCCACCGTGGTCCCGTCGCTGGCCGGCCCCAAGCGCCCCCAGGACCGGGTCGACCTCTCCTCGGCCAAGGACGCCTTCCGCCTCGCGGTGCGCGAGCACGCGGGCGGCGACCACGAGGTCGAGGGCTACGACGACGTCGTCGAGGACAGCTTCCCCGCCAGCGACCCCCCCGCGGTCCATCCTGGCGGCGACGGCCACGACGGGGCCGACGAACCACACCGCTACGAGGGCGACGGCGCGCCGCCCCGGGTGAGCAACCCGGTCGAGGTCACGCTGGCGGACGGCTCGTCCTTCACCCTCGACCACGGTGCGGTGACCATCGCGGCGATCACCTCGTGCACCAACACCTCCAACCCCTCGGTGATGCTCGGTGCGGCGCTGCTGGCCAAGAAGGCGGTGGAGAAGGGCCTCGAGCGCAAGCCGTGGGTCAAGACCACGCTGGCGCCCGGTTCCAAGGTCGTCATGGACTACTACGACCGCGCCGGGCTGACCCCCTACCTCGACAAGCTCGGCTTCAACCTCGTCGGCTACGGCTGCACGACCTGCATCGGCAACTCCGGGCCCCTGATCCCCGAGGTCAGCCAGGCCGTGCAGGACAACGACCTCGCCGTGGTCTCGGTCCTCTCCGGCAACCGCAACTTCGAGGGGCGCATCAACCCCGACGTGAAGATGAACTACCTCGCCTCCCCACCGCTGGTGGTCGCCTACGCCCTGGCCGGGTCGATGGACATCGACATCACCACCGAGCCGCTGGGCACCGACTCGGCCGGCCAGCCCGTCTATCTCGCCGACGTCTGGCCCACCCCGCAGGAGATCCAGGAGACGGTCGACTCGGCGATCGCCGACGAGATGTTCACGGCCGGCTACGCCTCCGTGTTCGAGGGCGACGAGATGTGGAAGTCGCTGCCCACCCCGGAGGGCGACACCTACGACTGGGCCGAGGACTCCACCTACATCAGGAAGCCCACCTTCTTCGATCGTATGGGCGCCGAGCCCGACCCGGTCACCGACGTCACCGGCGCCCGGGTGCTCGCCAAGCTCGGCGACTCGGTCACCACCGACCACATCTCCCCGGCCGGCGCGATCAAGTCCGACAGCCCGGCGGGCGAGTACCTGCAGGCCCACGGCGTGGCACGCAAGGACTTCAACTCCTATGGCTCACGGCGCGGCAACCACGAGGTGATGATCCGCGGGACCTTCGGCAACATCCGGCTGCGCAACCAGCTGGCCGAGGGCACCGAGGGCGGGTTCACCCGCGACTTCACCGCCGGCGGCGAGGTGACCTCGATCTACGAGGCCTCCGAGCACTACCAGCAGCAGGACATCCCGCTGGTGGTCCTCGCCGGCGCCGAGTACGGCTCGGGCTCGTCACGTGACTGGGCCGCCAAGGGCACCCTGTTGCTGGGGGTCGAGGCCGTGATCGCGACCTCGTTCGAGCGCATCCACCGGTCCAACCTCATCGGGATGGGCGTGCTGCCGCTGGAGTTCCCCGACGGCGACTCCGCGGAGTCGCTGGGGCTGACCGGGGAGGAGACCTTCGACATCTCCGGTGTCACCGAGATCAACGACGGGACCGTGCCGGAGACGGTCTCGGTGACCGCCCGCCGCGACGACGGCACCGAGGTGTCCTTCGACGCACGGGTGCGCATCGACACCCCCGGCGAGGCCAACTACTACCGCCACGGCGGCATCCTGCAGTATGTGCTGCGTTCCCTGCGGGACCGCTAGCGCCGTGCGTGCTCGCCTGGCGGCTCCGCGCCACCGGCGACACGTGCTGCGTTCCCTGCGGGACCGCTAGCGCCGTGCGTGCTCGCCTGGCGGCTCCGCGCCACCGGCGACACGTGCTGCGTTCCCTGCGGGACCGCTGACGCCGGTCGCGTCGTCCCCCGTCAGCGCGGCCGGGGGACGACCGCGAGCTGGCGCGACTGCGCGACGAGGTCACCGGCGGCGTCCCACAGCTCCCCATCCTCCTCGAGGTAGCCCCCGGTGACCGCCCGCGTCCGGAAGCGGCCCCGGACCCACCCCGGCGCGGGCCGTGCCCGGATGTGGACGGTGAGCTGCACCGTGGGGACCCAGGCCACCGGAAGACCCGCGTTGAACACCGCGGGCGGAAAGGCGTCGGCCAGCAGCAGCAGCGCCAGGGTGTCGACGGGCCGCCCGTCGGCCAGCCGCGCCCACCCGCGTACGAGCGGGTCGCCGGAGGGGTCCCGGGTGACGAACCCCGTGTCGTGCGGATGCAGGCGCAGCTCGACCTTCTGCCCGATACCCGAGCTGGCCAGACCGCGTCGCTGCACGCACTCGCCGGGGTCGGGCAGCTCGGGGGGTTCGAGGTCGACCCGGTGCGGGTCGCCGGCGGTGGACAGGTCCGTGAACGTCGCGACCGCCTGCGCGACCGCGGTCTCGCCCTGCCGTGCGGTGCCGGCCACGGTCGCGTGTCGGGCGCCCTGCCGGCCCGGATGCACGTCGAGGTCGACCACGCCCGGTGCACTCGGTCGCAGGAAGTGCATGCTCACCGTGAGCGGGTCCGGGCGGCCGGCCGATTCCCGTAGCCCGGCGGCGACCAGGCTCAGCAGGTAGCCGCCGTTGGGGACCCCGTTGATGTCCCAACCCTCGGCGAGCGTTCCCCGCCAGCCGCCATCGTCCCGGGCGGCGACCGCGGTCGCTTCGTCGAACTCGCCCACCGGCACCTCCGTGACGCCTCGCGTGTCGGGGCCACTGTAGGACCGGTCGGTGGCCCGACGCCCGCGTCGGCGACGGAGCGGCCGGACCGTGCGGATAGGGTCGCTCGGGCATTTTGGGAGAGGGATGACATGAAGCCGATGCCGATCACCGACGCGCTCTTCCTCATGGGCGAGGTCCGGGAGAAGCCGCTGCACGTCGGCGGACTCCAGCTGTTCCGGCCTCCCGAGGACGCCGCCCCCGGCAGCGTCCGCGAGGGCTACCAGCGGGCGATCGAGCACGGCGACGTCGCGACCCTCTTCCGGCGTCACCCCCGGCGGTCGCTGGCCGGGCTGGGTCCGTGGGAGTGGACCGAGGACGCCGAACTCGACCTCGAGTACCACGTGCGCCACTCGGCACTGCCCCACCCGGGGGAGATCCGCGAACTGCTCGCGCTGGTCTCCCGGCTGCACGGGACCCTGCTGGACCGCAACCGGCCGCTGTGGGAGATCCACCTCATCGAGGGGCTGGCCGACGGACGGATCGCGTCGTACTCCAAGGTCCACCACAGCATGCTCGACGGGGTGGCGGCGATGCGCTGGATGGTGCGCGGGCTGTCACCCGATCCCGACGAGCGGGGCATGGCACCACCCTGGGCGCCCCGGGGGGTGAGCTCGCCGTCGCTGCCGGACGGCACCGCCCTGGACAAGGTCCGCGGCCTGGCGCGTGACGCCGTCGAGGGTGGTCGCGCGGTCGGCGAGGCCAGCCTGGCGGCGGTACGGACGATGGCGCGGGCGTTGGAGGACCGGGCCGCCTCACTGCCCTACCAGGCACCGCGTTCCAGCCTGAACGTGCCGATCACGGGGGCCCGCCGCTTCGCCGCGCAGTCCTGGGACATGGATCGGATCCGTGTGGTGGCCGATGCCCACGGTGGCAGCGTCAACGACGTCGTGCTGGCGATGTCCTCGGGTGCGCTGCGCCGCTACCTGCTCGACCAGGGCGACCTGCCGGACCAGCCCCTGGTCTCGGCCGTGCCCGTCTCCCTGCGCGGTGACGACGACGCCCCGGGCGGGGGCGGCAATGCGGTGGGCGTGGTGCTGTGCAATCTCGGCACGCACCTGAGCGAACCGGAAGCCCGGTTCGACCTGATCCACCGTTCGATGCGTGACAGCAAGGCCCAGCTCAAGGGCCTGGGACCGATGGCGGTGATCCTGCTGAGCGCGATCAACTTCGGTCCCGTCGCGCTGGGGCCGCTGTTCCGTTACGAACTGCTGCGCAAACCGGCCTTCAACATCGTGATCTCCAACGTGCCGGGTCCCGAGGAGCCGCTGTACTGGAACGGCGCACGCCTGGAAGGCATCTATCCCGTCTCGGTGCCCTACGACGGCCAGGCGCTGAACATCACGGTGACCAGCTACGCGGGCTCGCTGGAGTTCGGCCTGATCGGGTGTCGCCGGCGGGTGCCGAGGCTCCAGCGTCTGCTCACCCACCTCGAGGACTCGCTCGCGGAGCTCGAGGCCACGGCCTGAGCGGTGCCACATCGACACCGCGACGGGCATGCTGACCGTTGCGGGTGGGGACGCGGCCGTACGGGCCCATTGTCCCACCGGGTCGTGTCCGTCGGCACGTGCTCGCGGCGGCGGCGTGCCCGATGATCATCTTCGGGCCGGGGACCCCGCCGGGATCGCACCGGCCGTTGTCCGAGTGGAGCTCGCGTGACGACCCACCGCTCCACCGAGCGTCGCCTGCGACCTCGCGTGGCGTCGGGGGTGCTGTTGCTGCTGTTCGCGTTCGGGTTCGCGCTGCTGCCGGCGCGGGCGTCCACCGACGTGACGCTGCTGTACTTCGGGACGGAGACCTGCCCCTACTGCCAGCTCATGGAGGAGTTCCTCGACGAGCTCGAGGCCACCCACGGCGACGAGCTCACGATCGAGCGCCACGACGTCGGACGGGACCCGGTGGCACGGCAGCGCTGGGGCGAGGAGATGGCCGCACGCGGACACCAGGCCTCGGGGGTGCCGGTGGTCATCCTGGACGAGACGGTGTGGCTGGGGTTCGAGGAACGGAACGTCGTCGACATCGAGGCCGCGGTCGCGGCCGCCGTCGACCAGGCCGCTCCCCCCACGGCCGGTCCCGACGAGCCCGCGGGACCCGACCCGCCGACGGCGGCGCCGGCCGACGGGCAGACCATCGCCATCCCGCTGCTGGGCGAGGTGGCGCTCGACGGACGCTCTCCCGTGGCGGTCACCTCCGTGATCGCGTTCGTGGACGGGTTCAACCCGTGCTCGCTGTGGGTGCTGACCGTGTTGCTGGCGATGGTGCTCCACGCCGGTGCGACCCGTGCCCGCGTCGCCGTCGTGGGGGGGACCTTCCTGCTGGTCACCGGCGCGCTCTACGGCGCGTTCATCGTCGGGATCTTCACGGTGATGGGTTACCTGGAGCACCTCGGCGCCATCCGCCTGCTGGTGGCCGCGCTGGCGCTGTTCATCGGTGCGGTCAACGTCAAGGACTACTTCGCCTACAAGCGTGGCCTGTCCTTCACGATCCCCGACCGGTTCAAGCCGCGCATCTACCGGTCCGGTCGGGCCGTGCGTGACCGCGACCGCTCTCTGGCGTCGGTCATCGGGCTGACCGTGGGGATGGCGGCGGGCATCTCCCTGGTGGAACTGCCGTGCACCGCGGGCTTTCCGGTGATCTGGACCGGCATCGTGCGCACCCAGGGGATCGAGGGCGTCGAGTTCGCCGCGCTGCTGCTGCTCTACCTCGCGATCTACGTCCTGGTCGAGCTCGTGGTCTTCGGCGTGGCGCTGGTGACACTGCGCACCTCCAGCTTCGAGGAGCGCCACGGGCGCGCCCTCAAGCTCGTCGGCGGCGCCGTCATGATCGCGCTGGGGGTCGTGCTCGTGGCCGCGCCGCAACTGATGGAGAGCTTCAGCGGCGCGATGCTCGTGGTCGCGGGCGCGGTCGTGCTCGCCCTGGTCCTCGCCGCGGTCCGGAGCCGGTTCGCCGGCCCGCCACCCTGAGCCGCTCGCAACGACCGATCGCCGGCCCTCGCGCGCCGACCTGCGAACAGCGGGACGAGGAACCTGCGATCAGCGCAGTGGTGGACCCGAGGGTGAGTGAGTTCAGGAGATCGTGAACGGATGTCTCGGGACATCGCAGTGGTGGACCCGAGGGGATTTGAACCCCTGACTTCCTGCATGCAAGGCAGGTGCTCTGCCGGGCTGAGCTACGGGCCCCGGTGGTGCGCAGGGTAGAGCAAGCCGGTCTCTGACGGACAGTCGGAGGAGGACGCCGGAGACGCCCAGGCGCCATCAGAGGCGTTGCTGCGGTGCACGGTTCCTGGCCGCCCCGTGGTGTCCTTGTCAGGCCCCCCGGTACCACGCGACCGTGCGGCGCAGTCCCTCCGCCAGTGACACCTCGGGCTTCCAGCCCAGTTCCGTACGGGCCAGGGTGGTGTCGGGCCGACGGACCTGGGGATCGTCGAGCGGGCGTGGCAGGTGGTCGATGACCGCCTCGACCCCGACCGCCGCGGCGACCTCCTCGGCCAACTGCAGCATCGTGATCTCGTCGGGCCCCCCGATGTTGACCGGCCCGGCCATCCCGGAACGCAGCAGCGCCAGAAAGCCCGCGACGGTGTCGTCGACGTAACACAGCGACCGGGTCTGGGTGCCCTCGCCGTGCACCGTCAGCGGCACGCCCTCCATGGCCTGGCGGATGAACGTCGGCACCGCCCGTCCGTCCCGGGTACGCATGCGGGGGCCGTAGGTGTTGAAGATCCGGGCGACGCGGATCGGGATTCCGTGGGTGCGGTGGTAGGCGAACGCCATGGCCTCGGCGAAGCGCTTGGCCTCGTCGTAGACGCCACGTGGCCCGATGGGGTTGACGTTGCCCCAGTAGGTCTCGGGCTGGGGGTGGACCAGGGGGTCGCCGTACACCTCGGAGGTCGAGGCCAGCATGAACAGCGCCTGCTTGTCCTTGGCCAGGCCGAGCATGTTGTGGGTACCGAGCGCGCCGACCTTGAGGGTCTGGATCGGCAGCTCGAGGTAGTCGACCGGTGAGGCCGGTGACGCGAAGTGCAGGACCGCATCGAGGCTGCCGGGAATGTCGAGGTGCCGGGTCACGTCGTGGTGGACGAACTCGCAGGCGGGCTCGTCCTCGAGGTGGGCGATGTTGACGGGTGTGCCGGTCAGCAGGTTGTCCACGCACACCACGTGAGCGCCGGCGGCAAGCAGGGCGTCGGTGAGGTGCGAGCCGAGGAATCCGGCTCCTCCGGTCACCAGGACACGTGCGCCGTCGAGGTCCAGGCTCATTGTGCGAGCGCGTCGGACGGGGCCACGGTGGGGTCGACCACCGCGGTGGGTCGGCCCAGCAGCATGGCCTCGATCGCGTCCGCCCACATGTGCGAGCCCCGGTCCAGGACCTCGTCGGTCCACCAGGCTGAGTGACCGGTCTGCAGGATCCGCCCCTCGGTTAGCAGGTCCTCGACCTCGGGGCCGCCGATGAGCTCGTCGTCGACCGCGTACCCGCGCAGGTGTCCGTCTCGGATGGCGGCGATCACGGCCTCGTCGTCGACCAGCGCCGCGCGGCTTGAGTTCAGCAGAACCGCGCCGGGGAGCATGCTGCGGATCTCGTCGTGGCCGACGAGCGGCGACGCGTCGAACGGCAGCGGGCAATGCAGGGTGACGACGTCGCTGCGCTCGAAGAGTTCGTCCCGGGTCACGTAGGTGACCCCGGGCACGGGCTTGGGGTCGATGTCGTAGGCGATCGTGGCCATGTCCAGGGCCTGGGCGAGCCGGGCGAGGGTCCCCCCGATGCGGCCGCACCCGATGATCCCGAGCGTCCGGCCGGCGATCTCGAACCCACGCAGCGACGTGCCGTGGTGGACCAGTCCGCGCGAGCGGTCGTTGGCCAGGTGCAGACGGCTGGAGAGGGCCAGCAACAGGCCGAGCGTCTGCTCGGCCACGGAGCGCGTGCTGTACTCGGGCAGGGTGCTGAGCGTGATCCCGCGCCTGCGCAACGCCGCGGGGTCGACGAAGTCGTACCCGGTGGCGTGCAGGCAGATCCCGCGCAGGTTGGGGAGCGCCTCCAGGAAGTCCTCGTCGATGACCGGCGACACCTTCGGGGTGATCGCCAGTACCTCCGCGTCGGCGAACAGCGCGGTCGCCTCCTCGGCGGTCAGGGTGTGATCACGGGAGAGGAAGGTCGCCCGCGACACCCGCTCGAGGTCCGTGACCCGGTCGGCGGGAAGGCTCTTGCGCCCCTGGACCGAAGCGACCACCAGGCGTGGTCGGCCGTCGTCCGTGCCGCCGCGTCCGGGCGCTCCTGCGGGCCCGCTGGCCTTCATGTCGACCCCTGTGGAAAGATCCGCGCCACCCCCGAAACATCCCGGAACGTACCAACCCCGGCCGCCGGTTCTCGACCATCACCGGCCGAAGGGACGCCGGCACGGCGACCGCACGACCGGGACCGAGCTCGGTGACGTGGCACGGAGGACACGATCGCGACCAGGGAAGCGACGACGATCCCACCGGAGCGCACGTCCCCGGGACCCCGGTGGCGTGGGGCCGTGCGGCCCTTCACCCCCCACCTGGTGCTGGTGGTGGGGTGGCTGGCGTTGCTGCCGCTGACCGGGCACTACGGCAACCCCGACGGGCCCTCCTACGTGGTGGTGGCCCAGCGCTGGGCCGAACTGGACCTCCCGGCGGCGGTCAACGCGTACTGGGGTCCGCTCCTGTCCTGGGGCGCCGCACCGTTGGTGGCCGTCGGCGTGCCCGGGCTGGTGGCCCTGCGCATCGTCCTGCTCGTGGGCGGGTTGCTGACCTTCGCCCCGCTGCGCGCGCTCTGCCACCGGGCGGGGGCCGGCCGGGTGGCGACCGACGTCGTGCTGGTGGCGGTCGCACCGTTTCTCGTCTATGCGGCGCTGTTCGGGCTGTACGCGGACGTGCTGATGTGCGCGGCGCTGCTGCGCAGTCTCGACCTGCTCACCCGGGAGGGGGTCGACCGCCGGCCAGGGGTGGCCGTGCGTGCGGGCGCATGGGCCGGGGTTGCGTTCCTCGCCCGGGCGTACGCGCTACCGGTGGCGCTCGTCGTGTTGCCGCTGGTGGCGCTCGGTCGCCGGTGGACCACCCCCACCCCACCGGGAACCCGGGACGCACTACGCACGACGGGGCTCGCGCTGGCCGGACTGGGGCTGGTCGCGGGGGCATGGACCGGGGTACTCAGCGGCGTCTACGGGCAGCCGACCTTCAGCACCTCCGCGGGTTTCAACGCCGAACTGGTGGCCCCGGGCTCGGCCGGCAACCCGTTCAACGTCCGTGGCCTCTATCCGCCGGTGCGCGAGGGCGGGATGAGCGCCTGGGAGGAACCCTCCGAGCTGCCGGTTCCGGTGCGCTCGGACGCCGAGGGCGGCGAGGTCGGGCAGCCGGACCTCGCGCACCGCGTCGGGTTGGCGGTCGCCAACGCCCGCATCGTGGTCGGTTCGGTCCTGCGTCGTGGCGCGCCCCTGGCCGGCCTCGCCGTGCTGGCGCTCGCCTGGCACGCGCGGCGTCGGCAGCTCCCCGCTGCCGCCCTGGCCGCGCCGCTAGCGGCCGGGGCCGTCGCGGCCGGCGGCCTGCTGCTGATCATCGCCATCGAGCGCTACCTGTGGCTGCCGATCCTGGCCACGGCGCCGGCCGCCGCGGTCGGTTTGCACCTGCTGTGGCGCGAGCGCCCACGATGGGGCCGGCCGGCGGCCGGACTGCTGGTCCTGGTGATGGCGGCGACCTCCCTGCACGGCCTGTTGCCCCGCGTCGGCGCCCATCAGGAGGTCACCGCGGCGGCGCAGGCCCTCGAGAACGCGGGGCTCGAGGGTCACGTCGCCACCGTCGACAGCTGGCAGCGCAGCCACCTGCTGTGCTTCCGCGTCGGCTGCACCTACGTGGGCCGTCCCGAGGCACGGGACGCGGCTGCGGCCGCCGAGGAGCTCCGTTCGGCCGGGGTCGATCACCTGCTGGTCTGGGCCGGGGACGCCGAAGGGATCCAGGGCGTGGCCGACCTCCCCGAGGGTGTGGAGCTCCGGGTGCTCGCGGTAACCGCCGACGGCTTCGAGATCCGCCACGACGTCGTCGCCGACCCGGCCGGGGCCACGGCGCCATGAGCACCCACCCCTTCCAGGAGCTCATGAACGCCGTGGTCGACGGCGGCTACTGCATCGGCTGCGGGCTCTGCGCGGCCGTCGAGCGCTCACCGGTGCGCATGCGGCTCGACGAGGACGGCGCCTATCAGCCGGCGCTGGTGGCCGATCCGGCGGCGGGGCCGACCGACACCCGAGTCCTGGAGGTCTGCCCGTTCACCGGTCAGGGGCCCGACGAGGACGACCTGGCCTCATCGCTGTTCGCGCCGGCGCCCCACCGCGGCGACCTCGGCTACCACCTGACGACGTACGCGGGCTACGCGGCCGAGGGCGACTTCCGTGCGCAGGGCAGCTCGGGCGGGATGGCGAAGTGGCTCCTCGCGGAACTGCTGGAACAGGGCCTGGTGGACCGGGTGCTGCAGGTCCGGGAAACCGAGCCCGACGCCGCCGGACCCGCACTGTTCGAGTACGGCGTGGATGACACCGTCGAGGGGGTGCACACCGGGAGCCGCGCGGCCTACCACCCGGTCGAGATGTCGCAGGCGATCGAGTTCGTGCGCGCCCACCCGGGCCGGTACGTGATCACCGGCGTGCCCTGCTTCATCAAGGGGATCCGCCGCCTCGCGGTGACCGACCCCGTGATCGCCGAACGCGTCCGCTTCACGGTCGGCATCATCTGCGGCCACCTCAAGACGACCGGGTACGCGGAGTCGCTGGCCTGGCAGCTGGGCATCCCGCCGCAGGAACTGGCCGGCATCGACTTCCGTACGAAGCTGCCGGGCCGGACCGCCCGGGAGAAGGGCGTGACCGCGTACGCAGCCGACGGTCGCGCGAGCGAGCCCCGGGTCGTGCAGGACCTGGTCGGTACGAAGTACCCCTACGGTTTCTTCAAGTACAGCGCCTGCAACTTCTGCGATGACGTCCTGGCCGAGACCGCGGACGTCGCGGTGGGCGACGCGTGGCTTCCCGAGTACGTGGGCAGCGGCAACAGCGTGGTCGTCGTGCGCTCCGAACCCATCCGGGTGCTGCTCGAGGACGGGCGTGCCGCCGGGCGCCTGCACCTCGAGCACATCGACCCGGACCGCGCGGCCGCGACCCAGGCGGGTGGCCTGCGCGACCGCCGCCAGGGCCTGTCCTACCGACTCCACCTCACCCGGCGTGCGGGCCGGTGGCATCCGCCCAAGCGGGTGACGCCCTCGAACGAGCTCGCGCTGCCGACCCGGCTGCTGTACCGGCTGCGGATGGAGATCCCCCGCCGCAGCATCGCGGCGTTCCGACGCGCCCGGGTCGAGCAGGACCTCCACGGCTACCTGCGCCGGATGCGGCGGTGGACTCGCCTCTACGACCTCGTCGTCCGGCTCGGTCGCCTGCGAGCGCGGACCGTCGCCGTCCTCGCACGGGTCGGCATCGGGGGCCGGCCCGGCGTTCGTGGCCGGTGACGCCGCTCAGCCGTGCCGCCCGCCTCCGGCCGCATCGCGGTGCCGTGTCACCGTGTCGGCGAGGCACCAGAGGCGGTAGC
>SLRZ01000031.1 GCA_007130695.1 Nitriliruptoraceae bacterium
CAAATTTCGCGATAACGACCACCTGCTCCAGATCATCAACCGCATCGTCAACCGGATCGGCCGTCGGGTCGACGAGACCTCGCCGATGGTCGACGCGCGGCTGCCCGACGGCTCCCGGGTCAATGCGATCGTCCCACCGTTGGCCGTGGACGGACCCAGCCTCACCATCCGTAAGTTCGCCAAGGACCCCTACCAGGTCGGTGACCTGATCAGCTTCGGGACGCTGAGCCCCCAGATCGCCGACCTGCTGGACGCCTGCGTCCGCGGCCGTCTCAACATCCTGGTCTCGGGTGGGACCGGCACCGGGAAGACGACGCTGCTCAACGTCATCTCGTCGTACATCCCCGAGAACGAGCGCATCGTCACCATCGAGGACGCCGTCGAGCTCCAGCTGCACCAGGACCACGTCGTGCGCCTGGAGTCCCGGCCTCCGAACATCGAGGGCAAGGGCCACGTGCCCATCCGGGACCTGGTGCGCAACTCCCTGCGTATGCGACCGGACCGGATCATCGTCGGTGAGACCCGTGGCGGCGAGGCGCTGGACATGCTCCAGGCGATGAACACCGGTCATGACGGGTCGCTGTCCACCGTCCACGCCAACTCTCCCCGCGACGCGTTGTCGCGCCTGGAGACCATGGTGCTGATGGCCGGGGTCGACCTGCCGGTCCGCGCCATCCGCGAACAGGTCGCCTCCGCCATGGACCTCATCGTCCAGATCACCCGGCTGCGCGACGGCAGCCGGCGGATCACCAACGTCACCGAGGTGCAGGGCATGGAGGGGCAGGTGGTCACCCTCCAGGACATCTTCGCCTTCGACTACGACGCAGGGATGGACGCCGACGGCCGCTTCCTCGGCCAGCAGCGTCCCACCGGCATCCGACCCGCGTTCACCGACCGCCTCCAGCAGGAGGGCATCACGCTACCCGCCGGGATCTTCGGCGCCTCCTTCGACGAGGCCGGCCTCGGGGCTGCCCCGAACAGGAAGCGGCGATGAGGCGCCTGACGGCACTGCTGTCCGCGGCCGCGCTGCTGGTCGCGGTCCCGGTCGCGGTCGCCGGTGCCCAAGAGGACCTCGGCACGCTCTCGATCGACACCGTGCACGTCGACGGGCATCCCGAGGTCGAAGCAGCCGTGACCGCCCCCGGCGGGCTGGACATCGAGGAGGTCGACACGGCCTTCCGGATCCTGGAGGACGGCGAAGAGCGTCCCTTTGAAGGCCAGCTGGTCGCCAGCTCCGACGTGCACGTGATCCTGATCGTCGACAGCTCCGGCAGCATGGGCGGGCGTCCCGGGGAGCTCGGCGGTCCGCCGATCGACGCCGCCCGTGACGCCGCCGGACGCTTCCTCGAGCAGCTGCCCGACGATGTCCAGGTCGCCGTCCACGCCTACGACACCCGCCCCGCGGCACTCACCGACTTCGACGCGCCGCGCGACGAGCACCTCGAGGCCGTCGAGGACCTGCAGGCCGGCGGCGAAACCGCACTGTACGACGCCGCGCTGATGGCGCTGGACAGCTTCCCCGAGACCGACGGCAACGGCCACGGGGCGCTGGTACTCCTGACCGACGGGGAGGACCCGGGGGGCGACGCCACCCGGTCGACCAACACCAGCGAGGCCACGCTGGACGAGGCCGTCGAACGGCTGGCGGAGGCCGGCGTTCCCCTTCACGGTGTCGAATACGAGAGTTCAGACCTCGAGAACGAGTCGCTACGGGCCATGGTGGCCGCGTCCGACGGCACCGTGCACACCACCGACGACGCCGACACGCTCAGCGACATCTACGAGCAGCTGGCCACCGACCTACTCAACCGCTACACGCTGCGCTACGAGTCCGAAGGCAGCGGCACAGTCGAACTCACCGTGGAGCTGGAGGCCGACGGGGAGACGCTGACCGCCTCCCGCACGATCGAACTGCCCGAGGGCGAGGAGGCGACCGAGGCGGAGGAAGCGGCCGTCCCGCCGCCCCCGACCTCAGCCGATTCGGGACGTTCGCTGCTGTCGACCGCCGGCCTCGCGGTCGGTGCCGCACTGTGGTTCGTGGCCCTGGCCATCATCGCTCTGGCCCTTTTCGTGCCGGGCGAACGTCGCGCCCAGATCGCGGGCGCCGCCCACCACGGCGGGAACCGCGGCCTGACCGAGGTCACCGACCGGGTCACGCTTGTCGCCGATCGGGCCCTCAATCGCCGTGGCTACCAACAGGCTCTGAACACCGCCCTGGAGCGGGCCGGGATCGACCTGCGGCCCGGCGAGTTCGTCGTACTCGTGGGCTCCGGCGCGGTCACCGCCCTGGCCGTGGGTGTGGCCCTCAACGGCTGGCTGCTGGGCATCCTGCTCGCCGTCGTGGCGGTGATCGTCGCCCGCCTCGTCGTCTCCTTCATGGCCGCCAGGCGCCAGGCGAAGTTCGCTGACCAGCTCAGCGACACGCTGCAACTGCTCTCCGGCAGCCTGCGCGCGGGATACAGCATCCTGCAGGCCATCGACGCCGTCGCCCGCGAGGCCGACTCACCGACCGCCGAGGAGTTCGGACGCCTCGTGGTCGAGACCAGGCTGGGTCGTGACCTCGACGACGCGCTCGAGGCGCTGGCCGGGCGGGTCGACAGCCAGGACTTCGAGTGGGTCATGCAGGCCATCGAGATCAACCGCGAAGTGGGGGGTGACCTGGCCGAGGTGCTCGACACGGTGGGCGAGACGATCCGGGAACGTGACCAGATCCGCCGCCAGGTCAAGGCACTCAGCGCCGAGGGGCGCCTGTCCGCCTACGTCCTGCTCGCCCTGCCCTTCGGGGTCGGCTTCATGATCTACCTGGGCAACCCCGGCTACCTCGCAGAGCTCACCAACGGTGGGTTGCTGGGCTGGGGGCTCATCGCCACCGGGGTCGTGCTGATGACGGTCGGAGTGATCTGGATGCGCAAGCTCGTCAAGTTGGTCTTCTAGGAGGCTCACCATGCCACTCACGGTCATCCTGGCCTCCGCCGCCGTCGCCGTTTCCCTGCCGCTCCTGTGGTGGTCGATCGCCGGTGCGAGGTCGTCGGCCCCGACCGTGGGCCGCGACGTGCTCGCCGGCCGGTCCGGCACCGTGGACCTGCGCGCGTCGGTCCTGCAGCAGTCGGCCCACGACCGCGCCGTGGCGCCCCTGCTGGGAGGGCTGGCCGGGGCCACCCGACGACTCACCCCGGTGGGCCGTCTGGAGGCGCTCGATCACCGTCTCACGCTCGCGGGACGACCGGCGTCGTGGCCGCTGGACCGGGTCCTGGCGGCCAAGATCGTCCTCGGCGTCGCGTCGTTCCTCGTCGGCTCCTTCATGTTCGCGGACAACCGCACCATGCTGTGGCTGCTGACCTGGGGCGGGATGACGGCGCTGGGCTGGTTCGCTCCCGACCTGCTCATCTACAGCCGGGGCCAGGAGCGGCA
>SLRZ01000184.1 GCA_007130695.1 Nitriliruptoraceae bacterium
GCCCGTCGCCTGCGCGACGACGCGGAGCTCGGCGCGGAGCGTCCCGACCGCGCCCGGCTGCGGCGTGCGGTCGCCCGTGCGCTGGCGGCCGAGGGGGTGGTGCTCGCGCCGGGGGCCTGGGCCCGCCTGGTGCGGGACCTGGTGGACGACCTGGCGGGCCTGGGGCCGCTCGAGGCGCTGCTGCGCGACCCCGAGGTGACCGACGTCATGGTCAACGGCGCCGACGAGGTCCACGTCGAACGGGGCGGGCACCTGCAGCGGGTGGCGGTCCGTTTCGAGGATGAGGGCCACGTCGAACGCCTGGTGCGTCGCGCGGCCGGACAGGCGGGCGCGCGCCTCGACCGGGCCCATCCCTACGCCGACGCGGTGCTCGAGGGCGGGGTGCGCCTGCACGTCATCCTGCCGCCCCTGGCCGAGCGGGCGACGCTGACCCTGCGCCGGGTGCCGGCCGTGGTGCCCTCCTGGGACGAGCTCGCCGCGTCCGGGGCGGTGCCGCCGGAGCTGCGGGATCTGCTGGTGCGTGCCGTCGCCCAGCGGCGCAACATCGTGGTGTGCGGCCGGGCCGGGGTGGGCAAGACCACCCTGCTCGCGCGCCTGCTCGGCGAGGTCGGCGACGACCGCGTCGTGGTGATCGAGGACGCACCCGAACTGCGTCATCCCGCGGGACACACCGTGCACCTACGGGTCCGGCCACCCGGGCCCGCAGGGACCGGCGGGGTCGATGTGGCCGCGCTCGTCCGCAACGCCCTGCGGATGCGCCCGGACCGCCTCGTGGTCGGTGAGGTGCGGGGCCACGAGGTCGCCGACATGTTGATGGCGATGAACACCGGTCACGACGGCTCGCTCACCACGGCCCACGCCAACGGTGCAGAGGACGCGCTCGTCCGGCTCGAGGGGATGGCGCTGCTCGCCGGAGTGCCGCTCGCCGCGGCACGTGCCCAGGTCGGGACCGCTCTCGACCTCGTGGTCGCGATGGGCCGTGACACCGACGGCCGCCGGCGTGTCGACGCGGTGTGCGAGGTCGTCCTCGACGCCACGGGCGGCGTCCGCCCCCGGCGGGTGTGGCCGTGAGCGACACCGTCGAGTTGGCACGCCTGCGCCTCGAGACCGGGACGGCGGATCCCTCCGCGATGCACGGGCTGCCGGAGCGCTCCCGACGGGCGGTGACCGTGGCGGTGGTCGCCGGCGTCGACGCCCTCGAGGCGCTGGACGCCGCCGCGGCCGCGGAGACCGACGCCCGCCGGGCGCGGCGGGCGATCACCGTGGCCTGTGCCCAGAGCCGTGCCGTGGCCGGCGGCCTGCTCGTGGCGCCCGTGCTGCTCGTGCCGTTCCTCGGTCGCCTCATGGGGGCGGACCTCGTCGGGTTCTACTCCCGCCCGGTGGGGTGGGCGGTCGCCGCCCTGGTCGCACTGCTGCTCGCGCTGGGAGCGGCCGGGGTCTGGGCCCTGCTCCGTCGCGCCCGGGGCGCGCTCGGGTCCGTCTCCCACCGTGGTCGCGCGTGGCCGGGCCTGCTGGCGGCGGTCGCGACCGGCTGGCTGCTGACCTGGTGGTTGGCGCCCGTCGCGGCACTGCTCGTCTCGTGGCGCCGCCCGGCCGCGCCACCGCCGGGCGACGTCGACGAGGTCGCGGACCTGCTGGCCACCGCCATGGGCGGAGGGACCTCGCCGTCCCGGGCCGTCCGCGAGGTGGCCGAGGTGCGGGCCGACCTCGCCGGCCCCCTCGGCCGGCTCGCCTTCGACCTCGACCTCGACCTCGGCAGCGGCCCCGGCACCCACCCGGCTCCGCTCGACCGTGTCGCCGCACTCCTGCACGCCTCCGCGGAGGCGGGTGCACCGGCGGGCGGTGCCCTGCGCCGGCTGGCCACCGAACTGCGTGCCGACGACCTCGCGAGGGCACTGGCCGCCGCCGAGCGCCTGCCCGCGCAACTGACCTTCCCCACCGCGCTGGCCCTGCTGCCGGCGGTGCTGCTGGCGATCGGTGCGCCGATCGTCCACGCGGGCCTCGCCGGAGCGGCCGGCATCCCCTGAAAACGATGAAGGAGCACACATGAACGCAGCGACACCACCCACCCCCGGCACCGACCTGCACGACGAGGACGGGTCGCTGGTGACCGAGTACGGCCTGATCGCGATCGTGGCCGCCACGATCGCCGCGGGCGTCATCCAGTGGGCGTCGGACGGCGCGTTGACAACGCTCTTCAATGCGTTGCTGCGCGAGGCCCGGGCCATCGTCGGCGCATGACGGCGTCACCCGGCGGACAGCAGGGAGTGGCCAGCCTCGAATGGGTGCTGGCCCTCCCGCTGCTCGCGCTCGCACTCGCCGGGGTCCTGTCGGTCGCGGGCGTGGTGCGCGACGCCCTGCTGGTCCACGAGGCCGCACGGGCGGGGGTGCGGGCCGCAGCCACCTCCACCGGCAGCGCCGACGTGGAGCGGGCCGTGGAGCGGGCCCTGCCCTCCTCCGGCGGCCACCGGGTCACGGTCAGGCCGACCGACCGCCGCGACGGAGATCTCGTCGAGGTGACCGTGGTCCTCGACCGCACGGTCGGGCCGGTCACCCATGAGCTGCGTGCCACCGCGATCGCGAGGGTGGAGCCCGCGGTCCGGCCCGGGCGCGTGCCACCGTGAGGGCAGGGGAGCATGCCACCGTGAAGGCCCGGGCGTGGGCCACCGTGCGGGGCAGGGCGCGTGCCACCGTGCGGGTTCGGGCGGGACCCCGGAGCGAGCGCGGGTCGGTGCTGGTCCTGCTGCCGCTGCTCCTGGCCGCGACGGTCCTGGTCACGGTCGTCGTCATCGAGTTCGGCGGCCACCTCGTCGCGATCTCCCGCGCGGCGAGCCTCGCCGACACGGCCGCGCTGGCCGCCGTCTCTGCGGAGACCTCCGAGCGGGCCAACCCACCGTGGCGGGCCGCCGCCGAGGTCGTCGCGGCCGGCGAGGGACGCCTCGACCACTGCGACTGTCCACCGGGGGCCGGTCACGCACGCGTGCGGGTCAGTGTCGAGGTGCCGGGCCTGATCCGACCCCGGCTCGGGGCCGCCCGCCAGAGCGCGGAGTCGGCGGCGGTGCTCGCGCCCCGCTCCCGGCCCGCACCGCCCTGAGCGCCGCTGGCTCGACACCGGCCTGCGACGGCCCCCCGATCCGTGAGCCGCTGCGGCCGCGGTGGCCCTACCCTCACCGTCCGACGCATCCGGTGACCGTCCGGGTCGTTGAGGTGGGGGAGCCCGTCCGCGTCGACGGGCGAGCCGGCACGGAGCGCCAGTCATGCAGCAGACCGAGCACGGTGGCGAACCGGCCGCGTTCACCTACGACCCCGAGGTGGTGGGCCGGACGAGCCCGTCGGGGTTCCTGCTCGACGCGTTGCGCCGCCGTCCCGCGGGACGGGCGGTGGTCTCCGGACTGAC
>SLRZ01000054.1 GCA_007130695.1 Nitriliruptoraceae bacterium
ACCGTTTCGCGCCGCTGGCTGCCGGTGCCCGGCTGGCCGTCGGTGGCGAGAGCCGGACCGCCAGTGTCCGGGCGGGCCTCGCCGCCCTCGACGGGGACGTCGACCTGGTCGCCGTGCACGACGCGGCCCGGGCGCTCACTCCACCCGAGGTCATCCGTCGGACCGTCGCGGCCGTGGCGGGCGGCGCCAGCGGGAACGACCCGGACGCCGAGGTGCTCGCGGCGGCGCCCGCGATCCCGGTGGCCGACACGCTCAAGCGCGTGGACGGGGACCGGGTGGTGGCGACCGTGGACCGGGCGGGGCTGGTGGGGGTGCAGACCCCGCAGGTGTTCCGACGGGAGGTCCTGGCGAGGGCGCTCGACGCGGACGTGGACGCGACCGACGACCTCGCCCTCGTGGAACGACTGCTCGCGGACGGGGTCGTGCGCGGCCGGATCGTGACGGTGGCCGGCTCGACGCGGGGACTGAAGATCACGTGGCCCGACGACGTGCTGGTCGCCGAGGCGCTGCTGGCGGCCCGACCGTGAGCGTGCGGATCGGCTCCGGGCTCGACGTCCACCCCTTCGGCGACGACGCGGAGCGTCCCCTGGTCCTCGGCGGCGTGGTGGTCCCCGGGGCGCCCGGCCTGGCCGGGCACTCGGACGCCGACGTGGTGGCCCACGCGGTGACCGATGCGCTGCTCGGGGCGGTCGCCGGCGGTGACCTCGGTAGCCGGTTCGGGGTCGACGATCCGGCGACCGCGGGCGCCGATTCCCTCGACCTGCTGCGGACGGTGGTGGGGGAGCTGCACGCCGACGGGTGGGAGGTCGGCAACGTCGACTGCACGGTGGTCGCCCAGCGGCCCCGGCTCGCCGGGCACCGCGCGGCCATGCGGGGGCGGTTGGCGGCCGTGCTGGCGGTCGCCGAGGAGCAGGTGTCGGTCAAGTTCACGACGACCGACCGGCTCGGCAGCGTGGGGCGTGGCGAGGGGATCGCCTGCTGGGCGTCGGTGCTGGTGACCCGACCGTGAGTTCGACCGCCACCCGACCGGGGACGGGGCCACGCTGGGCGGGTGCGGTCGGTGGCTGGCTGCGGTGGGGGGCGCTGGCCTTCTGCGCGGTCCTGGTCGCGGCCGGTGAACGGCCCGTGCCCCTGGCCGCCCTGGCGGCGACCGGTGCGGTGCTGTTGGCGCTCGCCGCGGCGGCCAGCGTCGTCGGCCACGAGGGGCCGGGACCGGGTACGGGCTGGCTGGTGGTCGAGACACTGGTCGCGACCGGCGCGGTCGTGCTCAGCGGCGGATGGGAGAGCCCGTTCGCGCTGTACCTCGCGGTCCCGGTGTTCGCGGCCGTCCTGCGCCTGGGCGCCCGCGGGGTGCCGTTGCCGGCCGCCGCCGTCCTGCTGGTCGCCGTGGCGGAGGCGGGCGCCGTGGACCGTCCGACGAACGTGGGGCGCATCCTGCCGCTGCTGCTGCCGTTGCTGGTGACGACGACGCTGGCGCTGGCCAGCCGCTGGTGGGCGACGCCCCCGACGCCACAGGACGTCCCGAGCGGGCTGGGTCGCATGGACGAGCTCGGGCACGTCAACGCGTTGCTCGCCCGGCTGCACCAGCTGGTGCGGTCCTCGCCCGCACCGCTGACGGTCGAGGACGTCCTCGGGGCGGTGCACCGGCAGGTGGAGGAGATGTTCGACCCAGACGCGGTCGTGCTGCTCCTCGAGGACGCCGACGGGCGTTGGTGGCGGTCGGTGGACGTGCCCGGCACGACCCCCGTCGGTGAGGTCGCCTACGCCGACCTGCCGGCCGAGCTGCTGCACGCGCGGGCGGCGGTGGACCCGGTCATGGTCGCCCAGCTCGGGGAGGGTGGTGGGCTCACCCCCGCCGCGCGCTCCGGGGTGTACCAGTGGCTGTTCAGTCGCGGCCGACGGGCCGCCCTGCTCGCGATCGAGCGCAACACCCCGGGCGAGGTCCCCGAGGCCCACCTCGAGTCACTGTCACGGTTGGCCGCCCCCCTCGCGCTGGCGTTGGACAACGCCGTCTGGTTCTCGCGTCTGCAGACGCTCGGCGCCGAGTTCGAACGCCAGCGGCTCGGCACGCAGCTGCACGACCGGTTCGCGCAGTCACTGGCCTACGTCGGTCTGGAACTCGACCGTGCCGTGGCCCGCCACGCCGACGACCCGGAGCTCGTCGCGGTCCGCGACGACGTGAAGGCCACCCTCGGCGAACTGCGCGAGACCCTGCGCGACCTGCGGCTGCGGTGCACCGAGGACAGGGGCCTGGCGGACCTGCTCGCCGGCCACCTGCAGCGCCTGGAGGAACGCGGCGGCGCGACCGTCTCCCTCGACGTCTCCCCGGCCTTCCCGCGCCTGGCCCTGCCGGTGGAGAACCACCTACTGCGGGCGATCCAGGAGCTGGCCGACCTCGCCCACCGGCGACCCTCCGTGGGGGCGCTCGCCGTCCGGCTCCTGGCCGAGGATGAGCGGCTGCGGGTGGTGGTGCGCGATGATGGGCCGGGGATGGACGAGTCGGATCTGGACCCGGACGGCGCCGGGGTGCTGGCCGGGGTGCGGGAGCGTGCGGACGCGATCGGTGCCCGGCTCGACGTGCGGGCACGGGCGGAGCACGGCACCGAGGTGGCACTGACGTTGCGGAGGAGCTAGTGGGGACGACCGTGTTGGTGGTGGACGACCACCGCCTGGTGCGCGAGGGGCTGCGACGCACCCTGGTCGACGCGGGACTGGAGGTCGTGGGGGAGGCCGAGAACGGCGAACGTGCGTTGGCGTTGGCCGTCGACCTGCGCCCCGACGTCGCGCTGATGGACATCTCGATGCCCACCATGGACGGGCTCACGGTGACCCGCCGGCTGCGTAGCCGGGCGCCCGGGACGCGGGTGGTGGTGCTGACCATGCACGACGACGAGGGACTGCTCGAGCAGGCGTTCGCCGCCGGCGCGGTCGGTTACCTGCTCAAGGACGCCGGGGGCGCCGAGGTCGTCGACGCGGTCCGCCGGGCCCACACCGAGGGCACCGCGGGCTCCTCGCCGCTCGGGCGCCGGGCTCCGGCGGTGGACGCGCCACCGGCCCCGGCCGGGGGCGTCGAACTCTCCGACCGGGAGCGGGAGGTGCTGCAGTTGTTCGCCGACGGGTGCCGACCGGCCGAGGTCGCGGCCCGGCTGTTCATCAGCCCCAAGACCGTGCGCAACCACCTCTCCCACATCTACGCGAAGCTCGGCGTCGGGGACCGCTCGCAGGCCATCGTCGCCGGACTGCAGCACGGGCTGATCGACCTCCCGGAGCGCTGAGACCCGAGCGGGAGGCGTGCTCCGCGGCGGGCGTCGGAGGTGGGCGCCGACCGCATACTGGTCCGTACATGCACCACCCGGGCCGGGTCCGTCACCCCCGCCGTGGCCCGTGCGGGCTAGTCACCGGTTGGAAATGGGTCAACCGTCCCATGGATGCCTTCTCACCCCCGGTCGTAGAAGAGGGACGAGCGCCGCCCTTCCGCGGCGTGCCGCAGACGGATAGGGGCGTGCGGTGGCAAATCCTCAGGGCTCGAGCTCCAACTCCAAGTTGATCGCCGTCGGGGCCGTGGTGCTGTTGTTCGGGGTCATCCTGGTGCTGCTGATCCTGCGGGGCACCGTCGGTGGCGACGACCCCGCACCGCCGGAGACGGCCCAGGATCAGTCGGACGGTGAGGCCGAGGACGGCGCGCCCACCGACACGGCGACCTCCGACCTGGTCGCCGACGGTGAGGGCACCACGGCCAGGGTGCCGCTGCCCCTCGACCTCGAGGACGGCATGGAGGCGGTCACCGTCCGCGCCGCGTTCGTGCGCGGCGCCGCCGCCCTGCCGGTGGCGGGGGACCGGGTGGTCGTCTACGAGCTCGGGGCCGCCGAGGACGACGACGAGGACGAGCCGGGCGCGCCCGCACCCACGGGCGACGCGGAGCGCCTGCTCGAGGACGTCGAGGTGCTGGGGGTGATCGGGCCCCGGCCCGCCGCCAACGACGGGACCCTGACGTTCGTCCTGGCCGTCGACGAGGGGGACGTGCCCGGACTGCTGCCACTGGCCCGGGACGGCCACCTCTGGCTGACCGTGCTGCCGGGCGATGCCGATGCCGATGACGACACCGAGGCCGACACCGGGGCCGAGACCGAGGACGACGCCTGATGAGCACCCCCCGAAGCGTGGTGGTGGTCGAGCCCGACCCCTACCTCGCCGTGAGCGTGGAGGCACTCCTCGGCGGGGTGCACCCGCCGCCGGAGCTGTTGGCGGTCGCCGACCTCGACGAGCTCGAGGACTGGTGCCCGCCCACCGGTGTCGTGGTCGCCGGCCCGTCGTGCGCCACCAAGCAGGCCATCGCCCAGCTGGCCGCGTTCCGGGACCGCTACCCGGCGGTGCGCATCGTGCTGGCGTTCGACCGTCGTCCCGGGGCCGCGATGCGTGACGTCGTCGCCGTGGGCGCCGACGCGCTGGTGGACTCCACCGACGCCGAAGAACTGCGGCAGGCGATTCTTCGCTCGATCGACCTGGCCGACGCGCTGGCCACCGCGCTGGACGAGGCGTTGGAGAACGCGGAGGCGCCGCTCGGGCAGGTGCTGACGGTCTGTTCCGCCACGGGCGGGTGCGGCAAGACGTTCTACGCCACCAACCTCGCGGTCGCGCTGGCCCGCATCACCGGCCGCAAGGTCGCGCTGCTCGACCTCGACCTGCAGTTCGGCGAGGTCATGACGGCCCTGCGGCTGCGGCCCCAGCACACCATGACCGACGTCGCGGCGATCGAGGACGAGGCGGAGCTCGGCACCTACCTCCCCGAGATGCTGACCGCCCACGAGTCGGGGGTGTGGGTGCTGCCCGCGCCCCTCGACCCGGCCGAGGCCGACCGGGTGGGCCCCGAGGACATCGGGCGGGTGATCGGGGCCCTGCAGTCGCACTTCGACTACGTGGTCGTGGACAACCCCACCGGGCTCGGCGAGGGCACCCTGGCCGCGCTCGACCGTTCGACCCACCTGTTCATCCTGGCCGCACTCGACCTGTCGTCGGTGCGCAACCTGCGGCTGTTCCTCCAGACGCTCGAGCGGCTGCGCATCCCCCAGGACGACCTCTCGCTGATCCTCAACAAGGACCAGACCGGGGTGGGCATCGACGCGCAGGACATCGAGCGGCTCTTCCCGCGGGGCTTCCGCTCGAAGATCCCGTACTCGCGGCAGGTGCCGCGTTCGATGAACAGCGGGGCGCCGCTGTTCTCCTCGGAGCCGCACACCGCGGTGTGCAGCAGCATCGTCGAGGGGCTGCTCGACCTGCTGCCCCACGACACCCAGACCGTCGCCCGTGAGCTCACGGCCGTCACCAGCGAACCGTGGTACCGGCGCATGTTCGCCCGCCCCGCAGAGGCCTAGGAGTACGACGTGGTCAAGCTCTCCGACAAGCTGGTCGAGCAGTCCCGCGCGGAGCAGGACGCCGACGACGAGCGCGTGAACAAGAAGGCCGCCACCCGACGTCGCACCACCCGGGAGGGTGGGACGAACACGGCGTCGGCCCGGAAGGCGGCCTCGGGGGCGACCCGCAAGAAGGCCACCAAGACCACGAAGGCGGGCACCACCTCCAGCGCCAAGTCGGGTTCGAAGTCAGGCGCGACGTCCTCCACGAAGAAGGCGACCGCGACCTCCAAGCGGGAGGACGGTCAGTCCCGCTGGCTCGAGGCCAAGCGACAGGTCCGCGACGACGTGATCGCGGAACTCGCCCCCAGGGTCGGCAAGCCGGGCGAGGTGGACTCGGAGAACCTCGAGGACGAGGTCACCAGCCTGGTCGACCGCATCCTGACGGCGAAGGACCTGCGGATCCCGGTGGCCGAGCGCCGCTCCTTCGTCTCCGACGTGATCGCGGACATCCTCGGCTACGGCGCCCTCGACGAACTGCTCGCCGACCCCGAGGTCACCGAGGTCATGTGCAACGACTTCGACGAGATCTGGGTCGAGCGCGACGGCCGGGTCGAGCGTTCCGAGGTCGCGTTCAGTGACCGGGAGCAGTACCGCAACGTGATCCAGCGGATCGTCTCCGCGGTGGGGCGCCGGGTGGACGAGTCCTCCCCGATGGTCGACGCGCGTCTGCCCGACGGGTCCCGCGTGAACGTCGTGGTCCCGCCCCTGTCGGTGCACGGCCCGTGCCTGACGATCCGCCGGTTCGCGGAGGATCCCTACACGGTCAGCGACCTCATCAACTTCGGCTCGCTCTCCGAGGACCTCGGCGTCCTGCTCGAGGCGTGTGTCCGCGGCAAGCTCAACGTGCTGGTCTCCGGGGGCACCGCGTCCGGCAAGACCACCCTGCTGAACGTGCTCTCCCGGTTCATCCCGGAGCACGAGCGAATCATCACGGTCGAGGACGCCGCCGAACTGCAGCTCCAGCAGCCCCACGTGGTCACCCTGGAGTCCCGGCCGGCGAACTCCGAGGGCCAGGGCGAGGTCGCCATCCGCGACCTGGTCCGAAACACCCTGCGGATGCGCCCCGACCGGATCGTCGTCGGGGAATGCCGCGGCGGCGAGGCGCTGGACATGCTCCAGGCCATGAACACCGGCCACGAGGGGTCCCTGACGACCCTCCACGCCAACACCCCGCGCGACTCGCTCTCGCGGCTGGAGATGCTGGTGCTGATGGCCGGCGTGGACCTGCCGGAGCGGGCGATCCGCGAGATGATCGCCGCCGCCATCGACGTGATCGTGCAGATCACCCGTCTGCCCGACGGGTCCCGCAAGATCGTCTCCGTGCAGGAGATCCAGGGCATGGAGGACCGCACGATCGTCCTGCAGGAACTGTTCGCCTACGAGCCCGACATCGACCCCCAGGGCCGCTACCGGGGGACCTGCAAGCCCACCGGGCTACGACCGAAGTTCCTCGACAAGTTGAAGCTGCACGGGGTCGAGGTGCCCGCGACCGTCCTGCGACCCGACACCCCGCGCAAGCGCGCCGCCAGCACGACGGGACGGAAGCGCTGATGGAACTGCTCGCCGCACTCCTCGTCGGTCTGGGCCTGGCCGTGCTGGTCGTCGCGCTGCTGCGCCGCGCCCGTCGTCGCCAGGACGAGATGTTGGAGTACCTGCAGCTGCCGTTCTCCGAGGAGGACTACGACCCCCAGGAGGTCGTCGAACGGGTCGGGCTGCTGGCGCCGAGCATCGGGGCCGTCGACGACGCGCTGGGCCGCATGGAGATGGGCGCGCGGATCACCGCGAAGCTCGAGAAGTCCCGCCTGCCCCTGCGGGCCGGCGAGTACGTGATGTTCGCCGCAGCCACCACGCTGGCCGTCGCCCTGTGGTCGTGGCTGTTGACCGACCAGCTGCTGATGGGACTGGTCGTCGCGCTGGTGCTGCCCCTCGGTTTCAAGTTCTATCTCGACCGCCGGATCCGCAAGCGCAAGCAGGCCTTCGAGGAACAGCTCCCTCCGACCCTCGGGCTGATCGCCTCCTCGCTGCGGGCCGGCCACACGCTGCTGCGCTCGATCGACATGATGGTCGAGGAAACCCCACCGCCGATGTCGGAGGAGTTCGAGCGGGTCCTCGCGGAGGTGCGCCTCGGGCTGCCGATGCTCGATGCGCTGGACCGCATGGCCGAACGGCTCGAGGTCCCCGACTTCGAATGGATCGTGCACGCGATCCGCATCCAGCAGTCGACAGGCGGCAAGCTCGCGGACCTGTTGTTCACCCTGGCCGACTTCATGCGCGAGCGCGAGGAGGTGCGACGCGAGGTCCGGGTACTGACCGCCGAGGGCCGATTCTCCGCGATCGTCCTCGGGGCGCTGCCGTTCCTCGTCGCCATCTGGCTGCAGATCTCCAACCCCGGCTACTTCGCACCCATGCTGCAGGGCGGAGGCATCGCGATGCTGTTCCTGGCGGCCATGATGATGGGCATCGGCACCTTCATCATCGTGCAGATGGTCAAGGCGGTGGAGCTGTGAGTACCTCGCTGCTGATGGTCGCCGCCTCCCTGGTCGCCCTGGCCGGATTGGCGCTCGTGGGTGCCGGACTGCGCTTCGCCCGCACGTCGCCGATCGACGAGCTGCTCGCCGAGTTCGACGCGGGCCCGGAGCACCTCGACGAGTACCAGGGGCGGCTCGAGCAGGGATTCTCCCAGCGCCTGTTGCTGCCGTTGGGCAGCTCCGTGCTGGCCTCCATCCAGGGGCTGTTGCCGCGGCATCACCTCGGCAGCATCCGCCGGCGGCTGGTGCTGGCCGGGCTGTCGGGTCGGATGGGCGCCGAGGAGTACGTCGCCGGTCAGGTCGTCGGGCTGGTCGTGGGTTCGCTCGTGGGCCTGGGCGCCGGCGTGATGATGGAGTGGACGGCCGTGAGGGTCGGCGGGGCGCTGGTCGTCGGCGCGGTGGCCGGTGCACTGGCGCCGGCGCTGTACGTCAAGCACCACCGCCAGGAACGCGTCGAGGCGATCGAGAAGGAACTGCCCGACGTCCTGGACGTCCTGGCGATCTCCGTCGAGGCCGGCGTCGGGCTCGAGGGCGCGATGCAGGCGGTCACGGAACGGTTCTCCTCGCCGCTGTCCGAGGAACTCGGCCACACGCTGTCGGAGATGGAGCTCGGGCTGTCGCGTCGGGAGGCGCTGCACAACCTGCGGACCCGCACCGACATCGGCGACCTCAACGGGTTCATCCTCGCGCTGCTGCAGGCCGACGCGCTGGGCATGCCGATGGCGCGGGTGCTGCAGACCCAGGCCGAGGAGATGCGCCGGCGCCGGCGCGGCAAGGTCCGCGAGGCCGCCGCCAAGCTGCCGGTCAAGCTGGTCTTCCCGCTGGTCCTGTTCATCCTCCCCGCGCTGTTCGTCGTGATCCTCGGTCCCGCGGTCATCTCGATCGGCCAGAACCTCATAGGCGGTGGCCTCTGATGGCGGCACTCCGGGACCAGGCAGGAGCCACGAGCGTCGAGTACGGGGTCCTTGCCGCTGCCGTTGGCGTCGTGCTCGTGGCGACCGGGCCGGTGCTGGCGGATGCGTTCTTCGGACTGCTCGAAGTGATCGTGGGAGGGTTCAGTCGATGAGGGTCTCACTCAAGGAACGCCCTGGGTGTCGAGACGGTGAGCGTGGGGCGGTCATCGTCGAGTTCGCTGCCGTCTTCATCGTCTTCGCAATGCTGCTGTGGGGGTTGATCACCTACGGGGTGATCTTCGCCGCGCAGCAGTCCGTCACGCATGCGACCTCTGATGCAGCCCGATCCACGGTGAACCTCTACCCGGACGAACAGGCGGCCCGTGACCGCGCAGCCGCCATCTTCGACACACAGTTCGGCCAGGACTCCTGGCTCGATGAGGCGGCATTCAGCCACACGGTCGAGTTCGGAGCGTGCGAGGCCGCTGACCCGGACGCCGCGACCCGGCAGTGCGCGACGGTGCAGGCCACATACGACTGGAGCGCTTCGCCGATCGTGCCGGAGATGCTGTCGGTAGCGACACCGAGCACGTTGTCGGCAAAGGCGGTCGTGCAATGGGACTGAGGGCTCTCGTGGCACGCCGTGTCACCGATTCGCACCAGGATGAGGGCGGCGCGGTTGCGATCATGGCGGCCGTCCTGGCGATGGCTTTGCTGGCATCTGCGGCTTTGGCCGTCGACGTCGGACGTACCGCGTACGCGAGTCGCGATCAGCAGGGGGTGACCGACCGTGCTGCTCTGGACAGCGTGAGCACCCTGCACCAGCCGGCCCTGGTGGGGCAGAGCGGTGAAGAGTTGCTCCAGTCGGTGTACGAAGCCGCCGAGGACTCGATCCGCACCCGAAATCCGGCGGCGGGGGGCACGGCCGAGCGCCGGACCATCTACCGGATCGACCTCGGGCGTATGTCCGAGGACCAGCTCTTCATCGCCGAGTGCGGTGGCTATTTCCTCGATCAGGGAGATGAGGCACCGGACGACGAGGAGCCGCCTACTGCTTGCCCGGAGAGTGTGACGGCCCTGACGGTCGATGCCGTGCGGGTGCTGACTCACGGGGAGGTGGGTTATGTGCTTCCGCTCGGTGCGAGCCGGAGCGCGGAGCTTCGCAAGGCGGCCGTGGCCGCGGCGGGGATCGAAGGCGTGATCTCCGCCGCTACGACGACGGTGTCACTGGAGGGGGGCCTGATCGACGAGCTCTTGGGTGAGCTGGTCGGTGGCGGCGAGGTCTCGATAGATCTGGTGGGTTACCAAGGGATCACCGAGACGCAGATCCGCCTGGAGGAGTTGGCCGCGGAGCTGGGTCTGGGAAGTGTCGACCAGCTGCTCGAGGCCGAGATCACGGTCAGCGACCTGCTCGCAGGAACGATTTCGCTTCTCGAGGCCGAGGGCGAGACCGCGAGCCTGGAACTCGCTGCGCAGCTCGCATCGATCGCGGACGGTTTGGTGGCCGGCGCACTGGGGCCAATCGTCCTTGGCGTGGGCGATGACGACGTGGGGGTGATCGATGTCGAGACGGGCTCCCGCGCCGGGTCCCAGGCATCCGTCGACGCGCTGGAGTTGGTGATGGCCTCACTGCAGCTCGCCAATCGCGGGAATGCGTTGACCATGGAGACGACGCTGGTGGGCGACCTCGTCGAGGTCACGCTGACGGTCGTCGAACCCCCGAGGATCGCGGTCGGCCGGCCGGGTCGCGACGCCAACGGCGACTGGCGAACCGTGGCGGAGACCTCGCAGTTCGAGTTGGCGATCGAGCTGCCATTCGGCGAGTCGACCACGCAGGTCGATGACGGCGCCGTGGAGGGACGGGTGGAGTATTTCCGCGACCGTCTCGATGATCTGGGCAGTCTTCAGTGCAGCGCACGACGCCAACTGTTGCGGGACATCGAGGACGAGGTCGAGGCGATCGAACAGTTCGCCGAGGAGCACGGGATCCTCGGATCACTGGTCGGCATCATCGACGGTCTGCTCTCGGGCATCGCGAGTTTGCTCAACGTCTGCCCGGGCGATGGTCAGATCAGTGGTGTCATCGACGACTACGAAGTGCTCCTGGAGGAGCTGGCAGAAGCAGGCGTCGGGGTCGTCACCACGGTCCGGCCCGAGCTGACGATCACCCTTGGTGCTGGTGAGGTCCGCCTCGTCGCGGCCACCTGCAGCGACCCCTTGGGAGTGACCATCGAGGCAGCCTCGGACGCCGCGGTGGTCGCGCTGCCGACGACCACGCTGGTGAACCTGGGTCCGGTGGGGGCGGTGAGGGTGAAGCTCGAAGGCTACGAGTTGGGGGGCGTCGACGATGATCGCCGTGACATCGATCCTCCGCCGCCGCCCTTCCCCACGGAGCCAGAACGGTTCTCGTCGACCGAGGTGAACCTGGTCGACCTGCTGGGGGTGCTCGACTACAGCGATTCGACCCTGCTCTCGCTGCCGCTCGGTGAGACACTTGGCAGCCTCGTCGCGACCGTGATGGAACCGGTCCTGACGGAGCTCCAGGGGGAAGTCGACGAGGTGATGGAACTGCTCGGGGCTGACCTGGGTGCCATCGAGTCCCAGGTACACAACATCGACTGCACCTCACGAGCGTTGGTGGAGTGACCGCGACCGGGTGCCCCCTTTTCAGCCGGCGGCGTGGAGGCGTTCGAGTGCAGCGGCCGAACGTCGCGAAGATCTACGTACGTCCGCGCCCGGCGGTTCGGGTTGCGCGCGACGCAGCGCGGCCTTCAGGGGCGAGCGTGACCGACTCGCGGTGCCCCGGCGATCACGGTTCGGGCGGCTCCGGGCCCGGTTGTCCGGGGATTTGCCGTGGCGGCTGGCGGAACGGTGTGACGGCGGGCGGGTCGGAGGTGGCGGAGCGCCGGCCGCGTCTGACGGTGACGGTGCCGAACGGTGTGACGGCGGGCGGGTCGGAGGTGGCGGAGCGCCGGCCGCGTCTGACGGTGACGGTGCCGTACTCGGTCATGTTCAGCCGCCAGCGGCCCTCGGTGACCGCGGTGTGGTGGCGGCGACAGAGCGCGACCAGATTCGAGACGATCGTCGGCCCCTCGTCCTCGCGGGCGACGACGTGGTGGCAGTCGGTGAACTGGATCGGCATCCGGCAGCCGGGGAACCGGCACCCCTGGTCGCGTGCGGCCACGGCGGCGCGGACGCGAGCGGGAATGGTCGAGGTCGGGGCCGAGACCCCCACGATCTGCCCGCGGTCCCGGATGATCAGCTGCAGGTCGGCGTCGGAGGACAGCCGGGTCAGTGCTTCGCGGGTGACGGCGGGCCGAACACCGGGGACGGCGGTCAGCAGCCGGGCGGCCTGGCTGGTCGCGGCACCCGCCAGATCATGCAGCTCGCAGGTGACGAGCACTCTCGGCCGTGCCCGACGGGTGGTGCCGTCGGTCCGGGTGCCTGCCAGGAACGTCTCGGAGAGCAGCACGAGCGCGTCGGCGCGCTGCCGGGCGCGGCTGCGAACCGGTATGGGGTCGCAGAAGCCCGGCTCCCCGTCGGCGGTCTCTGACTCCTCGGCATCCTCGTCGGCGTGGCCGACCGCGTCGCGGGTGACGTCGCGCGGGCCGGCCGAGGGGGCCGGCATCGCCGCCTCCAGTCCGGCGGCCACGGTGGCGAACGCCTCGTCGTCGAGTTCGAAGTAGCCGGTGCCGCCGGCACCGTCCAGCATGGGCTGCAGGACCAGGAACCGGCGTTCGATGGTGCGTGCCGTGTCCCTGGCCTCCCGGTCAGGCCGCAGGGCCGCGGCCGCGGCGCGGACCTCGTCGACCAGCCGGTCGGCGTCCCGGCGGGAGATGTTGCACAGCTCGCCGAATCCGTCGTCGATCGTCGCACGGTCCGCGACGGGCAGAGAGCGGACCTCGCAGACGATGGCACGGACCTCGGCCCATCCCACCCGGCCGTCGTGGAAGGCGGTCGCCAACTGCGGCATGCCGCGCAGGATCTCGGCGGCCGATAGCAGCATCCGGCGGTCGCCCCCGGTC
>SLRZ01000111.1 GCA_007130695.1 Nitriliruptoraceae bacterium
ACGACCCCGACGTCGGGAGGCGTCGATGATGAGGTCGCGCACGGCACGGGTGGCCACCGGGTCCAGGTTGGTGGTCGGCTCGTCGAGCAGCAGTACCTCGGGTTCGTGGACCATCGCCCGGGCCAGGGCCACCCGCTGCTTCAGACCGGCGGAGAGTTCGCGTGCCGGCTCGTCGCGCTTGTGTGCCAGGTGCAGGGCCGTCAACAGGGCTTCGATGCGCCGGTCGGCCTCCGGGGCGGCAATGTCGTTGAGGGCGGCGTAGACGGCGAGGTTCTCGTAGGCGGACAGGTAGTCGTCGAGTGCCGGGTACTCGGTGAGCACGCCCGTGGCCGCCCGCACCGCCTGACCTTCGTGGAACGGGTCGCGGCCAAGCACCCGGACGACACCCTCATCGGGGCGCAGCAGTCCGTTGATGATCCGCAACAGGGTCGTCTTGCCCGCACCGTTGTGCCCGAGCAGACCCACGATCTCGCCGGGGGAAACCCCGAGGCTGATGCCGTCCACCGCGGCCAGATCCCCGAAGCGGAGGCCGACGCGCTCGAGGGATATCGCGTCCACCGAGCCTCCTTCGTCCGGCCCGCGGAGCCGCCAGCCATCACCAGCAGCCTATTCGTCGTGGGTGCCCACATCAGTTGGATCAACGCAGGATCGAGTGGAGCACCGTTGTCGGCGCTGGCTCGATACCACCGGAAGATGGGCCGACGCCTGGCTTTGCGCCGGAAGCAGTGCCGTCCAGTGGCTGACGTGGTGAGGCGCGGGTCCCGCATCCGGTTGCGGGCAAGGTCGGGGCGGTTCACACGATCCGCAGGCTCACGTGGTCCTCGAGTCCTTTGAAGTCCGGGGGTCGCGCGTGTACAGCGTCACGCCGTGCGCATGGGCCGTCGCCGCGACGAGCAGGTCCATGGCCCGCCGACGGGGCTTTCGTCCCTGCGTGGCCACGACGTGGGCCAGCATCCCGTAGGCCCGGGCCACCGGCGCATCGACCGGCAGGGGATCGAACCTCGCCTCGATCTCCGTGAGCCTGCGCAGCCGGGCGTGGCGGACTTCGTCGTCCCGGGCGAGGTGGAGACCGAAGTGCAGTTCCCCCAGGGTCGCTGCCGAGATGGCCGCTTCGTCGGGCAACTCCGCGACCTCGCGCACGATGACGACCGAGGTGTGGGGGCGTCTCCGACCCGCCCCCCGACAGGGAATCAGCGGAGTTGCTCGACCTCGATCGGCAGATCGAGGTTGGCCCACGCCCGGTCAGCGGTCAGGGCGGGGACCCCGAGCCGTAGGGCCAAGGCCAGGCAGAGCCGGTCACCCAGGGACAGCACGTGACGGCCACCATGGGCGTCGGCATCGGTGCGGCGGACCGTCGCCTGCAGGTCGGCGTCCTGCGCGGTGACCGGTTCGATAACGGCCCCGAGGGCCTCGAGCTGGCGGGGTAGCCGCGCGGTCGAAAGGCCGCGGTCGGCGTACTTGGCGGCGACCTCCGCCACATTGGCCGCGGACATCGAGGCTGACTCGAGCACCGAGGCCACGGCGTCCGCGCCGGGCTCCTCGAACAGCAGGGCGAGAAGCGCAGAAGAATCCAGGACGACCCGGGTCACGACGCGTCCTCGGCCTCAGCCTCCCGACGGCGTTCTTCGATCAGTTCGTCGACGGGCGACCGGTCCGCTGACGCGCCACGGAACTCCTGCTGCATCCGTCGCAACAGGGCTGTTCGAGACTCCAGCACCAAACGGCCATCATCCTCCACGTACGCGAGGTAGATGGCCCCCTCCTCTGCGCCGAGCTCGCGACGCAGCTGGCTTGGAAGCACCATTCGCCCCTGTGAGCCGACACGGATCTCGACCGACTCGGACACCACGTTGCCTCTCCGTCACCACGGACCAATCATCGTGCCACGTGGCGATGCGGGTGGCAATCAGGATATGGGTGCCCCGGGGTGAATGGGGTCAGCCGTTCTGGGCGTCCTCGGTCGCGCCGACGACATCCGGGGCGGGGCGATCACCCGCGTGCTCGAGCATCCGGGCCTTCAGGCGCAGGTTCCGATCGACCGACGGGTCGACCCGCTCCCTGTCCACCTCGTCATCGGAGAGCGCCTGCTCCAGGGTCGCCATCGACTCCTGCGGCACCGGGGGGAGGACCAACAGGTCGTGGCCGGCGAGGAGGGCGTCGAGCGCCACCTCGTCGTCGGCACGACCCTGGCGGGCGCCCTCCATCTCCAGCGAGTCGGTCACGATCAGACCGCGGAACCCGAGGTCCTCGCGCAACAGTTCCGTGATCACCACCTGCGACATGCTCGCGGGCCCGTCACCGGAGACCTCGGGCAGGTGCAGGTGCGCGGTCATGATCGCCTGCGCTCCCGCGGCGATCGCCTCGACGAACGGGACGAGCTCACGCCGTTCGAGCAGGTCGCGGTCGGCGTCCACCGTGGGCAGCGTCAGGTGCGAATCCTGGGTGGTGTCGCCGTGGCCCGGGAAGTGCTTGATGACCGGCACGACCCCCTGGTCGCGGTAGTGCTCGAGGTTGGCGACCACCATCTCGGCGACGGTCTCCGGGTCCTCCGAATAGGCGCGCTCGCCGATGATCGGGTTGGTCGACTCGGTGTCCACGTCGGCGACCGGGGCGAAGTTCATGTCGATGCCCAGCGCGGACAGTTCGGTCGCGGTCACCTCGGCGTGCTCGGCGGCGGCGTCGGGATCCCCGGCCAGGTCCCGGGCGGTGGCGTAGGGGGTGCCGAAGTGGCCGATCCGGTCGACCGGTCCGCCCTCCTGGTCGATCGCGACGATCGCCGGGGGCCCGAGCTCCTCCGAGACCGCGCGCAGGTCGTCGGTGAACCCACGGACCTGGGCCGGGTCGCGGAGGTTGCCGGTGTCCTCGCCGCTGTCGGTGCGGAACAGCAGGATTCCCCCGGGACGGAAGGTCTCGACGACCTCGCGGGGGGTGGCGACCCCGTAGAGCGCCTCGTTTCGTGGGTCTTCCTCGTCGATCTCGCCGCCGTAGATCCGCAGCATCACCAACTGCCCCAGACGTGCGGCGTCGGTGTCGAGGTCGTCACGCCAGCCCTGCAGCAGCTGTTGCCGTTCAGCGAACTCGGGGTCGATGGTGTACTCGGGCACGGGAGGGTGGGGGAGCCCCCGGGCGCTTCCCGGGTCCCCGTCGTTGCTCGCCGCCCCGTCCTGCTGGGCGTCGGTCGACCCCTCGGCGGTCGCGTCCTCGGTGGGGGACTGGCAGCCGGCGAGCACGAGCAGCAGGGTCGGCAACAGTCCGAGCAGCCAGCCGCGCCGGGGGTGATCGGTGGGCTGCTCCCGGTGCCTCCGGGCGCCGCCACGCGCACGACCCCGGTGGGCGGGGGCGTGGCGGTCTCGGGGCGGTGG
>SLRZ01000207.1 GCA_007130695.1 Nitriliruptoraceae bacterium
AGGACGCTGCCGCCGCCCCCGGAGCGCCCCAAGCTCTCGCATCTCGACCGGGCGGTCGACCTGGTCGTGGAGATGAAGAACTCCTCCGAGGTCGCCGTCGGCCTCGCGTACTCGGCCATCCTGCTGCGCGACCGGTCGCTGGCCGCCGAGGTGATGGTGCTGGAGGACAAGAGCGACGACTACTACCACCAGCTCGAAGGTTGGGTGCTGCGTGCCGCCGCCGAACTGGAGGACCCCGAGGAGCTGCGGGGGCTCCTGCATCTGGCCAGCGCGTCCGAACGGATCGTGGACGCCGCCAAGTCCATGACCCGGATCGCCGAGAGTGACGACCCCCACCCCATCATCAGTGCGGCGCTCTCACAGGCCGACGAGATCGTCGGTGAGGCCGTGGTCAACGCCGGCAGCGACGCCGAAGGCCGCACCCTGCGCGAGCTGAAGGTCCACACCGCCACCGGCATGGAGGTGCTGGCCATCCAGCGCCGCGAACGCTGGCGCTACCGGCCGCGGGGCACCACCAAGCTCGAGGTCGGCGACCGGCTGCTGGCGATCGGCCCCGACGAGGGCGCCCCCCGGCTCCGTGACCTGTGCGGCGACGACCGTCCCGAGGGCGAGGACGGCTGGACGGAGCCAGCCGAACCCACGGACTGAGGAGAGCCCGGGACCCCGCTCCCCGGACCGCCGCGGACCGGCGAGACCGCCGCAGACCCGCAAAGACCCGTGAAGACCGCCGCGGGGCCGGGGACGGCAACGCTTCCTCAGACCGGCTCGGACTCCAGCACCTTCAGCACCCCCTTGAGGTCGACCTTCCATTTGCCCAGGCGGGGCCGATGGCGCACCGACAGCGAAGCCCGGGGCCCGTCCAACCCCGGCCCGCGGTCCACGCCGGCCTTGCCGACCCCGGGCCACTCGAGCGGGACGTGCTGCCACGCCTCGAGGACGGGGACCAGGTAGACGGACGTGCCGTCGGGCAGCTCGAGCTCCCCCTTGAGGCCCTGCGCGAAGAGCTGGTCGTGGACGTGCCGTACGGCCGCCTCGGCCGAGGCGACCTGGCCCCGCTTGAGCCCGTACAGCTCCAGGTCGGGCACGTCGAACCGGGCGGCCCCGTGGGTACGTACCCACCAGGTGCCCTCCCCCTCGGCCACCGGCCGCACCGCGTCGTCGTACTCGACCGCACCGACCGCCAACCGGTTCATCCACGCCTGGTCGCGGTCGGCGAGGGCGGAGAGGTCACGGACCCCCGTGACCTGCGCCTTGAGCTGTCGCGCCAGCGCCTGCAGCAGCAACGCCTGCCGCTGCATACCGACCTTCAGTCCGTCACCCCCCACGTACGTCTCGATGCGCAGCAGCGGGGTCGAATCCAGGTCGTCCTCGACCTGACGGATCACGGCCTTCTGCATCCGGCCGCCCCAGTGAACCTCCTGGGCATCCTCCCCCTCGCCACGGACCGCAGCGGCCCGGTCGATGTCCTTGGCGGCCCGTGCGGCCGCGACCAGCTCACCGACGTCGGGCACGGGCTCGCTGAGCGTCAGGGCGACCTTCGAGGTGTATTTTTCGGCCACGGCGTGCCGTCTCCTTCGCGAGGACTCGCCCAGGGTAGAAGGACGCCGGCTGTCCCCGACCCTCCGCCCGGACGATCCGCCGGCGTCCACCGCCGACCCGGTACAGAGCCGGCCCGACAGAACCGCCCCGCCGACCGAGCGCCGACCACGGCACAGACCGGCCCCGCCCCGCACCGACCAGCCGCTACAGCCCCAGGTCGCGCGCGATCAGCAGCCGCTGCACCTCGCTGGTGCCCTCGCCGATCTCGAGGATCTTGGCGTCCTGATAGAAACGCCCCACCCGGTGCTCGGTCATGAAGCCGTGCCCACCGAAGACCTGGGTCGCCTCACGTGCGGCGGTGACCGCCTGCTCGCTCGAGTACAGCTTCGAGACCGACGCCTCACGCTTGTACGGCAGGCCCTCCATCTTGCGCCAGCAGGCGTAGTAGTACATCTGCCTCGCCGTCTGCGCCGCAACCTCCATGTCGGCGATCTTGAACGCCACCGCCTGGTTCGCCCCGATCGGCTTGCCGAACGCCTCCCGTTCCTGGGCGTAGCGGACACACTCGTCGACGCAACCCTGGATCAGGCCCACCGCCAGCGCGGAGATCGCGACGCGCCCGTCGTCGAGGGTCTTGAGGAACTGTCGGAACCCGGCGCCCCGCTCGCCCAGCGTGTTGGCCTGCGGGACCCGCACCCCGTCGAACGAGAGCTCGCGGGTGTCGGAGGCGTGCCACCCCACCTTGCGGTACGGCGGCGCGACCGTGAGCCCGGGAGTGTCGAGCGGCACGATGATCGCGGTCATCTCTCCCTCGCCGGTAAAGGCCGTCACGGTGACGATCGAACTCATCTCGGTACCGACGTTGGTGATGAAGGTCTTGCCGCCGTCGATCACCCAGTCGTCGCCGTCCTCGACCGCACGGGTGCGGGTGCTGCCGAACACATCGGAGCCGCCCCCCTCCTCGGTGAGCCCGAAACCACCCAGCTTCTCGCCGCGGGCCAGCTCCGGCAGCCACCGCTGACGCTGATCCTCGGTCCCGAACTCGTAGATGGGGGCGGCCCCGAGCCCCACCCCGGCTTCGAGCGTGATCCCGACCGACTGGTCGACCCGGCCGAGCTCCTCGATCGCCATGCACAGGGTGAGGTAGTCGCCCCCCATGCCGCCGTACTCCTCGGGGAACGGCAGACCGAACAGGCCCATCTCTCCCATCTGGCGCACGATCTCGACGGGGAAGCGCCCCTGTGCGTTGAACTCGTCCGCGGCGGGCGCCACCACCTTGTCGGCGAAGTCCGCGACGACCCTGCGGAAGGCCCCCTGCTCGGTGGTCAGGGCGAACGAGAGCGCCATGGCGGAGTCCTCCAACTCGGCGGTACCGGAGCCGGTCAGGCTACTTGCACGCCACAGCGGCATGTGCCCCGGGGCGCCGCCGCTGGCTCGTGGTGGTGGGGCTGTCCGCCGGGGTGCCGGACGGCTCGCTGCCTGGCCGGGGCCCGGAGCTGGCCGGGTGACGGGCCTGGAGCCCGCGACAGCGAGACCGGGAGGTCCGGTGCCACCGTCTCCGGGCATGCGGGCAGCCCTTCGTGCACCCGGACCGTGAAGGTGGGGTGCACGAAGGGCAGTGGGGGTCGTGGGATATCTAGAAGGGCACGTCGTCCGGACCGTCGACGGGGTCGTCGCCGTCGTCGTGTGGATCGTGGTCCGGGCCGGGAGCCCCGGGGTGGGGTCCGGCGCGTGGCGGGTCGGCACCACCGGTTCGACCATGCGCACCTGGGGGTGG
>SLRZ01000185.1 GCA_007130695.1 Nitriliruptoraceae bacterium
CCGCCGATGAGCCAGCCGACGAACACCACGGTGCCGTCGACCCCGACCCGGGCGGCCCACACCGGCACCCCCTTGTTCGCGATGGACAGGAACAGCAGGTCGGCCGGCCCCGCGCCGTTCTCCGAGCCGACGTACGCGCCCACCCCCAGGGAGAGCACGACCATGCCGCCGAGAAGCATCGCGAACTGGCCGGCCAGGTCGTCCGGGGTGGCGACCGACCGCACCGTGATGTCCAGCACGGGCGAGACGATCAGCAGCGGGATCAGCGAGGTCAGCCGGGGCCGCGCACCGAAGGCCACGGCCAGCGAGCCGGCCAGCAGGCCCACCGCGACCGCGACCACGCCCAACGGCACGTCGAAGCGGCGCGACAGGCCGACGTTGAGCACGTCCCAGGAGGCCACGCCGAGGCCGGCCTGGACGATCAGCCCGATGCCGATCCCGACCGCCAGCAGGCCGACCAGCAGCTGGACGGTGCGGGCGCGCCAGGTGGTGCGGTGGCGGGAGCGGCGCACCCGTCCCGACAGCTCCTTGACGGGTCGGGCGGGCCGGATGACGACCGCGAACGAGGTGGTGAAGAAACTGAGCACAGCGCAGCACTCCGGCGGGCGTGTGCCCGCGCGACGAAGGGGAGGGGATTGCGAGTCCGGCCGGACGGCACCAGGAGGCGGTGCCCGTCCGTCGCCGCGTCGAATGCGCGGCGGCCGATCGCGCAGCATATCCCGGCACCTCGCGGCGAAAGGGGGCACATCTGCCCGCGAGGTGATCGATCGGCCACCACAGGGCGCCCCGGTCGCGGGGCGGGTGCCGCGCGGTGATCGAGGGGATCGCCGCTCCAGGCAGCCGGGCCGGATCGGGACGCCGGGCGGTAGCGTCGCCGCCTCGGATGCCGACGAGAGAGGTGGCCCAGTGAGCGACGATCCCCACAGCCGCGGTGGACCGCCCACCTATGTGCAGCCCGGTGCGCGCACCCCGAGCCCGGCCGAGCGTGCCCGCACGCTGGTCGCGGGCGCGGTCGACGGGACGCTGAGCACCCTGGCGATCGACCCGGCCGGCTTCCCGTTCGGCTCGATCGTGACCTACGCGCTGGACGACCACGGGCGCCCGCTGGTGCTCATGAGCGACCTGGCTGAACACGCCCGCAACCTCGCCGAGGACCCGCGTGCGTCGCTGCTGGTGACCGCGGGCGGTGCCGGCGCCGGTCGGCTCGCGGCCGCCCGGGCGACGCTGGTCGGTATGTCCGTGCGCCTCGGGGACGCCGACCAGGAGGCTGCCGTCGAGCGCTATCTCGAGGTGCACCCCGGCGCCTTCTGGGCGCGTTTCCCGGACTTCGCCATGCACCGCCTGGAGCTCGAGGCGATCCGCTACGTCCGTGGCTTCGGGGAGATGAGCTGGGTCGACGTGTCCGCCTACGCCGACGCGGAGGCCGATCCGCTCGCCGACGCGGAGGCCGGCATCGTCGAGCACATGAACGACGACCACGCCGAGTCGCTGCGCACCATCGTCGGCGCGTTCCTCGACGTCGACGGGGAGGTGACCGAGGCGAAGATGATCGCCTGCGACCGCTACGGCTTCGAGGTGCAGCTCGCACTGGCGCCCGCCGAGCCGGACGCCGTCGCGGGGTTGGCCTTCGGCCGGCTCGCTTTCGATCCACCACTGACGGCCGCGGAGCAGGCCCGCCAGGCCATGGTCGAGCTCGTCCGTGCGGCCGAGCGCACCGGGCGCTCGTGACGGCGTCCCGGGGTGTCGGCCCTTCACCGCGGCCGTTCACCCTGCCCGAAGTGCACCGATCCGGTCGTCCAGCTGGTCCACGGTGAGCAGCCCCGCCTCGAGAATCGTCGCCTCGAGCGCCCGCGACCAGCTGTCGTAGTAGGGCGCCCCGGGAGCGCGCTCGATGACCGCGATCAGCTGCCTGCGGAACCGCTCCCAGTCGATGGCCCCCTGCTCGTACAGCGACACGGCCAGACCGAACACGGTGGCTTCCCAGGGTTCGGCGAACACCGGCTCGCCGTTGTCCCGCGGCACCGGTGCTTCGGGGCCGAGTCGGTCCAGGGCCGAGGGCGGCCTCATTCCCGCACCCCCTCGGGGGACAGCGGTAGGCCGGTGCCGATCATGCTGTCGCGGGTGACCAGGTCGGCCAGCTCCTGCTCGTCGAGCTCCGTCGTCCCGGCCGGCCGTTGCGGCAGGACCAGGTAGCGGATCTCCGCGCTCGAGTCCCAGACCCGCACCTCGGTCTCGTCCGCCAGGTGCAGGCCGAACTCGGCCAGGACCCCGCGGGGGTCCGCCACGACCCGCGAGCGGTAGGGCGGGCTCTTGTACCAGGAGGGCGGCAGGCCGAGCAGCGGCCACGGGTAGCAGGAGCACAGCGTGCAGACCACCACGTTGTGGATCCCGGCGGTGTTCGCGAGCGCCCGGAGGTGATAGCCCTCCGCGCCGCCGTAGCCGAGCTCGCGCATCGCGGCGGTGCCGTCCTCCAGCAGTCGCTGGCGGTAGGCGTCGTCCACCCAGGCCCGTGCCACGACCCGGGCGCCGTTGAGCGGCCCGACGTCGGTCTCGTACTCGCGCACCACGGCGTCGACGGCCGCCGGCGTGAGCAGCCCACGCTCGTAGAGCAGGGTCTCCAGCGCCCGGGCACGGGCCTCCATCTCGGAGTAGCCGCCCGCGTGATCGTGGCCCGCTCCCATCATCGGCCTCCCTGGGGCAGCAGGTACGGCTCGAACAGATCGAGGTGGACCGCGTCGCGTACGCCACCGTCCGCGCCCCACAGCTCACGGGCGGACAACCGCACCGTGTACAGGTGCCGGGGGTCCTCGCCCAGGCCCGCCGCGCTGCTGTCGGGGAAGACGTGGGCCCCGTGGTGGGCCACGACCGTCCCACACCGGCCCCGCGCGTAGCGGGGCAGGCGGGTGTGTCCCCGCGGGTTCGCCGCGACGGTGGCGACCTGGTCGCCGACGGCGAAGCCGGGAGGATGGTCGACCTCGCGCCGGAAGGACCCGGTGGCGCGCAGTCCGGCGAGATACAGCTCGGCCAGCTCGTCGGGCTCACCCCCCTCCCTCGAGCAGGCCGGAGGAATCGGGTCGGTGCCGTTCCGGACGGCGGCGACGCGGTCGCGCAGCTGCGCCGCGGTGATCACGTCGGCATCGAGGAGCACGGCCTCCATCGCCAGCAGCCATCGCTCGTAGTAGGTGGACTCGAGATAGGCGAGGTTGCCGATCGACTCGATCGCCTGCCGGTTTGCGTCGCCCGAGGACAGCCCACCGGCGACGACCGCGAGG
>SLRZ01000248.1 GCA_007130695.1 Nitriliruptoraceae bacterium
ACACCACGGGCGGTGGAGCTCGATGGTCAGACGCTCGAGACGTGGATGCAGGAAAGCGTCGCCGTCGACGAGGCCCGGGACCTGCTGCGCCTGTCGGTCCAGGCGGTGTTTGCGACCGAGCCGGCGAACCTGTCGCTGTTGCACTGCCTCGCCTACGTGGCGTCAGCCGGCGGCTGGAGCTACCTCACCGACACCGAGGGCGGCGCCCAGCAGGACCGCTTTGTGGCCGGCACCGCCGCCGTCGCCAACGGGCTACGCCGGCTGATCGAGGAGGCGGGCGGCACCATCCGGCTCGGCTCGCCGGTGCACCACGTCCGACAGCACGACGATGGTGTGGCCGTGACCTTTGACGGTGGCGAAGCCCGTGCGAGCCGCCTCGTCGTCGCCGTACCACCCACGCTGGCCGGCCGCATCCACTACGACCCGCCGCTGCCCGCGGCCCGAGACCAGCTCACTCAGCGCATGCCCGCCGGATCGGTCATCAAGTTCCATGTCGTCTACGAGCGACCGTGGTGGCGGGATGAGGGCCTGTCGGGCCAGGTGCTCGCCATCGGTGACCGCGTCGACGTCACCTTCGACGGCTCACCCTCGGATAGCCGCGCTGGGGTCATCACCGGATTCTTCGAGGGTGCGCAGGCGATCGCCGCCGAATCGCTTGGCGAGGCAGGCCGACGCAGCCACGTCATCGGCGTCCTCGGCAGCGCCCTCGGTGACGCGGCAACGCGGCCGATCGCCTATGTCGATCGAAGTTGGAGCGCGGAGCCGTGGACCCGGGGCTGCTATGGCGCACACCTGCCTCCTGGCGCCTGGACACAGCTCGGCCCTGCCCTGCGGCCACCATGTGGCCGTATCCACTGGGCGGGGACGGAGACGGCCGTCCGATGGGCCGGCTACATCGAGGGGGCTATCGATTCCGGCGAGCGGGCAGCGGCCGAGGTGCTCGACACGCTGCGGTAAACGCTGTGCTCTCACGCTCGGTGCGCGAGACCGTCGCGGAGTGCCCGGTCCTGCACGACCTCGTGGGCGCCTCACGCCCCGGACTACCTACTTGTCGCGGCCGACGACGAACGAGCGTCCTGGATGGTCAGCACGACCACGCGGTCCTCGCTCTCGATGTGCTCATACACCAGCAGCATCCAGCGCCAGGGACCGAGCACGAACCGGGTGGCTTGCCAGCGACCCGTGAGCTTAGGTCCGAGCCGAGGGAACTCGGCGAGCGGTTCGAGGCTGCGACGCACGCGGTCGCGGGTGTCGGCAGGAAGGCTCAGTATCGCGATGAGGCGGTCGAGATCCTCGACGGCGACGTGGGCGAGCTCGACGCGCGCCACCCGGTTAAAGGTCGCTCAGGGAGACCGTCTGTCCGGACGCTGCCTGTCGGCGTCCACGCTCGGCCCGCTCCCACGCGCCGTCGATGCCGTCGAGTACGGCGACGACGGAGTCAGGATCGGGATCTGCGTCATCGATCGCTGAGGAGAGCAACGAGCGCGCCAGGGTCCCCTCGTTGACGTGGACGCGCCCCGCGAGGCGGGCCAGCTTGGCCGCCTGTTCATCGTCGAGGGTGATGTTGAGTCGATGAGAAGCCATGCACGAAGGGTACACGGGGCGACGCTACTCGTGCACCCTGAACTGTGGTCGACCGTGGCCTCCGGTCGACCGACAGTAGACCTGCGGCTGGCCTGGTGGTTCAAAGGAGGCTGGGGATCTTCTGCTCCTCCGCGAGGTTCGCGCGGCGGAAGTAGAACGTGACGACCGTGGCGACGAGGACGATGAACAACGAGTAGAGCGCCGGGACGATCAGCAACTCGCCGAGCCGGGGATGACCATCGAAACTGAGCAGGATGATGGCGATGGCCAGCGGGCCGTTCTGGATCCCGGTCTCCAGCCCGATGGTGCGGGCGTTGGCCGGATGCAGCTTGATGCCACGGGCGATCAGGTACGAGATCGTGATGCCGAGCAGCCCGAGGAACACCGCCACGAGGTAGACCTGCCAGGGGGTGATGACGAGGAGTCGCCAGTTACGCGGCACCCAGGTCACCAGCAGGAAGACGATGAAGAAGATGCCGAAGAAGCCGCCCATCAGTTCCATGACCGCACCGATGTTGGCGTAGCGGCTCCGGATCCACATCGCGACCCCCACCGGCACGAGCAGGATCGCGAGCGTGACGAGGATGTTGGCGACGGGGATCTGCAGGTCGGCGCCCGCGGGCATCAGCCGTGTCCCGTAGATGAGCAGCGCGAGTGGCGTCATGAGCAGCGCCCAGAGCGTCGAGTTGGTCGTCATCATGACGCTGAGCGCCAGGTTGCCCTTCGCGAAGAACGTGAAGATGTTCGACGTGGTGCCGGCAGGGACCGACCCCATGAGCAGTGCACCGATGGCGACCGGCGCGGCGTACTCGTCCGGGAGAGGAAGGATCAGCACGAGGATGAGCAGGAACGCGAGGAACGGCATGATGCCGAACTGGGTGACCCAGCCGATGATGAGGCCCTGCGGCCGCCGCAGCGCCGAGCCGAAGTCGCGAGGCGTGAGTCCCGCGCCGAGGCCGAACATGATGATGAAGACCAGCCCGACGAGCATGATCTGCTCGAACTCGGTCACCACCTGGTGGTCGGCAGGTGGGCCCTCGATGGCCAGTAGGAGCGGCGGTGTGAGCGACATGGCTACGCCCTTTCCCCGCCGGGGGCATCCCCCGGCTGAGCGCCCACGCTGACGGTGTTGCGCAGGTCCTTGCGCAGGATCTTGCCGATCGGGCTCTTCGGCAGCTCGTCGAGGAACTCCACGCTGCGCGGCACCTTGTATGCCGCGAGGTGCGTGCGACAGTGCGCGAGGATCTCGGACGCGGAGGGCGCAGGCTCGTCGGCGACCACGTAGGCTCGCACCGACTCGCCGGTCTTGTCGTCCGGCAGGCCGATCACGCCGGCCTCCTGCACGCCCGGCAGCCCCGCGATGCACTCCTCGATCTCGTTGGGGTAGACGTTGAACCCGCTGACGAGGACCATGTCCTTCTTGCGGTCCACGATGCGGAAGTAGCCGTCCTCGTCCATCTCCGCGATGTCGCCGGTGTGCAGCCAACCGTCGCGAAGCGTGTCCTCCGTCTCGTCGGGTCGCTGCCAGTAGCCCTGCATGATCTGCGGCCCCCGCGCCACGAGCTCGCCGGGCTGCCCGTCCGGCACCGGGTTCCCGTCCTCGTCGACGCAGCGGACGTCGGTGGAGGGCACCGGGATGCCGATGGTGCCGTCCTTGATCGTCCCGCCGAGCGGGTTGAAGGTCAGCACCGGGGAGGACTCGGTCAGCCCGTAGCCCTCGACGATGGGTGTGCCCGTGACCTCGCGCCAGCGCTCGGCGACCGGCTGGTGCAATGCCATCCCGCCGGCGGCCGACGCGCGGAGCTCCTTTGGCGGGTGCTCGACGAACCAGCGCTCGTTGAGTAACGCGTTGAAGAGCGTGTTCACTCCGGTGACCCAGGTGAGCGGGTAGTTCTCGAAGGCTCGCTTGAGGTTGCTCGGCGGACGCGGCGAGGGGATCAGGATGTTGTGTCCCCCCATGTGGTAGAAGCCGACGAGGTTCACCGTGAACGCGAACACGTGGTAGAGCGGCAGGGCGGTGAGCACGGTCTCCTCGCCCCGACGGATGTGAGCGCCGCACATCGCGAGCATCTGCAGGGTGTTCGCCACGAGGTTGCCGTGCGACAGCATTGCGCCCTTCGAGACCCCCGTGGTGCCGCCCGTGTACTGCAGGGCGGCGAGGGAATCAGGCCCGAGCGCGTCGAGGTAGGTCCCGACGCTGGATCCGTTCCCGCGCCGGTCGCCGCCCGCGTCGAGTGCGTCGCGCAGCGTCGTGTGCTCGACGTTGACGTCCGGCAGGGTGCGGTTCCAGTACCGCTGTGTCGCCCGGATGATGCCGGCGACGACCTTCGGGAGGAACTCCGAGATCCGGACCGTCACGACCGTCTCGATCGAGGTCCTGGGGAGCACCTGGTCGAGTCGGTCGGCGAACATGTCGATGATGACGAGCGCTCGCGCCCCTGAGTCGCTGAACTGGTGGATCATCTCCGAGGCCGTGTAGAGCGGGTTGGTGTTGACCAGGACGCAACCCGCCTTCAACACCCCGAAGGCCACGACCGGGTAGCTCAGACAGTTGGGCATCTGCACCGCGACGCGATCGCCCTGTTCCAGTCCCGCCACCTCGCGCAGGTACAGCGCGAAGTCGTCCGACAGCCGCTCGACATCGCGGTAACGCAGCGCGCCGTTCATCCCGTTGGGCATGACCTGCCGGAATGCGACCTCGTCGGTGTGCTGCTCGGCGGACCGCGAGAGCAGATCAGGCAGGTTGCGGTAGGCGATCTCACCGATGGACGGGTCGATGCCGGCTGGGTAGTGGTGGAGCCAGGGGCGATCGGTCACGGTCGTTCCTCGGCCGGTGTCGACGTCACCCGGGGCTGCGCGGACGACGGCGCACAAGTCCATCAGGCGGACGGGCGCGCATCATGCCCGACCGGCCAGCCGAGTGCGCCACCTTTCCGGGAAGTTCACGGGATTGCCCCGCGGCTTCCGCTGGCAGCCGAACACGCAGGGATTCCGTGGTGCCGGCGAGGCCCGTGGCGACTGGATCAGCCTGTGAGGTGACCATCGCGAATACACGCAGTCGTCAGCAACGTCGTCGCCATCTACCACCACAGAACGCCGGCAGTTGAAGCAGCGGTTCACGGGTGGCCGCACCCGATCGCGCATGGCGTTTCCGGGGCGCCCAGGACAGAGGCTGCCTCAGCTGCCGGGCGTACGAGACATCAGGGTCGGAGCGTCTTGAAGGCCTCGAACGGTTGCTGGCACACGGCACAGAACCGCAGGTCGCGGCACGGCGTGGGTCCGAACGCCGAGTCCCGGGAGGTCTCCGTCGACCCGCAGAACGGACAGGGCCGGGCATCTGAGGACGGGCCCAGGGCCAACGGCAGCGTCGGACGGCCGTCCGGAGGGGGCGCACCGGTGGGGCCGCCCGGCGGGGCGATGCCGAACTCGCGGAGGCGCTCCCGCCCGGTGGCGTCGATGCGGTCCGGGGTCCACGGTGGCTCGAAGCGGAAGCGCACCCGGACCTCGCGCACCCCCTCGACCGCCCGCACGGCCGCGACGACATCGCGTTCGATCATCTCGGTGGCGGGGCAGCCGGAGAACGTCGGCAACAGTTCGACGTCGACCACGCCCTCGTCGCTGACCGCGACGGCGTGCACCATGCCGAGCATGCCCACGGTCACCGGGGGCAGCTCCGGGTCGGGTACGTCGGCGACCGCCCGGCGGACCGCCGTCTCCTCCACCGCCGCGGGTACCGAGGTCACCAGCGGGCCCCCGGGTGTGCGCGGTACAGCCCGGTCATCTCGGGCCAGACGTCGTCGGTGAAGTCGGCGCTGTGCCGCCCGTCGCGGCCGCCACCGGCGTCGGCGGGCGGGGCGTCCCGGCTGCCCGGCGCGAGCTCCCCCAGCCCGACCTCGTCCAGCATCGTGGCCACGACCTCGGACCAGCGGCGGCGCAGCTCGGCGTGCGGCACCGGAAGCAGGCCCTCGGCGACCGTCCGGTCCTCGTCCACGAGGGGCTCGAACAGCCCGAGCGCCTCCGGCAGCACCGCCCGCAGCGCCGCCTCGAGGTGGCCACGGGCCACGTCCCCGCCCGCGGCGAGCCGACGGAACCAGTGGTCCGCGTGCTCGAGGTGGTAGCGCTCCTCGTGGGTCAGCTTGGTGGCGACGGCCGCGATCGCGGCGTCCGACGAGTCCGTGAGCGCGGTCAGCCGGATGGCGTCGAACCGGTCGTAGCACCAGTGCCGCGCCAGCGTGTCGGCGAAGTCCCGTGGGGGCCGCTCGCACACGATCGCGTGGCGGTAGGCGTCCGGCTCCCGGCCGAACGCCAGCGCATCCACGCCCGCGCGGACGTCGGCCACCTCGTCGCCGAGGAGCACCTGGAACCACACGTCGGCATGGTTGAGCTCGTCCTGGGCGATGGTGGAGAACGCGAGATCCTCCTCGAGGGACGGCGCGATGCCGGTCCAGTAGGCGGCCCGGTGACCGGTGACCAGTTCGTCGTCAGCGAGAGCCAGCAGGAGTTGTGCCCGGGGCCCGGTCAGGTCCACGGCCGCCGTGTCGGTGACCTGCGGGTGGCTCACGGCCGGCCCTTCCCGGTGCCCGGCGTGGCACGTTGCCGCAGATGACCGCGCCCGCGGTCGTCTGCGGCCTCCCGCGCCGCCTGCCGCTTCTCCCGGAAGCCCGAATATCCGGCTTGCAGGCGGTAGTCCATGTCGATGGTGTGCTCGAGCAGCGACGGGTCCTGCAACCGGTGCACGTGGTCCGTGCGGACCACGGCGTAGTCCACCCCCTCGTTGTGGCGGAAGTGGGTCTCGCGGGCCAGGAGCAGTGCCGCCTCGTGGTCCGGGGCGTGCAGCGTCCCCACATGCTCGAGCGGGTCCTCCCAGCGTCGCCGGCCGAAGACCTCGTAGGTCGCCATGCATCGCTCCTCAGGCGGCTGCGGTCGCGGTCGGCGCACTCTCGTCACCGAGCACGATGTCGCGGATCCAACGGTGGTGGTGCGCGTTGTCCTGCAGCCACGCACGGCGGCTCGCCGTCGCCGGGGTCGGCTCCCCCTTGATGATGGCCGTCAGGCGGTCCCAGTCGGGTTCGGTGTACGCCCACTGGCCCGCGTCCTCGTCGTAGCGCAGCTCGGGGTCGGGCGTGTCGATTCCCATGTCCCACAGCTTCGGGACGTACTGGTTGATCCACTCCTGCCGCGACTGCTCGTTCGTGCGCGTCTTGATGCCCCAGTGGATCATGGGGTCGTCCTCGGCGGCCACGTCAGTGCCGAAGAAGTGCATGACCGGCTCCCACCAGCGGTTCACCGCCTCCTGCAGCATCTCGAACTGCTCGTCGCTGCCGCTGGCCAAGGCGAGCATGATGTCCTCGCCGTGGCGGTAGTGCAGGGACTCCTCCGCCAGCACTCGCTTCATGACCCGCACATAGGGCGCGTACGAGGTCCCGAGCAGCGCCCGCTGCGTGACGATGGCCGCGCCGTCGACGAGGAACCCGATGCAGGCCACGTCGCCCCAGGTGTACGTCGGATAGTGGAAGACGTTGTGGAACTTGCCCCGGCCGGCGATGAGGTCGTCGTACATCTGCCGCCGTGGGCGGCCGAGCGTCTCGGCCACGCGGTAGATCAGGTGGGCGTGGCCGACCTCGTCCTGGACCTTCGCGGCCAGGGACCGCTTGCGACGCAGCGTCGGCGCGCGGGCGATCCACTCCCGTTCCGGCAGCGCTCCCATGACCTCGGAGTTGGCGTGCATCTCGATGAACTTGATGTTCAGGCGCCGGTAGGTGTCCGGCATCCAGTCGGCGACCTCGACCCGCTGCCCGGCGTGGACTCGTGCGAGGAACTCCTCGGTCCGACGCTCGTCCGAGCCCGGTCGCGGAGCCTCCATCCTCGCCCTCCCGAAGAGACGCCCGTCAGTCCCACGATCACACCGGACTGACCGAACGTTCGGTCTCCACCGTAGCAACACGGCGCGGAGGTTCAAGGGCTGTTCGGGCCGCGCCCGGGGCACCGTCCGCACCCGTGGCACCGTCCACACCCCGGCTACCGCCACCACCGGGCCGAGCCGGCCCTAACGCTCGACGGTCCGGCTCCGACCCCGGTACTCCAGCACGACGACACGACCCTCCGGCGTCTCCCGGTGCACCGTCACGTCGTAGATGCCGTTGCGCCCGTAGCGCGTCCGTTCCGCGGCCACCGCGACCAGGGCGTCACCCTCCCTGGCGGGCGCGACGAAGGAGACCTCGGCTCCGGAGGCGACCGCCACCGGGCCGTGGCTGTTGGCGGCACAGGCGAAGACGGTGTCGGCCAGCAGGAACAGATAGCCGCCGTGCGCAATCCCGTGCCCGTTGATCATGGTCGGGGTCACCGTCATCGTCGCGGTGGCCGCGCCGGGCTCCACATCGAGCAGTTCGATGCCCAGCGCGTTGGAGGCGACGTCCGCGGCGAGCATGCGCCGGGAGGGATCTCCGCTGTCCGTTGCCACCTGCGCACCTCCTGCTCGCGGCCCGCTCGGGGCCGGTCGTGTCAGTCGCGCTCCACACCTTCCAGGGTCACCGCGACCAGCGTGTCGGCGACCTCGTCGACGCCGAGTTCCCCGCCAGGCCGGTACCACTCGACCAGCGAGTTGACGGTGCCGAACACCAACCGCGTCACCAGTGCGGGGTCGAGGTCGTCCCGCAGGTCGCCCTCGTCGACGGCGGCGAGCACCATCGCCCGCACCCTGCGGTCGAACTCCCGGCGGTGCTCGAGCGCGTCGAGTTCAGTGGGCGTGTTACCGCGGACCCGCAGCAGGAGCGTCACATACGGCAACTCGGCGTCGAGGACCTCGACGCTGCGCCTGACGACGTGCTCGAGGCGGTTGCGGGCACGGCCCGTGCTCGCGGCCGGTTCCTCCAGCACGGCGAACAACGCGGCGAGCGCACGTTCCAGGGCGAGCCCGAGCAGCGACTCCTTGCTGGGCACGTGGTGGTAGATGCCGGACTTGGTGATGCCAAGGGCCGCGGCGAGGTCCCCCATCGACGTGCCGTCGTAGCCTCGCTCGTTGAACACCCGCACCGCCACGTCGAGCAGCGACGCCGTCGAGTAGGCCCGACGCTGGACAGGGCTCACGACGGTTCGGTCGTGAGGTACTTGCGGGGATGGCGCCCGTCGACGTTGCCGACGAACGGTCCGTAGACCCCGTAGCCGAGCAGTTCCTGGAGCGGCTCGGGCAGGTCACGCACGACGCGCCGGGGCACGCCGAGCACGTGGTTCTCCTGGGGTCGCAGCCATGCGGCGCAGTAGTGCAGGATCACCCCGAGGCGGGCCCGGTCGGTCGTGTTCGCCCCGCCGCCGTGCAGCAGGCTGCCGAGGAAGAACATCACCGACCCGGCCGGCATGACCGCCGCGACCGTCTCGGGCTCCGTGTCGGGCGGCCCCGACCACCGGTGGCTGCCGGGCACCACCCGCGTCGCACCGTTGGCCTCGGTGAAGTCGTCCAGCGCCCACATCGTGTTCACGACGAGTTCGGGCTTGGGGTCGGACAGGGGGTAGATCCCGTCGTCCCGGTGTAACGGCTGCGCAGACTCACCGGGGCCGATGGAGATCCCCACGGGTGCGCTGAGCTGGGCGGGACCCAGCGTGCGCTCGAGAACGCCGAGCACCAGCGGGTCGATCGCCTCCGCGTCGAAGGACCGGGTCTTGGCGAAGAACGCGTAGATCCGGCGGGTGTCGAACCCCTCGAACTCGTTCCGTCCCGCGGGCACCTCCTCGAGCACGCGTCGCAGGTCCGCCCGCTTGGCGGCCACCTCCTCCTGCGAGAGGAAGCCCTCGACGATCGCGAAGCCGTCGCGCTCGAGGCGTTCGGTCACCCGGTCGACGTCCGCCTCGGACCGTGTGAGTCGTCGCTGTGCCACCGACGTCATCGCTGCTCCCTCGTTCCCCGCTGCCGTGGCGGGAGGATAGGCAGCGTCAGTCCTGCTCGTCGGGGTTGTGCCGCAGGATCACCAGCGGGCACTCGGCGTGCTGGGCGCACTGCTGGCCCACCGACCCGAGCACGAGCCCCGCGAACCCTCCCCGGCCACGGGATCCGATGACGAGCATGTCCGCGGTCCGGGAGCGCTCGACCAGTGCGCGTGCGGGCCGGCGGTCCTCGACGACCACACCCTCGACCGGCACCCGCGACGGGTTGTGCAGCGCCGCGATCATCTCGTCGGCCAGGGCCTCGGCGATCCGGGTGGTCTGCTCCCGGTTCTCACGGGTCCACTCCTCCCCCGCGACCGGCACCCCCTCCCCGTAGGCGTACATCTGCCACGAGGGGGTGTGCTCGAAGACGTAGACGGCCTCCACGCTGGAGCCGTGCACGGCGGCTTCGTCCACCGCCCACTGCAGGGCCCGACGTGACTGCTCCGAGCCGTCGACGCCCGCCACGATCCGTCCCACCGGCTTCCTTCCCATCTCGTCCGTCGACCAGCATGGCACGCGGTCGACGTCGGGTCACGCACGCTCACGTGGCGGGCACGTCGACGTCACCCCTCGGCCACGTCCCGGGTCACCCAGCGCAGCCACCCGGCCAGGCCACCGATGATCAGCGCCGCCAACCCCGCCACGACGCCGGACAGATCCCCGATCCCCACCAGCGCGTCGAGGGAGTAGCGACCCGGGCCGGTGACCGCGAGGGCCGTGGCGACCACGATCAGGTAGCCGTTCAGTTCCCAGCCCTTGGAGACCGACCAGAACCCCCCGTCGGCGTTGTTCACGAACGCTGCCGTGGTCATGGCACCGATCATGACGGCCGCGGCCACCGGGGTCAGCAGGCCCAGCGCGAGCCCCAGCCCGCCGGCGATCTCCGCACCGCCGGCCATGACCGCCGACGCCCGTCCGTCACCGAAGCCCAGGGAGCGGAACCACGCGGCGGTCCCCTCGAGCCCGCCACCGCCGAACCAGCCGAACAGCTTCTGGAAGCCGTGCAGGGAGAAGGTCACCCCGACCAGGACACGCAGGAGCAGCAGCCCCACATCGACGGCATCGGAGTCACTCAGGAATTCCACGGCGCACTTTCGGGTCGTCGTCCTCGCGAGCCTACGGAGCAGGTGACACCGAGGCGACGGTGACCCGCTCGACCACCCGGTGCGCGGCCGCGAACTCGTCGGGCCCGAAGCTGCCCCGCAGGACCGCCACGGTGAACATCCCGGCCGCCGTCGCGGCGTCCACGCCGACCGGGGTGTCCTCGACCGCGGCGCAGTCGCCGGGGTCGACCCCGAGTGCGGAGGCGGCGGCAACGTAGGGTTGGGGGTCCGGCTTGTGCCGTTCCACGTCGTCCGCACCGATCACGACACCCACCAGGTCGTCGAGGCCGAAGCGCTCGATGATGTGGGCGACGTGGTCGTGGGTGGAGGACGAGGCGATGGCCAGCGGCACGCGGTGCGCGGCGAGTTCGCGCAGGGTCGACTCGGCGTCGGCGTGGAGCTGCAACCGATCGCGCAGCAGGCGCTGGAAGCGGGTGCGTACCCGCGGCCGGAACTCCTCCGGGTCGCCGAGGGGGGCGCGGCGTGCGAAGTACTCGAACGTGTGCGGGTAGGGGTGGCCCACGACCGCGCGGAAATCCTCGTCGGTGGCCTGATAGCCCAGCCCCGCAAGCGCCTCACGCCAGGCGAGGTCGGCCAGTGGTTCCGTGTCGGCCAGCGTGCCGTCACAGTCGAAGACCACTGCGTTGGGGAGGGTGCGGGGCCTCAGCGCAACAGCCCGATGAGCCAGGCGGCGATGAGGATGACGGCGAACACGATCAGGACCGTGGCGACGGGCCCGCCCTTGGCGATCCGGTTCATCATGCCGTCGGCGCGATCGACATCGCGCTCCTCGGCGTTCGGGTCGGTCATGACGGCTCCTGCCGCGTCGCGACGTGGGGGCGGGGCCTCCTGCACGTCCGGCCGCCGGTCCACAGAGGCTATCGCCCGGCTGCGGGTGGAGCCGTCCGTCATCCCGCCCGTGAGGACCCCGTCGGGACACTGCTGCCGCGGCCGGTGCCCGCGAGGTCGATGATGGCCCGGGCGACCGCGAGGGGGTCCTCCTCGTGGACGAAGTGGCCGACGCCGGGCAGCGGCACCAACCGCGCATCGAGATCGTGCGCCACCCGTGAGGCCAGGTGGAACGGGGTGACCGGATCGAGCTCCCCCCACAGCACCGAGGCCGGGACCCGCAGGTAGTGGGGGCCGGGCGGGTCGGGCAGGAAGCCGGCGCGGTCGCGGACCCGGCGCATCGCCCACGCCACGACGGCCCGGCGGGAGAGGGTGCGGTAGTAGGCCAGCCACGCGGCAGGATCGCGGGAGACGGCCTCCGCGTACCCCTCGAGGATCTCGTCGGTGAAGGCCTCGTCGGCGACGGCGGCATGGCGGACGGCTGCGACCACCAACGGTTTCGCCGCCACCTTGAACGCCACCTCGGGTGCCAGCGGCACGTTCCACAGCGGGATGTGCCAGGACCGTCGCAGATCGAGTTGACGGAACGGGGAGGAGGCCACGACCAGGGCTCGGACCCGGCCCGGATGGCGGAACGCGGTCGCCAGGGCCACGGCGCCGCCCCAGTCGTGGCCGACCAGGACCGCCTTGCGCACATGCAGGTTGCGGATCAACTGGCTGATCTCGTCCGCCAGCGTCTGGGCGTCGTAGCCCTTGTGGGGGGTGTCCGACAGCCCGAACCCCTTCAGGTCCGGACACACGACCCGGTAGCCGGCGTCGACGAGCAGGGGCGCCACGCGTCGCCAGCTCGAGCCGTCCTCCGGCCAGCCGTGCAGCAGCACCGCCAGGTCATCGCCGTGCCCGAGCGCGCGTACGAAGAACCGGGTGTCCCCTCCGGGCACGTACCCCTCACGCCACACGCACGCTCCATCCACGTCGCGGTCCACGTCACCGGAACCGACGTATCCCAGGGTAGGGCCTGGCAGGGCCGTGCACCCTGTCCGGG
>SLRZ01000196.1 GCA_007130695.1 Nitriliruptoraceae bacterium
GACCAGCGCCAGCAACAGCATCACGGCGCCGAGCGCCACGAGGATGGAGACCAGCTGCGCGTTCTCGATCTCCTCGCTGACACTGGCCTGGACGAGCTCGTCGGACGTGGCCACCACCGACACACCGGTCTCCCGCAGTGGCCCGAATGCGTCCCGGAGGTCGTCGCGCAGGCGGAGTGCCTCGCCCTGGCTGACGCTGGTTCGCAGTTCGGCCCGACCGATCCAACCGTCCCCGGTGTCCGCCAGGACCTCCTCGGCGCTGGGGACCTCGTCGAGGAGTCGTTGGTAGATGCCGTCGACGTCCGCGTCGTCCTCGACGGTGAGATCCTCGCGCAGGCCGTCGGCGCCGAGCTCGGAGCGCAGCTCGTCACCCTGGCGTGGCACCTGGCGGAGGACGGAGACGAGGGTCGTGCCGTCGGCCTCACCGTCGATCGTCTCGACGCCGTCGACGTCGGCGACCCGGTCCAGTGAGGCCACCAGCGCGTCGTGCGAGGCGGGTGCGGCGAGGTCGCCGGTCAGCAGGACCTCGGTGGTCTGACCGAAACCTCCCCCGAACTCCTCCTCGAGGGTCTGGAAGGTCGCCAGCTGTGGGTCGTCCCGAGGCACGAAATCGGTCAGTTCGAAGCGGCTGTCGAGCTGGGTGAAGCCGTACATGCCGACGCCGGTGAGTGCGACGGCCACGGCCAGCGTCGCGACCGGCGCACGCTCCGCCAGCCACACGGTCCGTTCCATGGCCCGCGGGAGCGCCGAGTGGCCCGATGCCTCCAACGTCGACGCCGGCAGCAGGCCGCGTCGTTGCGCCCGCCGGTCGAGCAGGACCCGAACGGCGGGCAGGAACGTCATCGTGAGCACGAAGGCCGCCATGATGCCGCTGGCGGCGAGCACCCCGAGGGTGGCGAGGAAGTCGACCGGGCTGAACAGGTTGGTGAGGAACCCGATCGCCGTCGCGACGGCGTCGAGGAGCAGCGCCACGCCCACCGTGGCGAACGTCCGTCGGTAGCCGCGCCCCGGGTCCCGCGACGCGCCGGTCTCTGTGCGGTATCGCGCCGTGAGGTGCACGGCGAAGTCGACACCGAGCGCCGCGATCAGGATCGGCACGATCTGGGTCTGCGAGTCGAAGTAGCCGATCAGCCCGGCGTAGTCGGGGCCGAGCAGGACCCCGGTGCCCTGCATCCACACGATCGCGAACAGGATCGTCAGTAGCGTCAGGCCCACGTCCGCGGCGGTGCGCCGCAGGACCCGCAGCCGCTGCCCCGGGGGCGGGCGGGTCCAGAACATCAGGCCGAGCACGAAGGCGATGATGAGGAACGCCGTGCCGAACAGTCGGCCGACCTCGGCGCCGATGTCGTCGTTCTCCAGCAGCAGTTCCAACGACAGCGCCGAGACCTGCAGACCCTCCGGCGTCGGGACCTGCCCGACCAGTGCCGCGAGGTCGCGCTGCTGTTCGAGCAGTTCCTCCTCGGAGAGTCCCTCGGCGTCCTGGAAGACCAACAGCAGCCCGGCGGTCGGCGGGTCGCCGTCGGCGAGGAGGGGCGCGATCTGTGCGGTGACCTCGTCGGGCAGGTCCTGCTCCGCGTCCCGCTGCAGGTCGCGCACGTCCGCGTCACCGAGGTCGGCGACCTCGAGGTCGCGTTCGGTGACGAGGGTCTCGGCAGGGGTCAGGAAGCCGAGCAACGGTGGCTGGTCGTCCCGCTCGAGCAGCGTGTCGGCCATCGGGCCGTCCTCGATGCGTGCCCGGATCTCACGGGTCACCGCCAGCGCGTCGCTCGAACGCACCTCGGACCCGTCGGTGGTCTCGAAGAGCACCTGGGAGACGGCACGTGGGTCGCCGAAGCTCTCGCTGAGCAGCTCCTGGGCCTCGGAGAGACGGTTGTCGACCGCCACGCCGTCCTCGACCACGGACTGGCTCGCGAACCCACCGAAGACGACGGTCAACAGCAGCGTGGCCACGAGCACGACCACCGGGCGCCGCGGGACGAGGTCCGCCAGCCACGATCCCACCGATGCCCCTTGTCCCTGGTCCGTGCCACCGGCAGCTGGCCGGGTGCGGCCCCGGCCTCCGGCGCCGTCGGGAGCCTACGATGGTTGTTCGGGACGGCCCGGCACCGGGATGGCCCGACGGCCACGACTGCCCGGGCGCTTTCACCCCTACCGGCCCGGACGACGTTCCGCCCGTGAAAACGGGCACCTCGGGCCGTTCGCGCCGGGCAGCAATTCGGTGACCGTGCCAGCCAGTCCGGGGTTCCCCGGCCGCCGGGCAGCCCCCGCAACCGTTTTCGAGGTCGTGACGTGCACCTGGACTCAGTGACGCTCCACGGACGCGAACTGGTGTACCGCACCCAGGGGGAGGGGCCGTGCCTCCTGCTGGTCCACGGCATCTCCCAGGACTCGACCACCTGGTCGTCGCTGGCGCCGTTGCTGGACGGCTACCGCGTGCTGGCGCCCGACCTGCCGGGCCACGGCGGCTCGGCCAACCCGCCGGGCGACCACTCCATGGGTTCGTACGCCTCGGCCCTGCGCGACCTCCTGCTCGCGCTGGAGATCGACAGTGGCACGGTGGTGGGCCATTCGCTGGGGGGAGGGGTGGCCCTGCAGTTCGCCTACCAGTTCCCCGCCTACCTCGACCGGCTGGTGCTGGTCGACAGTGGTGGCCTCGGCAGCGACGTCAGTGCCTTGTTGCGGGCCGCCGCCCTCCCGGGCGCCGATCTGGTCATCCGTGGGATCTCACACGATCGCGTCACCCGTGGGGCGGCGGGGCTCGGCCGGGTCCTCGCCCGGCTGGGTGTCCGGGTGGGAACCGACATCCAGGAGGCCCAACGCGGTATCGCCGGGCTGGCGGACCCGGACGTCCGACGGGCCTTCCTCGGCACGGTGCGCACGAACATCGGGCCACGTGGCCAGCGCGTCTCCGCGAACGACCGTCTCTACCTCGCCACGCACGTGCCCACCCTGATCCTGTGGGGCGAGCGCGATCGCATCATCCCAAGGTCCCACGGCCTCGAAGCGCACGCCTCGGTGCCCGACAGTGAATTCGAGGTGGTCCCCGGCGCCGGGCACTTCCCGCACGTCGAGGCGCCCGGACGGGTGGGCGCCTCGCTGCAGCGCTTCCTCGCCGCCACACGACCGGCAGGCCTCACCAAGGAGGACCTCAGCGCACTGCTCCGCAATGATGGGCCCGTCGACGAAAACGCCGGGGCGCCCGGACCGGGCTGAGTGGGAACGCCCACCAGCCGGTGTCCGGGCCCCGTCGGTCGCTTCAGTTGGGCACCGCGAACATCTGCTTCCAGCCGTCGCTGCCGCCGTCCTCGGGGATCGCCGTGCCCGTGATCGGTGCGAGGCTCAACGCGACCGAGGGAGTCACCCAGCGGCCCCCGTCCTCCTGCGCGTCCGCGTCGGCGAGGTAGCGGAAGACGTCGAGGCTGCGGTCGATGTCGCCGCCGTAGATGTAGAACGAGCCGTCCTCCTCGACCTCGGGCACCTTCGCGGACCACAGGTTGGAGTCGGGGAAACGGAAGTGGCCGACCTCCTGGATACCGGGGGTGAGGCTTCCGCCGAGGAACGGTGAGAGACCGAGCGAGAGCCCCGCTGGGCCGAGATCCGCCAGGCCCGAGAAGTCCAGGACGCGCACGCCGGCGTTGTACCAGGCGATCGAGATGAGCTGTTCGTCCTCCTGGATGTCCAGGACGTGGGCGGTGCAGGTCTCGAGGCCGCCACTGGAGCGGACCTCGGGGATGAAGAACGCGCCGACCTTGACCGGGGCCTGCTCCAGTTCGCCCGTGATGTCATAGACGTGCACACCCCCGCCTGGGCAGGTGCCGGTGCCGATGGCGCCGGCGAGTTCGTCGCCGATGAACATGAAGTCGCGCTCGCCGTAGGGCGTGTCGACCGTCACCGCGTGGGCGTCGTGGTGGATGTTGATCGCCGGATCGAAGATCCGCGACACGATCTCGTTGTCCGTCGGGTCGGAGGTGTCGATCACGAACGAGTGGGTCAGTGCCGCGGAGTACAGGCGCGTGCCGTCCTCGTTGAAGGTCAGGTCGTGGGAGTCGAGGCCGGTGATCAGCTCGATCTCGTCCACGATCTCCGGATCGCCCGGGTCCGTGATGTCGTAGACCTCGATGCTGCCCGGCCGGGTCGTGACCACGACGGCAGCCGAGTTGTAGACGTAGTCACCACTGGGGTGGACGGTCACCTGGTGGGTGCCCTTGCGCATCGGCAGGAAGCTCACGGACTCGGGTGCAGAGGGATCGGTGACGTCGATGAGGAACGTCCCGCGCTCGTCGGGATCGGTGACGCCGTTGTCGACGTGGCAGTCCGAGTCCTCGGGCTGGTTCTGGCTCACGGCGTCCAGCGAGTAGGCGGCCAGCACCCGATCGCCCTGCTCGAAGACGTACACGTCGGACTGGGAGATGCGGCAGTCGTAGCGGGCGACCAGTTCGGGGTCCTCCCGGTCGGTGATGTCGACGACCTGCAGCCCGTTGAGCGCGGTGCCGACGAACGCGAACTCGCGTTCCTCGCCGCCCCTTGCGCCCGGGGGGAGCACCTTGCCCTGGGCGTTGACCCGGTAGGCGTGGAAGTCGAGGTCGGTGGCGCGGAAGCTGCCACCCTCGACCTCGACCGGAAACTCGAGGTTGGTGATGAACTCCATGTTGTCGCTGCCCTCACCGTCCTCGGCGGGGGCGATTGGCGCCCCGGTCGCGGTGGTCTTCACACTGCCCTCGTGGGCCAGAGCCGTGGCGGGGACCAGCAGCGGGACGGCAAGGGCGAGGGCACTGACGGCAGCACGTAGACGGAGCGTCATGGTGGGACCTCTGTCGCGGTGGTGGTCACGGAGAGCCGCCAGGGATGCCGACGGCGTCATGCCTCTGGCTTCGCCGTCCGGGCACGCGATTCCTGCGCCCGGAGGCGACCCGCGCTGCCCGTGCCCGTCCCACGCACGGCGCGGGCCCCGCGAAATCGGGACCGCACGGTGAGACCGGCATACTGCACCCCACGAGGAGTGCATGATGAGTGGACACGATGAGGGCCCCGACGAGGGCTTCCGGTTCGACGACCTTCCGCTGCGCGACGAGGTGCTGAGCGCGCTCGTGCAGCTGGGCTACGAGGAGCCCACGCCGATCCAGCGTGAGGCCATCCCGCCGTTGCTGGAGGGGCGCGACCTCCAGGGGCAGGCGGCGACCGGGACCGGGAAGACCGCGGCGTTCGCGCTGCCGCTCCTCGAACGCCTCGGTGAGGGCGAGCGGGGCCCCCGGCCGGTCGCGCTGGTGCTCGTGCCAACCCGTGAACTGGCGATGCAGGTCTCCCAGGCGATCCACACCTACGGCCGCGGCCTGGGTGCCCGGGTGCTGCCGGTGTACGGCGGCCAGCCGATCTGGCGCCAACTGAAGGAGCTGCAGCGGGGGGTCGACGTGGTCGTCGCGACGCCGGGTCGTGCCGTGGACCACATCGGACGGGGGACCCTGGTTCTCGACGCCCTCCAGGTCGTCGTCCTCGACGAGGCCGACGAGATGCTCGACATGGGCTTCTCCGAGGACCTCGAGACCATCCTCAGTGCGACGCCCGACCACCATCAGACCCTGCTGTTCTCCGCCACGATGCCCGCCCGGATCGACGGGCTCGCGCGGCGCTACCTACACGATCCGGTGCGGGTCACGATCGGACGCGAGGACGCCGGGGCGCGGCACACCCCCGCGGTCCGCCAGAGCGCCTACGTCGCGTCGCGCAAGCACAAGCCGGCCGCGCTCGGCCGGGTCCTCGACGTCGAGGCGCCGACGGCCGCGATCGTGTTCTGCGGGACGCGCAACGAGGTCGACGAGCTCACCGAGATCATGAACGGCCGCGGCTATCGGGCCGAAGCGCTGCACGGCGGGATGAGCCAGGAGCAGCGGGACCGGGTCATGGACCGCCTGCGGGCCGAGACGGCGGACCTGCTGGTCGCCACGGACGTCGCCGCGCGGGGCCTCGACATCGACCACCTCACGCACGTGATCAACTACGACGTCCCCTCCGCGCCGGAGTCCTACGTCCACCGGATCGGTCGCGTGGGACGGGCGGGCCGTGAGGGTGTGGCCATCACGCTCGTCGAACCGCGCCAGCAGCGCCTGGTGAAGGCGATCGAGCGTCACACCGGCCAGCGCCTGGAGGTCGAGTCGATCCCGACGGTCGCCGACCTGCGTGCCCGGCGCCTCGAGCTCACGCGCGAGGCTCTACGCGACCGCCTCCTTGCCGAGGACGACCTCGACCGGTTCCGCGGGGTCCTCGAGTCGTTGGGGGACGAGTTCGACCAGTTCGAGCTCTCCCTCGCGGCCGTCGCCCTGGCCTACGAGACCGTGCGGGGCGGCGAGGACGACGAGACCGAGCTGCCGGAGATCCGCCTCGACGACGCCAAGGCGGGTGGCGGCGCCGGCGGCAAGGGCGGCGGGAAGCGCGCCGGCGGCGGCCGGCCGGGGCCGGCCACCGACATGGCCAGGATCTACATCGGCGCCGGCCGCAGCCAGGGCATCCGGCCCAAGGACCTCGTCGGCGCGATCGCCAACGAGTCGGGGCTGTCCGGCCGCGACGTCGGCAACATCGAGATCACCCCGAACTTCTCCCTGGTCGAGGTGCCGGCGGGGGCGGCCGACGAGGTGATCCGTACGCTGCGCACGACGACGATCAAGGGACGTCGGGCGACCGTGCGCCCGGACCGGGACGCCAAGCGCTGACCCGGTCCGCTCACCGTCGTCGAACGGCACCGGTCACCCGCCGGAGCCCCGTCGGTCAGACCGAGTCGGTCAGTTCGGCGCCGCCACCCTGCCGGGCACAGTGGGCGCAGCAGTAGAAGCGTCCCTCGACCTCCGTGCCGTGGCCCACCACCTTCACGCCGCAGTGCGCACAGTTCGGGGCGAGCAGGTGGATCGCGCACTCGAACGAATCGAAGACGTGGGCGTCACCGCCGGCCCGTACCTCGAAGGCCTTGTCGTAGTCGTTGCCGCACACCGTGCACGTGGCCATGCTCTGCTCCTTCGCCGCGGATCCGTCAGGTCGAACGGGATCACCACTCCGGGTTACCGGCGGCCGACGGGTAGCGCAACCGGCCCCGACCCGTCGTGTGGCCGTGGTCGACGTCACCCGCGGCCGCTGGGCCGGCGGTTGCCCGTCACCGGCATGCGGCGCACGGCCTCGCGCCGTGCCCCGTAGACGTCCGTGCGCCAGCCACACCCGGGACGCTGCTGGAGCCAGTGCGTGATCACCGGCCGCGACCACAGGGGGGTGCGGGCCCGGACCACCTGCGGCTCGGGGAGGTAGCCGCGGTAGCGGTAGCTGTCGATGGTGGCCTTGGTGACCCCGGCCGCCTCGGCGATGTCGGCGACGGTCAGCATCAGCTCCGCATTGAGTTCCGGCGCCAGCATGGCGACGACCATGTCCTGTTCACCGTCGACCTCGACCACCGCGACCTGCTGGGTCGCAGGACCGTCGGAGCCGGATGCCGCCCCACGGGCCACCTCGGCCCCCGCACCACCGTCGACCGGGAGCTCGGCGAGGCCGAGTCGGCGGGCCAGGGAGAGGGTGAGGTCCTGGGCACCGGGCACGGGCGCCCCCCAGGGGTAGCGCCACACGCCGTGCTCGTCGCGGGTGTAGGTCTCGTTGCAGCAGCGGAATGGTGCGGTCACGGTGCGTCCTCGGCTCGGCACGTCGTCCACGTGGTCGATGCCGAGGTCCGGGGCATCGTGCGGCGTTGACGACCGACCGTACGCGGTGACGGCCACGCCCTCCCCGGCCATCCGTCCGGGGCGGGGGTGGTCAGCGCGGTCGCTCGGTCTCGTGGCGGTTGCCGGGGACGAAGGCGTGGTGCAGCCCCATCCAGGCGGTCATGCACCAGGGGTAGAGGACGACGGGGACGAGGCCGTTCAGGAGCACGGTGGCGATCAGCAGGGCGGTCCAGGGCACGTCGGGCCAGGTGAGCAGGACCCCTCCGAGGAAGACGAGCGCGAACAGTGCGATGACGACCCCGATGGCCACGATCATCGCACCCAGCCAGTAGCCGTCCTCACGCTCGAAGCGCAGGCCGCAGGTGGGGCAGTGTTCGTGCAGGGTGAAGTAGCTCGCGAACAGGCCTCGTCCGCCGCAGGCCGGACACCGTCGGGCGAGCCCGCGACCGAGGGCTTGGAGATCCACCGCAGGTTCCTTGTCGAGGTCGGCCCGGGCAGTGCGCGAGGGTAGGTGTCCCCGACGACGGTGGCCCGGCGCGAGCGAGACGGCGGAGGCGCGCCCACCCACGTTCGGACGGGGCGCGCGGCAACGGCCGGGGCAGTCCGGTCAGCCTCTCTGCTGCGTCGCCCGGGACGCAGGCTCGAAGCTGCAGCTCGTCAGCCACAACCCGATCGTGTAGCCCGAAGGCATCCCGGTGCGCACCCTTCTCGCCCTCCTCGCCGCCATCGTCGCCGTCGGTGCGATCAGCGCCGGCCCGCTCGCAGAGGCCTCCGCGGGTCTCGACGTGCCGGTCGACGACGTCGCCGGTCAGGAAGTCGCCAAGCTCCTGCTGATCGAGACGCTCGAGGAGGACGAGGCCCGCTGGGAGCCCGACCGGCTCGGCGCCTTCGTCGACGATCTCGGCGTCGACCGCGCCGAGGGTCTCGACGTCGAGGTCGTCGAGACCGCGGCGGGGACCGGTCTGGCCGTCACCGTCGAGGCGCTGGGGGAGACCCAGCAGGCCTGTGTCGTCGCCGACGAGGACGACCTGCCGGTCACCGCCGACGGGGAGTGCCGCTGACGCGGCGGCCGGAGAGGCCCCTCAGGCATCGCCGACCGTGTCGAAGGCCTCGGCGACGATGTCGGCGGCCCGGTCGATCTCCGATTCGTCGACCACCAGGCCGGGAACGAAGCGGATGACGTTCTTGTAGGGGCCGCACATCAGCAGCAGCAGGCCCCGCTCCTCCGCCGCGCGGTGCACCGCGCCCGCCACCGACGGCGCGGGGTTGCCGTCCTCGTCGGAGAGTTCCAGGCCCACCATCAGGCCCCGACCGCGCACGTCGCCGATGCTGGCGTGTTCGCCGGCCAGCGACCGGAGCCGGGCCTGCAGCTGCTCGCCGCGTCGGGCCGCGTTGTCCATCAGCCCCTCTTCCTCGATGACGTCGAGGGTGGCGAGCGCCGCCGCGCACGCCAGGGCATTGCCGCCGTAGGTGCCGCCCTGTGAGCCGGCCCAGGCCCCGTCCATGACCTCGAAGGATGCCGCCACCGCCGAGATCGGCACGCCGCTGGCCAGCCCCTTGGCCGTCACGATCATGTCGGGGACCACGTCGTGGTGCTGGTGGCCCCAGAACCGCCCCGTGCGCCCCACGCCCGACTGGACCTCGTCCATGATCAGCAGCATCCCGTGGGCGTCGCACCGCTCGCGCAGTCCCTCGAGGAACCCGTCGGTGGCCGGGACGTAGCCGCCCTCGCCGAGGATCGGCTCCACCAGGATCGCGGCCGTGTCCGCGGGCGAGGACTGGGTCGCCAGCAGGTGATCGAGTTCCTGCAGGCAGAACTCGGTGGTGGCCTTGGCGTCCCAGCCGTAGCGGTAGGCGTGCGGGAACGGCGCGAAGGCGACGCCGGGCATCAGCGGCTGCAGGCCGGCGTGGAACGCCGTCCCCGACGTCGTCAGTGCGGCGCTGCCGACCGTGCGGCCGTGGTACCCGCCCTGCATGGCGATGATCCGGGGGCGTTGCGTGTACTGGCGGGCCATGCGCATCGCCGACTCCACCGCCTCGGTGCCGGCGGTGGAGTAGAAGAGCGTGTCGAGCCCCGCCGGCATCTTGTCGGCCAGGCGTTCCGTGAGCTCGTGCATGGGCGCGTGCTGCACCACGTTGTAGTGACTGTGCAGGATCCGCCCGGCCTGCTCGCGCACGGCTTCGACGACTTTGGGGTGGGCGTGGCCCGTGGATGTCACGCCGATACCGGCCGTGAAGTCGAGGTAGCGCCGGCCGTCGGTGGTCTCGAGCCACACGCCCTCTCCCCGGGTGGCGACGGCATCGGAAACGGGCGTGATGCGGGGGGAGAGCTTGCCCATCAGTGATCCTTCGACGTGGTGCGGTGTGGCGGGCGGGGACCGGGTCGACCGGGTGCTCGCTGAACGGTCGGCGTGCGTCCCCGCCAAGGTAGACGATTCCGCGTTGCCCCTGCCGGCGCGCCACCGGAACCGGGCCGGGACACGCGGGGCAGTTCCGGTGCGGCGCAACACCGGTCGACGGGCCGGAGGTGCGGTAACCTCGCGCGACACTGCCCGGTCCCTGCAGTGCCTGCGATGCCCGTGCGTGCGTCCGATCACCAGGGGACCCCTCTTGACCATCAGTGAGGACCGGCACCGATCGGTCGAGCTCGAGCAGTCCGTCACACTGGACGGGCGGTTCCGCCTCGGCCGACGACTCGGTGACGACGGAATTGCCGAGGTCTGGCGTGGTGAGGACCAGCAACTCGATCGCGTCGTGGTCATCCGTGTGCTGCACCCGCGGGTGCGTCAGGACCCCCAGGTCCTCGAACGCTTCCGGCTCGAGGCACTCGCGGCGGCCCGGCTGAGCCACGGGCACGTGGCGAACCTCTTCGACGTCGCCGTGCACGACGATCTCGCCTACACCGTGGGGGAGTACGTCGACGGGCCCAGTCTCGCCAGGCTCATGGAGGACGGCCCGCTGGAGCCCGTCGCCGTGGCCACCGTCGGCCACCAGGCCGCCGCGGGGCTCGCCGTCGCTCACGCCGAGGGCATCATCCACCGCGACGTGCGGCCCGGGAACCTCCTCGTCGGTCGGGACGGACGGGTCCGGATCGTGGACTTCGGCTCCGCCCGCATCCCCGACCCGGAACGGCCCCCTCTCGCCGACCACGACTACGGGGCCGAGAGCTACCTCGCCCCCGAGCTCGAGACCGGTGCGCTGACCACCGACCGGTCCGACGTGTACGCGCTGGGCCGCACGCTGCTGAAGGCCCTCGACGGCGCGCACGATGCGGCGACGGGCGAGGACGGTCTCCTGGACCGGGTGCTCGGCTCGATCCCGGGCCTGCCGCTGGGGACCAGTGCGAGCGACTGTCTCCGCGAGGAGCTCGCCGCGGCCACCGACCCGGACCCGGCGCGCCGGCCCAGTGCGGAGGCCTTCAGCGCCATCCTGAGAGGCCTGTACGGCCACCGTGGGGACGAGGTCCTGCGTTCAATGGTCGATCCGTTGGACGAGGCCGACTACGGCCGCCGGCCCAACTGAACCCGCGGCCGGTCGTGGACCACGCTCACAGCTGGAGCCGGTGCTCCACGACCTCGCGAGCCACCTCGTGCAGTCGGCGGCCGTTGCTTCGGGCATAGGAGCGCAACAGCTGGAACGCGTCCGCCACGGAGCTGTCGTGCTGGACCGCCAGGACCCCCTTGGCCTGTTCCACGATCACCCGGCTGTCGAGTGCCTCCTGGAGCTGTTCGGCGAGCCGTTGGGAGGCCTGGAGCGTGCGGTGGTTGGAGATGTAGCCGCTGGCCATGTCCCCGAGCAGCTGGGCGACCTCGAGCTCCTCCTCGGACCACTCGTGGGGCTGCTGGCGGTAGAGGTTCATCGCCCCGATCCGGACGTCGCCGACGAGCATGGGCACGCCCGCCACCGCACGGAAACCCGCGTCGAGCGCCGTGCTGCGGTAGCGCTCCCAGCGCTGCTCCTGTTCGAGATCGCCGGTCACCACCACCTGGCCGCTCTCGTAGGCCTCGAAGCACGGGCCCTCCTGCGCGACGGCCTGTTCCTCCTCGATGCGCACGACGCTCTGTTCCGTCGCGGTGATGAACCGCAGTCGGCCCTCGGGGTCGGCCACGGAGACGCCGGCACCGTCGCAGCCGAGGATCTGCAGGCTGTGGTCGGTGACGCTGTAGAGGGCGTGACCGAGGTCGTAGGTGTCCGCGATCCGGCGTGCGTAGTCCCGGGTCGCATTGCGCAACGCGGCGTCGTCGACCACGAAACCTCCGATCGGTTCTCGTCGCTCGGGGTGGCGGGGCGTCGCCCCCGTCGCCGGACGTCGGCGACCCCGTCGGTGGGTCGCCGAAGCTCGCGCCCGTTAGTCTAGATGCCCGACGTGGCGGGTAGTATCCCGCGCCGGCTCCGCGACCTCCTGCGGACATCCCGAGACCACCACCAGGACGCTCACCCATGCGCTCACGACCGACCCCGGCCACCCGTGCCACCGCCACGTTCGCCGCCCTTGCCCTGGCCCTGGCCGCCTGCAACGGCGCCGACGACGACGGCGACAACGGTGGCAACGGCGACGACGAGGTCGCCGCGGGCGAACTCGACCTGGTCTCGGAGGGTCAGCTGACGGTCTGCTCCGACGTGCCCTACCCGCCGTTCGAGTTCGAGGACGACGAGGCGCCCAGTGGCTACAGCGGCTTCGACATCGATCTCGTGCAGGAGATCGCCGACCGGCTCGACCTCGAACTGGTCGTGACCGAGGCCGGCTTCGACGGCCTGGCCTCCGGCGCCACGCTCACGGCCGGGCAGTGCGACCTCGCGGCCTCGGCGATGACGATCAACGAGGAGCGGGCCCAGAACCTCAACTTCTCCGACCCCTACTACGAGGCGGAGCAGAGCCTGATCGTCCTCGAGGACTCCGACATCTCTGCCCTCGAGGACCTCGCGGGCGAGTCGCTCGGCGTGCAGGGCCAGACCACCGGGGCCGCCTTCGCCGAGGAGAACGCGCCCGACGACACCGAGGTCGTCGAGCTCGACCAGGGGCCCGACATCTACACCGCGATGCTCGCGGGTCAGGTCGCCGCGGGCCTGCAGGATCTGCCGGTCAACCTCGACCAGGCCGAGGAGGACGACCGGTTCGAGGTGGTCGAGACCTTCGAGACCGACGAGCAGTACGGTTTCGCCGCGGCCGTCGACAACGACGCCCTGATCGAGGCGGTCAACGAGCAGCTCGAAGAGATGCGTGACGACGGCACCTACGACGAGATCTACGACGAGTACTTCGCGATCGACTGACGCGACATGCCGTTGCGACCGACGGGGGGCCACGTTGCGGGCCCCCCGTCCGTCATGGTGGCGGCCCGGGGGTGACGTGGAGGAGGCAGCGTGAAGCGCCGACACCGCCAGCAGCTCGTGCGCGGCGTCCTCTACGTCGTCTTCGTCCTGGCCGTCGGCGGCCTGGTGGCGCTCGCCGACTGGGAGACGGTCCGCAGTTCGTTCTTCGACCTCGACACGGCCCGGGGCATGTTCCCCGAGGTCGTGACCCTGGCGGCCCGCAACACCATCGTCTACACGTTCCTCGCCTTCGTCTTCGGGTTGTTCTTCGGGCTCGTGCTGGCGTTGATGAAGCTCTCCCCGGTGGGCCCCTACCGGTGGGTGGCGACCATCTACATCGAGATCTTCCGTGGCCTGCCCGCGCTGCTGACGATCTTCCTGTTCGCCTTCGGCGTGCCCATCGCCTTCCAGTGGCAGCCGCCCGGTGGGATCGCCGGCGCGGGCGTGCTGGGGCTGATCGTCGTCGCCGCGGCCTACATCGCCGAGACGATCCGCGCGGGCATCGAGGCGGTGCCCAAGGGGCAGGTCGAGGCGGCCCGGTCGCTGGGCATGTCCGCGACCTGGGCGATGATCTCCGTCGTGCTGCCCCAGGCGTTCCGGATCGTGATCCCGCCGCTGACCAACGAACTGGTCCTGCTGATCAAGGACACCTCGCTGCTCGCGCTGGTCGGGGTGACCGCCGGGACCCGTGAGCTGACGAACTTCGCCCGTGTGGAACTGTTCGCGACGAACAACTCGACGCCGCTGGTCGTGGCCGGCCTGCTCTACGTCGCGATCACGATCCCCCTGACGCAGCTGATCGCCGTCCTCGAGCGGCGCAACGCCCGGGCACGCTGACCGCGACCATCCGCAAGGAGCCACCGGTGACGACGTCCGCGACGGACCCTCACGCGATCGAGATCCACGATCTGCACAAGGCCTTCGGTGAGCTCGAGGTGCTCAAGGGCATCGACTTCCGTGTCGCCGCGGGCGAGGTGGTGTGCGTGGTCGGACCGTCGGGGTCGGGCAAATCCACCCTGCTGCGCTGCGTCAACCGACTCGAGGAACCGACCTCGGGTCGGGTGCTGATCGAGGGAGACGACATCACCGATCGCGACGCGGACGTGGACATGCTCCGCAGCCGGATCGGGATGGTGTTCCAGTCCTTCAACCTCTTCCCCCACCTGACGGCCCTGGACAACCTCACCCTCGCCCAGCGGCGGGTGCGCCGCCGGCGCCGCGGCGAGGCCGAGCGCATCGCCCGGGCGAACCTCGAGCGGGTGGGGTTGTCCGACAAGGTCGACGCCTACCCCGCGCATCTCTCGGGTGGGCAGCAGCAGCGGGTCGCCATCGCCCGGGCCCTGTCGATGGAACCCGACATGATGCTGTTCGACGAACCGACCTCGGCGCTGGACCCGGAGCTGGTGGGGGAGGTCCTGGAGGTGATGCGCCGCCTCGCGGACGAGGGCATGACGATGATGGTGGTCACCCACGAGATGGGGTTCGCCCAGGAGGTCGCCGACCGCGTCGTGTTCATGGACGAGGGCGTCGTCGTGGAGGAGGGCCCCCCGGGGCGGGTGCTGGTCGAACCGACTCACGAGCGCACCCGCCGGTTCCTCAAACTGGTGCGCTGAGGGGCGATTTCGCATACCGGTTGGTCCCCGAAATTGCCCGCGGGCCACGCCCGTTGCCTACGGTGTCGAGCATCCGGGTGGCTGGACGTGCGCGTGGCCGCATCCGGTGAGGGAGAGCGGTATGGCACAGAGGCAGGTCGGGGAGACGGCGCAGGAGTCCAGGATCCCCGTGGTGGTCGCCGCCGGGCAGTGCGTCGAGCGTGGGGGCGGGGTCGACGTCGTCGACCTCGCGGCCCGGGCCGCCGGCGAGGCCCTCGACCTCGCGCCGAAGCTGGCCGACGACCTCGACCGGCTGTCGTTCGTCGACGCGCTCTCACCCACGGGCAAGGCGCCCGCCGCGACCCTCGCGCGGCGTCTCGGGCTGCGGCCCACGGTGGTGGAGAAGAGCACGATCGGCGGGAACACCCCCCAGTGGCTGGTGGCCCGCGCCGCGGCCGACATCGCCGCCGGCGGGCTGGCCACGACCCTCGTGGTGGGCGCGGAGGCCATCGCCTCGCGGCGGGCCCGGACGGCACCGTCGACCGCACCGGCCGCGGACCTCGAGCCCGACCCCGTGGTGGGCGACGGCCGTGACGGGGTCAGCCCCCAGGAGGCCGCGGTCGGCCTCGGGCTGCCCATACACGTCTACCCGATGCTGGAGTCCGCCCTCGCGCACCGCCACGGTCGGAGCCACGAGCAGCAGCGTGCCGAACTCGGCCGACTGCTCGCCCCCTTCACCGAGGTCGCCGCGCAGCATCCCCAGGCGTGGTTCCCCGCGGCCCGTACCGCCGACGAGATCGCCCGGCCGGCGTCCGACAACCGGCTCACCGCCGAGCCCTACACCCTGCGGATGAACGCCGTGCTCGCCGTGGACCAGGGCGCCGCGCTGCTGGTGACCTCCCTGGCGGCCGCACGCCGGGCCGGGGTCGCGGACCGGGCCGTGTTCGTGTGGTCCGGAGCCCAGGCCAACGACGCCTGGTTCGTCCCCACGCGCCCCGAGCTGGACCGCTCCCCGGGCATCGCCGCGGCGGGTGGGGCTGCGCTGGAGGCCGCCGGGATCGAGGTGGACGGCCTCGACCGCTTCGACCTGTACTCCTGCTTCCCCGTCGCGGTCGAGTTCGCCACCGAGGCACTCGGCGTGGCGGTCGACGACCCCCGCGGCCTGACCGTCACCGGCGGGCTGCCCTACTTCGGCGGGCCGGGCAACAACTACACCACCCACGGGATCGCCACCCTGACCGACGTCCTGCGCGAGGAGGGCGGCACCGGTCTGGCCACGGGGCTCGGATGGTTCGCCACCAAGCACGCGGTCGGGATCTACGGCGCCACCCCGCCGCCGCGGGGGTTCGTGGCCGGCGACACGGACGGGGCGCAGGCCGCCATCGACGCGAACGCCCTCGAGTTGGCCGACACCCACGAGGGCAACGCGGTGGTCGACGCGGCCACCGTGGCCTACGACCGCGAGGGTGCCGTCACCGCGGCGCCGGCCTACCTGCGCCTGCCCGACGGGCGCCGGCTGGTGGCCGCCGCCAACCCCGACGAGCTCGCCGGGCTGGCGGGCGCCCAGCTCGTGGGCGCGACGGTCCACGTCTCCGGCGAGGTTCCCACCTACCGCGTCAGCTCCGCCCCACCGACCGACACCCGACACGAGGAACCGACATGATCCGCACGCGCCTGACCGAACTGCTCGGCGTCGACCATCCGGTCATGCTCGCCGGGATGTCGGGGGTCTCCTACCACGCGCTGACCGCCGCGGTCTCCGAGGCCGGCGGGTACGGCTGCCTCGGGGCGACCACGATCCCCGCCGAGGAGATGATCGTCGAGATGCGCGCGACGCGGGAGGCGACCGACCGGCCCTTCGGGGTCGACCTGCTCGCCCCCATGACCGGCGACTTCGTCGACCGGGTGCAGTCGGTCATCGACGAGGGCGCCAAGCTGTTCGTCGCCGGGCTGGGGATCCCCGCCGAGGTCGTGGAGCGCTGTCACCGCAACGGGGTGCTCGTCGGCAGCATGTGCGGCAAGGTGGACCACGCCCGACGGGCGGTGGACGCCGGCTGCGACCTCGTCATCGCCCAGGGCACCGAGGCCGGTGGCCACACCGGCAAGGTGGCCACCCTGCCGCTGGTCCCCCAGGTCGTCGACGCGGTCGGCGCCCACGTGCCGGTCGTCGCGGCCGGCGGCATCTTCGACGGACGCGGCCTGGCCGCCGCCCTGGCGCTCGGCGCCGACGGGGTCTGGGTCGGCACCCGGTTCGTGGCCACCCACGAGGCCCGGGTCCAGGCCGGGTTCAAGGAACGGCTGCTCGAGGCCGGCGAGTCCGAGACGGTGGTGACCACGGCCTACACCGGCAAGACCTGCCGGGTCATCGCCAACGAGTACACGAGCTACTTCGAACAGCACCCCGAGGAGCTGCAGGCGTTCCCCCAGCAGGCGATCCGTGCGATCGAGGACGGGGCGAACCACCTCGGTTCCCCCGAGGCGACGCAGATCGACCCGGCACGAGAGTTCTACCCGGCCGGGCAGGCCGCGGGGGCGATCGACGGGCTCGAGCGGGCGGGTGACGTGGTCACCGGCATGGTCGAGGAGGCCGAGCGGGTCATCGCCGGGCTGCGTCCCGTCGTGCTGGAGGGCCGATGAGCGTCGACGAGAAGCTCATCCGGGCGGCGGTCGACTGCGCGGAGGTGCCCGCGCTGCTGCCGGCCGTCGCGCAGCTGACGAACGACGAGACGCTGCTGCGCGAGGACCTGCGCCCCGACCCCGACCGCCTGCTCGAACCGGACGCCGGGCTGACGCCCGAACAGCTCGACACGGCACGCGACCTCGCGTTCGAGGCGCTGCGCGACCATCTCGCCGCCGGCGCCCCGGCCGGCGAGGTCGACCCGGACCGCCTGCGCCGCCTGTTGACCTTCGTCGTGGGCGACGACGCGGTGGTCGGGGAGTACCTCCCGTTGTTCCGTGAGGAGCTGTGCGCCGCCGGTGAGGACCCGCGTGCGCCGGGGTGGCACAAGGACGAGGTCGCACCCGACACGTCCTTCCGGGTCGCGATCGTCGGCGCGGGGATGTCCGGACTGCTCGCCGCGTACCGGTGCCGGCAGGCCGGGCTCGACGTGGTGGTCATCGACAAGAACCCCGACGTCGGTGGGACCTGGCTGGAGAACTCCTACCCGGGCTGCCGGGTGGACGTCCCCAACCACTTCTACAGCTACTCGTTCGTCCAGCACGACTGGCCGCAGTACTTCTCCACCCAGCCGGTGCTGCTGGACTACTTTCGTCGCTGCGCGGAACAGTTCGGCGTCCTCGACGACATCCGGTTCTCCACCGAGGTCACCGAGGCCGTCTACGACGAGGACCGCGAGCGGTGGTCGCTGTCCCTGCGTACCGACGAGGGGGAGGAGACCCTCGAGGCCCACGCGGTGATCAGCGCGGTCGGCCAACTCAACCGCCCCTCGTTCCCCGACATCCCCGGCCGCGACCGCTTCGAGGGCCCGGCGTTCCACTCCGCCGAGTGGGACCACGGGGTGACGCTGGAGGGTGCCCGGGTGGCCGTCATCGGCACCGGCGCGAGCGCCGTGCAGCTGATCCCGCACGTGGCCGAGCGGGCCGAACGCCTCCTGGTCTTCCAGCGCACGCCGAACTGGTTCGTGCCCACCCCCGAGTACCAGCAGGACATTCCCGAGGCGCTGCGCTGGCTCCAGCGCCACGTGCCGGCCTACGCCTCCTGGTACCGCTTCTGGTTGTTCTGGCGGAACACCGAGGGAATGCTGGCCGCCACCGAGATCGACGAGGGCTGGGACGACCCGCGCTCGACCGGCGTGATCAACGACGTCCTGCGGGAACTGCTCACCGCCCACCTGCACAACGAGTTCGTCGAGGCGCCCGACCTGCTCGACGACGTCGTGCCGACCTACCCGCCGTCCGCCAAGCGGGTGATCCGTGACGACGGGACCTGGGCGCGCACGCTGCAGCGCGACGACGTCGACCTGCTCACCGACGACATCGCGGAGATCACCCCCCGCGGGGTGCGCACCGCCGACGGGACGGAGCACGAGGTCGACGTGATCGTCTACGGAACGGGTTTCCAGGCCTCGCGGTTCCTCACGCCGATGCGGGTCGTGGGCCGCGACGGCGTCGACCTGCACGAACACTGGGACGGTGACGCACGGGCCTATCTCGGCATCAACGTGCCGGGGTTCCCGAACCTGTTCTGCCTGTACGGCCCGAACACCAACATCGTCATCAACGGCAGCATCATCTACTTCTCCGAGTGCTCGGTGAGCTACGTCATGGAGTGCCTGCGGCTCCTGCTCGAACAGGGGCACCGGTCGATGGACGTACGACCGGAGGTCCACGACGAGTACAACGACTGGATCGACCGGGGCAACGAGCAGCGGGTCTGGAGCGTTCCCGGGGTCAACAGTTGGTACAAGAACGCCACCGGACGTTCGGCGCAGAACTGGCCGTTCTCCCTGCTCGAGTACTGGAAGCAGACGCGCCGACCCCGGCCACGGGACTACGAGTTACGCTGAGCCGCGCACGGCTGTTTGGGCGCGCGGCGATCGCGCGACGTTCCCAGTGGGGCTACAGCCGGCGGCCCGGATGTCGACGACGGTGGCGACGAGGGCAGGGGGGCAGGCGATGGCCGGGGAGTCGACGCCGGACGGTGGGCGGCCGGCGCCGGCACGGGAAGAAGCCCGCGAGACGGCCTCGACCACCACCGGCCTGGTCGTGAACTACGTGCGGATACACCGGGGCGAGCGGTGCGTGGGAGAACTGCTGTCCCGCGCGGGGGTGCCGTTCACCGCCGAGGAGCTCGAGGACCCGGCACGATGGTTCTCCTACGACACGCGCATCCGGCTCTTCGAGGCCGCCACCGAGGTGTTCGACGACCCTGCGACCCCGTTCCTGATCGGGGCGACGGCCCTGGAGAGCAACCTGCCGCCGGCGATCGTCCTGCTGATCCGGGCGATCGGCTCGCCACGGCAGGTGTTCCGCCAGCTGCCCTCCGCGGTCACCAAGTTCTCCACCACCTCCACCATGGAGATGCTCGAGACCGGGGCCGGTCACGCCACGATCCGCTACCGCCTGCACGAGGGCTACCGCCACTCGCGCCTGGACTGCCAGTACGCACAGGGGCTGATCTCCACCGTCCCCAGCATGTTCTCCCTACCCCCGGCGCGCATCGCGCACCCCCGGTGCGAGTCCGACGGGCACGAGGCCTGCGTCTACCACGTCACCTGGCAGCGCCGACCACGACTGGGACGGTGGTCCCGGCGGCAGCGGGGTGAGGACCCCGAGTACCGGGCCCTGCGGGGCCAGCTGACGGCGCTGCAGTCGGCGGCGTCCGACCTGGTGGGCAGCCAGGCGATCGAGGACACCCTCGCCCGCATCACCGAACGGGCGGCCGCGGCCGTCGTGGCGCCCGCCTATCTGCTGGCGGTCCACGGGCCGGACGGTGGGCCGCCGCTGGTCCACAGCTCCGGCCTGGATGCCGCGACCGAGCAGGCCTGGGCAGGCACCCTGCTCGAGGGTGGTGACCTCGGTCCCCACGCCGTGACCGTCGACGTCGCCACGGCGCGACGCTTCCACGGGCGACTCGCGGCCCTCTACGACCCGCAGCAGTACGGGCTGGCCGACGAGGCGGAGCTGCTGTCGGCCTACGCCGCACATGCGGCGGCCGCGCTCGAGATGCTGTTCTCCCTGGAAGCCTCCCGGCGGGAGGAGGCCCGTGCCCGTCACCTGTTGGGCCTGGCGCACCGGCTCGCGGAGACGGACCGGGAGCTCGAGGTGGCTGAGGCCGTCGTCGAGCTGGCGCCCACGATCCTCGACGTGCCGCGCGCCTCGGTGCTCGCCTGGGACCCCGGACAGGGACGTCTCCGCGGCCTGGCGGCCCACGGGCTGGATCCGGCGCAGCGCACCGCGTTGTTCGAGACCGGTCTGCGACCGGACGACACCCCCGAACTCGCGCGGATGCTCACCCGGCACGAACCCACCCTGCTGGAGACCTCGTCGGCCAGCGAGGGGCTCCGGCTGCTGCTCGCCGCGGTCGACACCGACGCCGTGATGGCCATGCCGCTGCTGGCCGGGGAGACGCTCCTCGGGGTCCTCACGGTCAGCCACGGGCTGCCGTCGCCCGAGGGGTGGCCCGACCGGGAGGCCTACGAGCGGTTGCAGGGCATCGCGGAACAGGCCGCGGCCGCTATGCAGAACGCGCGCCTGCTGGCCCAGATCCGCCACCAGGTGCACCACGACAGCCTGACGTCCCTACCGAACAGGCTGTTGTTCATGCAGGAGCTCACCCGCCGGGTCGCGTCCCCGGAGGAGGAGCCGGACGCGGTGCTGTTCTGCGACCTCGACGGCTTCAAGCGGGTGAACGACACCCTGGGGCACGCTGCCGGGGACGAACTGTTGCGGCAGGTCTCCGCGCGACTGCGCTCGGTGCTGCGGGGCGAGGACCTCGTTGCGCGTCTGAGCGGTGACGAGTTCGCCCTGCTGGTGTCGGGGCCCGGGGCGGGCGGTGTCGCCGACGAGGTGGCCGACCGCATCATCGACGAGTTCTCCGCACCCTTCCGGATCGACGGCCGTGAGCTGCGCATCAGTGCCAGCGTGGGCGTCGCCGTCCGTCGCGACGGTGAACACGGCGACGACGTCCTCCGCCGGGCGGACGTGGCGATGTACTCGGCCAAGGAACGCCGACGGACGCAGGCGGTGGCCGCCGGCCGGCCGGCCCGGGCGTCGGCCGTGGACCGGTCCTCGGGCGAGGAACTGCTCGCCGCGATCCACGAGGGGGCCTTCGAGCTCCACTACCAGCCCATCGTCGTCATCGATCCCACGGGAACCCCGCCGGTGGCCGAGGGCGTCATCGGCCAGGAGGCGCTGGCACGGTGGCGTCACCCACGCCGTGGCCTGTTGACGCCCGCCGCGTTCCTGCCGGACGCGCTCGAGACCGGGACGGTGGTGGATCTCGATCTGTGGGCGCTGCGCACGGCGCTCGCCGCCCGGGCGACGTGGACCGACCACGACCAACCACCCCGGGTGGCGGTGAACCTCTCGGCGCAGACCCTCGTGGACCGGCGGTTGCCCGGCGAGGTCCGTGCCGCGCTCGTGGCCAGTGACCTCGAGCCCGCCTCGCTCACGCTCGAGATCACCGAGAGCCGCTCGCTGGCCGACCTGCCCGGGGTGGTCGAGCAGTTGACCGAACTGCGCCGGCTCGGGGTCCGGGTCTCCCTCGACGACTTCGGGACCGGCTACTCGACGCTCACGTGGCTGCAGCGCCTCCCGATCGACGAGATCAAACTCGACCGCAGCTTCGTGGCCGACCTCGGCGCGGGCCCACGCTCCGGTCACCTCATCGAGGGCGTGCTCGCATTGGCGCGGGCCCTGGAGGTCGAGGTGGTCGCTGAAGGGGTCGAGACCGAGGAGCAACTGGCACGGCTCGGCGCGGCGGGGTGTCGGACCGTCCAGGGATTCCTGTTCTCGCGCCCCACCCCCGTGCCCAACGGCGTGGCGGCGCTGCTCTGCGCGGCCGATACCCCGTCGGAGCGATGACCCGGCGCGTTCGTTCTCCGCCGGGTGCCGAAGTAGTTTGCGCCGCATGAGGCGCCGGGGCACCCAGAGCGACGGCGGGGCTGCGGCCCCGTGTCCGTCGGAGGGCGCGACGGATGGGCGTGGGCGCTGGTACCCGTGGGTCGTGATGGGGGTGGTGCTGGCGGGCAGCTATCTCGTCGTGCTCAACACCACTGTGCTGGGTGTGGCCCTGCCCGACATCTCCCGGGATCTCGGTCCGGGCGCCCGGTTGGACGCGGACTGGGTCATCACCACCTACCTGCTCGCGGTGGTGGGCGTGCAGCCCGCCACCTCGTGGCTCGCGGATCGTCTGGGGCACAAGCGCCTCTACGTCGGCTGCCTGGTCGGCTTCGCGCTGGGCTCGCTGCTGTGCGCCCTCGCGCCGACCATGGAGACCCTGCTGGTGGCCCGGTTCGTGCAGGGCGCGGGTGGCGGTGCGCTCATGCCGCTGGGCATGGCCATGGTCCTGGACGTCTTCCCCCCGCACCGTCGGGGCTTCGTCCTGGGGGTGCGCGGGGTGGCGATCATGGCCGGACCGGCGCTGGGTCCGCCCATCGGCGGCGTCATCGTCACCCAGGCCAGCTGGCGGTGGATCTTCGGTGCCCTGGTGCCGATCGCCGTCCTCGCGGTGGTGCTGGCGGCACGGCTGCTGCGCGACCCGGGCCACCGGGCGCACCGACCGTTGGACAAGGGCGGCTGGGTGCTCGCGTTCCTCGGTATCGGCCTGGTAGTGGTCGCGGCCCGCCAGGCCGCCGACTGGGGGTTCACGGCGCCCGCCACCTGGTCCACCTTCCTCCTCGGGGTCGGCCTGCTGCTGGTGCTGGGGGTGCGCTCCCGCGGCCGACCGCACCCCATCATCGAGCCACGACTGTTCGCGGTGCCCCTCTACGCGCTCTCGCTCGTGATGGTCTGGCTCGTGACGGTCGTGCTCTACGCCCGGCTGAACTTCCTGCCGATCGAGCTGCAGGTCGTGCGCGGCCTGCCGGCCCAGCAGGTGGGGTTCATCCTGGTGCCCTCGGCCCTCGGGCTGGCCGTGACGATGGCCATGGGCGGCTGGCTCGCCGACCGCGTCGGCGCCCGTGTGCCGACGATGGTGGGCCTGAGCGTGCTGAGCCTGACGACCTGGCAGCTTTCCTCACTGGAGCCCACGACGCAGGTGTCGTGGATCGTGGGGGTGCTGCTGCTCCAGGGGCTGGGCAGCGGGCTCATGCGCATCCCCGTCAACGTCACCGGGATGAACGCCCTGGGCAACCGCGACATCACCCAGGGGGCGGCGCTTCGCTCGTTGAACCGCCAGGTGGCCGGCGCCCTGGCCGTGGCGGTGCTGGCCGGGCTGCTCACCCTCCAGCTCGGCTCGATCGCGCCCGAGGTCACCACCGCCGCCGAGATCGCCGAGGCCCAGGCGGCCTACAACTCGCTGTTCCGGGTGGCGTTCGTGTTCGTCCTGCTCGCACTGTGCGGGTCGGTCTTCATGCCGGGAAAGCGCCGGATGGCCGAGCTGCAGGCGGAGCGGGCCCGCGAGTACGCCGACGAGGAGGCGCGGGGCCCGGACTCTGACCGCTGAGCAGCGCGGCCCGGATCGTCCCTTGTGACATCAAACGATGATGACGTAAGGTGCGCCCGCCACCATGGGAGGGGAGCCTGATGGGCGTCGCACTGTTCGTCGCGGAATCGTCGAGCGAGATCATGGGCGGCAGCGCCCTGGCGAGCTGGCGGCCGGTGGTGATCCTGCTGGGGATCGTCGGCGGGATCATGGTCCTGCTGTGGGCCCGCGGCGAGGCGGGTGACCACGACAACGCGCTCGCCCGCTTCCTCCTGCGTGGGCCGGGCGCCCTGGCCCGGGTGACGGGACTGCCCGCCTGGGCGGCCGTCGCCGTGGTCGGGACCTTCGGGGGGTTGCTGGTCGCGGGGTACGGCTTCTACACCGACGTCGCCTACCACGTGGCCTACGGCCGCGACGAGACGTTGTTCACGGCACCGCACACGGCGATCTTCGTGGGCCTGTGCCTCATCGCCGCGTCTTCGTTCCTGGGGATCGCCACGGCGCACCTCGAGCGCGCCGACGTCGGGGTCCGCCTGTCGGGGATCCGGGTGCCGTGGTCGCTGCTGCCTCTGACCGTCCTCGGGACTTCGGCGGTGCTCGGCTTCCCGATCGACGAACTCTGGCATGCGCAGTACGGCGTGGACGTCACCATGTGGAGCCCGCCGCACATGCTGATGATCATGGGCGCGGCGATGTCGGGCACCGCGGTGTGGCTCGTGCTGGCCGAGGCCGGCGCGGCCGCGCACGAGTCCAAGCGCAATCTGGCGCTGCACGCCATCACCGCGACGCTCGCCATCCAGGGGTTGGCCGCGCCGCTGGGTGAGTTCAGCTTCGGGGTCCCGCAGTTCCAGCAGCTCTACCACCCGGTGATCGTCATGATCGGCGGTGGCGCCCTGGTGGCCGCCCGCCTCGTGCTGGGTCGGGGCTGGACGCTCGGGGTGCTGGTGATCTCGTTCGCGTTGAGCCAGATCGACGCCCTGCTGCTGGCCGACAGCTCACCGGTGGCCACGGTGGAACCCATGCTGTGGCTCGGCTCTGCGGTCGCCATCGAGCTCGTCGCGCTCGTGTTCGGCACGGACCGGGTTCTTCGCTTCGCGGTCGTCTCCGGACTCGGGGTGGCCACGGTCGGCCTGGCCACCGAGTGGTGGTGGAACAGCACCTACGCCTGGCAACCGTGGACGACGTCGCTGCTGCCCGAGGTACTCCTGGTCGCCGCCCCGGCCGCGGTGGCGATGGCCGTCGTGGCCGCGGGCTTCGGTGGTGCGCTGACCTGGCGACGCGACCTGGTGCCCGCCCCGGCGATCCTCGGCGGCCTGGTCGTGATCTTCGTGGCCCTGGCGGTCCCGCTGCCCCGCACGGTCTCGGAGGTCGCCGCGGCGGTGACCGTGCACGAGCAGGGGGAGGGGCTGGCCACGATCGAGGCCCGGCTCGACCCGCCGGATGCGGCCGAGGACGCCCGGTGGTTCATCGCGGCGGCCTGGCAGGGGGGCGGCAACCAGGTGTCGGACATGCGGCACCTGGGAAACGGGCACTACGTCTCCGAGGAGCCGATCGAGGTCGACGGCGGCTGGAAGAGCATGCTGCGCCTGCACGTGGGCTCGGACATGATGGCCGTCCCGCTGCGCATGCCGGCCGACCCGGAGTTCGGGCTCGACGCCATCCCGTTGGAGGACCGCACGCAGCCATTCGAGTCCGAGCGCCACTACCTGCTGCGTGAGACCACCGACGGCCCCCAGGGGCTCGCGATCGCGGTCCGGTTGCTGTACGCCGCCCTGACCGTCGCGTTCCTCGCGGCCATGATCGTCGCCAGCCGTCGCGTGGCGATGGCGCGCGCGCCGGTGACCGACGAGGCGCGGAGGGGGGAGGTGCCGGCCGGCGTCTGAGCCACCCGTTGCATTACACTGGACAGTGTGACATCATCTACTGTCACACGATCAGGCTCTGTCGCTGCGGGGAGACACGCACATGACCGCCGTACCGTTCCTTGCCCAGCAGGCCGATGAACTCGCCGGCGGCAGCGCGATCGCCGAATGGCATCCGCTGGTGATACTGCTGTCGGTGGTCGCCGGAATCATGCTCCTGCTGATCGTCCGCGGCGCGCCGGGGGACCACCGCTCGGCCGTAGCCCGGTTCGTGCTGCGCATGCCCAACCAGCTCGCGAAGCTGACCGGGATGCCCGCGTGGGCCGCCACCGCCTGGGCCGGCACCCTCGGTGGTCTGGTCATCGCCGCCTACGGCTTCTTCACCGACGTCGCCTACCACGTGGCCTACGGCCGGGACGAGACCCTCTTCACGGCCCCGCACACCGCGATCTTCGTCGGGGTCTGCCTGATCGCCGCGTCCGCCGCCGCGGGCATCCTGGTCGCCAACCTCACCGGCGCCCGGCACGGCACGCGCCTGTCCGGCATCCAGGTGCCCTGGTCGTTGATCCCGCTGGTCGTGCTCGGATCCGGCGCGGTCGCCGGTTTCGGGATCGACGAGGTCTGGCACGCCCAGTACGGCGTCGACGTGACCATGTGGAGCGCCCCCCACATGCTGATGATCCTGGGGGCCGCGCTGTCCAGCACGGGCGCCTGGTTCGTGCTGGCGGAGGGGGGCGTCCGCCCGGGCACCTCGCGTCGGGCCACCGCCCTGCACGCCGTGACCGCGATGACCGTCCTGGTCGCGCTGTTCGCGCCCCTCGGCGAGTTCGACTTCGGAGTGCCGCAGTTCCAGCAGCTCTACCACCCCGTGCTGGTCCTGATCGCCTCCGCCGCCGCGCTGGTCGCCGTGCGCCTCGTGCTGGGCCGCGGCTGGACCCTCGGGGTCCTCGCGATTGCGTGGGTCGCCGGCAACCTCGACACGGCCCTGCTCGCCGGCAGCGCGCCCGTGGAGACCCGCGACTCGGCGATCCTCCTCGGCTCCGCGGTGGTCGTCGAGGTCGTGGCGCTGCTCGTCGGCACCCGGCATCCCGTGCGGTTCGCGGTGCTCGCCGGTCTCGGCGTCTCCACCCTCGGGCTCGCGACCGAGTGGTGGTGGAACAGCCAGGCACACCAGCCCTGGACCACCTCCCTGCTCCCCGACGTCCTGGTGGTGGGGATCCCCGCCGCGGTCGCCGCCGCCGTCGTCGCCGCGGCCTACGCCGGCGCGGTCCTGGGCCGACCGGGTCTGGTGTCCGGACGGCTCCTCGCCGTCGCGCTCCTCGTCGTCGGCTTGGCGCTCGCGGTGCCCTTCCCCCGCACGGTCGGGGACGTGGCGGTGCAGATCAGCGTCGAGGACCAGGGCGACGGCATGGCACTCGTGCACGCCCAGCTCGATCCGCCGGATGCGGCCGAGGACGCGCGATGGTTCTACGCCGGGGCCTGGCAGGGCGGTGGCAACACCGTCGCGCACATGCAGCCGCTGGGGGAGGGCCGGTACGTGGCCGAGGAGCCGATCGAGGTCCACGGTCCCTGGAAGGCCGTGCTGCGCCTGCACGTGGGCTCCGACATGATGGCCGCGCCCATCCGCATGCCCGCCGACCCCATGTTCGACCTCGAGGAGATCCCGCTCGAGGACCGGGCCATGGCCTTCGAGGCGGAGACCCGCTACCTGCTGCGTGAGACCAACGACGGGCCACCCGCGCTGGCCGTCGCGGTGCGGCTGCTGTTCGTCGCCCTGGCCGCCGCCTGGCTCGCCGCCATGTGCAACGGCGGCCGGCGGCTGGCGGCGCGTGGCGAGCACGATGCCGGGCCCGAGGCGCCGGACGCGCCGCCCGTGACCGCCACCCTGACGCGCAGCGGCTGACCTCTCGGGCCCGTCAGTCCTGGGAGCCCGGGAGCTTGACCGCGAGGACCGGACAGTCGGCGTTCAGCAGCAGTTCCTGCGCGGTGGAGCCCATCACGAGCTTGCCCACGGGCGAGCGCCGGCGCAGCCCGATGATCAGCAGCTCGACCTCGTTCTTGCGGGCCGCGGCCAGCAGATCCTCCGCCAGGGAGTCACCCACGGTGTAGTCGAGGATCCGGTGCTCGATCCCCTCCTCGGTCAGCTGGGTGCCGAGCTTCTCGAGTTCCTGGCGATAGGTCTCGGCCTCGGCCTCGTCGACGCTGCCCCCACGCTGGGTGTTGAGGACCAACAGTTCGCCCCCACGGAGGCGGGCTTCCTCGATGGCGTGCTGGACCACGGCCAGGCCCAACTCCGTCCGTGTGTAGCCGACCAGGATTCGCATGCGTGAGGCCTCCGCTCGATCGGGCGCCGAGCGTAGTCGCGTTGTGGCCCGCCACACTCCTCGACCCGGAGACAATCCGTGGCCGGCCGATCAGTCCCGTACGAGGAGTGCCACCGGGAACCCGGAGAGCAGGTCGTCCATCGCGACCCACCCGCCCGCATGCTCGACGCCGGTGAGCACCTCCCGCCAGCGTCCGGGCGGAAGCGGTAGGCGTGTCGAGTCCCACCGCCAGTCGGCGAAACCCGCTCCCAGCGTGCGCACCAGCCGCGGCGTCACCGAGACGACGTCGTCGCCGCGCATGAAGGCGAACACCTGTGCCGCTCGGGGGCCCGCCGCCCACAGCGGCTCGTAGGTCCCGTCTGCTCCGAAGGAGGCGGATCGCGCCTCTCTCACCGCCAGGACCTGTTGGATGACGTGGAGCTTCGGCAGCCCCTCGTCGAGCCGGGCGAGCACGTCGTCGGCGGGTGGTGCTCCGGCCAGTTGTCCGAGCAGCGCGCGGCGTCGCTCGTGGTCCACCGGGCGGCGGTTGTCGGGGTCCACCAGGGACAGGTCCCACAGTTCGTCGCCCTGGTAGACGTCTGGCACCCCGGGGGCGGTGAACGTCACCAGGGTCATCGCCAGCGACGTCAGCCAGCCGGCCTCGCGGATCCCGTCGACGACGTCCTCGAGGTCGGCGACGAACGCGGCGTCATCGAGCAGGGCACGGGCGAAACGCGCCAGGTCCGCCTCGTAGCCGGAATCCGGGTCGAGGTGGTCGGTGGCCCGGGCCCCCTCCCGGGCCGCCTTGAGCAGGTAGGCCTCGAGCCGGTCGGCCTCCAGGGGCCAGGCCCCCACCAGTGTCTGGAAGGTCAGGTGCTCGTGGGCCGGGGTCGGTCCGGTGCGCCCGCGGTGGGGTGCCGCGAGTTCCTGCCACCGCAGCACCGTTCGGACCCAGTGGTCGGGGTCCTGGGAGAGCACGGCGAGGCGTGCGCGCACGTCCGCGCTGCGCTTGGTGTCGTGGGTCGAGGACAGTCGCATCGTGAAGGGGCGTTCGTCCTGTGCGGCGACGTGGGCCGCGTGGACCTCGCCGGGGTCCCGACCGAGCTCGCCGGGATCGCCGCCGACCTCGTTGACGGCGACGAAGCGCAGGTCGCGGTACAGGGAGGTGTCCTCCACGCCCTTGGCGACCACCGGGCCGGTCAACTGCTGGAACGAGGACACGAACCGGTCCCGCGCGGCCCGGCCCCCGGGCCCGTCGTGTGCGAGCAGGAGGAGGTCGCGGACCGGGTCGAGGCCCTCGAGATCGCCGTGTCGGGCGCGGACCCGGGCGACGGCCCGGTCGATGATGCCGCGGTCGACCTCGGTCACCTCGCCGACGTCGGGGCGCACGTAGGTGCGATAGACCGGCCAGGCGGCCAACAGTTCCACCAGCAGTCGGCGCGCCGGGTCCGTGGCGAGTCCGGTGGCGTCGCTGAGCTGTCCGGTGACCCGTTCGACCTCGGTGCCGAACAGCCGGTCGATCACCAGCCGCTTGGCCCGGTCGTCGAGGGTCCCGCGGTCGAGCCGTGTCCCGGTCATGCGCGCGTGGAGATCGTCGAGGATCGGGCCGGCGTCGCCGTCGACGTGCAGGCCGAGGACGAGATCGGCGTACTCGTAGCCCACCGTCCCGTCGATGGGCCAGTCGCGGCGATAGGGCTCGTGGCGCTCGAGGATCTTCTCCACGACCAGCCACGGCCCGTCACCCACCTCCCGCCGGAGGCGTTCGAGGTAGCCCACCGGGTCGGCGAGGCCGTCGGGGTGGTCGATGCGCAGCCCGTCGAAGGTGCCGTCGGCGATGCGTGGCAGCACCGCGCTGTGGGCGTCGTCGAAGACCTCGGGATCCTCGATCCGCACCCCACCGAGCTCCTTGATCGCGAAGAACCGGCGATGGTCGAGTTCGTCGTTCGCGCGGCGCCAGTGGGCGAGCCGGTAGTGCTGGTGTCCGAGCAGGTCACCCAGCACCTCCGGGCGTCCCGCGGCGGCCAGCGTCGCCTCGACGTCGTCCGGGTCGAGCCCGACGGCCGCCAGCGAACCGGGACGCACCGGCCAGACGTGGTCGTGGTAGACGAGCTGCCACGTCGGACTGCGGTCGGTCGCGGCGTGGGCCAGGTGGAGGTCGTCGTCGTCCAGTTCCTCTTCGAGTTCGCGGCCGAGCTCGGCCAGCAGCAGCGTCGGCTGCCCGTGGCGGCCGGGCCGCCAGTGCACGTCGAGGTGGCGTGCGTGGTGTGCGTCCGGCCCGTGGGCCAGCACGTCCCACCACCACGGGTTCGCGGGGCTGACCAGCCCCACGTGGTTGGGCACGATGTCGAGGATCAGGCCGAGCCCGGCGGCGTGGGCGGCGTCACGCAGCCGGTCCAGGCCGTCCTCGCCGCCGAGTTCCTCGCGGATACGGGTCGGGTCGACGACGTCGTAGCCGTGCCGGGAGCCCGGGGCGGCCCGCAGCGCGGGGGAGAGGTAGAGGTGGCTCACCCCGAGCCGGGCGAGGTGGTCGACCAGCCCGGCGGCCTCGTCGAAGCCCTGCTCCTCGACGAGCTGGATGCGGTAGGTCGCCCGGGGGACCAGCGGGCGGGACGTGTCGTCGGCGGACCGTCCGGTGCCCTCGCTCATTGCGTGTCCTGCCGCAGCACGACGATCGCGTGGCCCTCGACCTCGCGCTCGTCGCCGAGGTGGAGCTGTTCGGGGTCCTCCAGCGTGCGCAGCATGGCTTCGCTGGTGTCGAGCACGACCGTCCAGGGGCCCTCCAGGCCCTTGGGCGGGAGGCGGAAGGTCAGCGGCTCGCCATGGGCATTGAGCAGCAGCAGGAAGGAGTGGTCGGTGAGTAGCTCCCCGCGCTCGTCACGGCTGGCCAGCCCGTCGCCGTTGAGCAGGATCTGCAGCGATCGCGCGTGGTCGGTCTCCCAGTGCTCGTCGTCCATCAGATCCCCGTCGGGGGTGAGCCAGGAGATGTCGAGGAAGCCGTTGCCGCGGACCCGCTTGCCCTCGAAGAACTTCCGGCGCCGGAACACCGGGTGCCGCCGCCGCAGGTGGATCAGCTCACGGGTGAAGGCGAGCAGCTCGAGGTCGACGTCCTCCCAGTCGAACCAGGAGATCTCGTTGTCCTGGCTGTAGGCGTTGTTGTTGCCGCCCTGGGTGCGGCCGAGTTCGTCGCCGCCGACCAGCATGGGGACGCCCTGGCTCAGGATCAGCGTGGTCAGCAGGTTGCGCTGTTGCCGTGCCCGCAGGGCCAGGACCTCCTCGTCGTCGGTCTCGCCCTCCACGCCGCAGTTCCACGAGCGGTTGTCGTCGGTGCCGTCCTGGTTGTCCTCCAGGTTCGCCTCGTTGTGCTTCTCCTCGTAGCTGACGAGGTCGCGCAGCGTGAATCCGTCGTGGGCGGTGACGAAGTTGATCGAGGCGTTGGGGCGGCGGCGGTCGGACTGGTAGAGGTCGGAGGAGCCGGTGAACCGCGAGGCGAACTCCGGCATCGTCGCGGGGGCGCCGCGCCAGAAGTCGCGGACCGTGTCGCGGTACATCCCGTTCCACTCGGACCACTGGGGCGGGAAGTTGCCCACCTGGTAGCCGCCCTCGCCGACGTCCCACGGCTCGGCGATGAGCTTGACCTGGCTGATCACGGGGTCCTGCTGGATCACCTCGAAGAAGGTCGACAGCCGGTCGACGTCGTGCAGTTCGCGGGCCAGCGCGGCGGCGAGGTCGAAGCGGAAGCCGTCCACGTGCATCTCGTTCACCCAGTAGCGCAGCGAATCCATGATCAGCTGCAGGACGAACGGGTCCCGCATGTTCATCGAGTTGCCGGTGCCCGTGTAGTCCATGTAATAGCGCGGGTCGTCCTCGACCAGGCGGTAGTAGCCGGGGTTGTCGAAGCCCTTGAGGTTCAGCGTGGGTCCCAGGTGGTTGCCCTCGGCGGTGTGGTTGTAGACCACGTCGAGGATGACCTCGATGCCGGCCTCGTGCAGGGTGCGCACCATGTGCTTGAACTCGGTCACCGCCCGCTCCCCGGGCATGCTCGCGAAGTCGCGGTGGGGTGCGAAGTAGGCGATCGAGTTGTAGCCCCAGTAGTTCGTCAGGCCCTGTTCGACGAGGTGGTGCTCCGAGACGAATTGGTGGACCGGCAGCAACTCGACCGCGGTCACGCCGAGTCCGACGAGGTGCTCGACGACCGAGGGGTGGGCCAGCCCCGAGTAGGTGCCACGCTGGTGCTCGGGCACGTCGGGATGGCGCATCGTCAGGCCCTTGACGTGGGCCTCGTAGATCACGGTCTCGTGCCACGGGATGTTCGGCGGCCGGTCGTGGCCCCACTCGAAGAAGTGGGCGGTGACCACGGCCCGGGGCACGTGGGGCGCGCTGTCGAGCTCGTTGGGCGGCCCGTCGGGATCACCGAAGGGGTAGCCGAACACGGGCTCGCCCCACTCGAGCTCCCCGACGACCGCCTTGGCGTAGGGATCCAGCAGCAGCTTGTGCGGATTGCAGCGCAACCCCTGGGACGGCTCGTAGGGCCCGTGCACCCGATAGCCGTACTGCTGACCCGGCTCGACGTCGGGGACGTAGCCGTGCCAGATCGACCCGGTGAACTCGGGCAGATCCACGCGGCGCTCGTTGCCGTCGTCGTCGAAGAGGCACAGCTCGACCCGCTCCGCGAGATCGGAGACCACCGCGAAGTTGGTGCCCAGGCCGTCGTGGGTGGCGCCGAGGGGGAACCCCTCGCCCGGCCAGATCGGGATCTCGTCCATCAGGTCTCCTCCCGGAGCAGTACGAGGGCGGCGTGACGCCGCACGGTGGTTCGCAGGATGTCGTCGGTGGTCGTCACGGCACTGCCTCCGGGGCCACCCCACCGGGGGTCGGCCGTGTCGAAGGCCGTCCGCCAGGCGCCACCCGCGTCGGGCACCACCACCTCGGCGTCGCCCTCGTCGGCGTTCAGGACGACCAGCAGCTGGCGCCCCCCGGACCGGTCGCGGCGGCGCAGGACCAGGGCCTGATGGCCGGGGACCGGGAACGGTTCGACGTCGGGTGCCGCCGGGTCGGTGATCAGCGGCTCGTCGTGGCGCAGGGCGAGCAGGGCGCGGTAGACGTCCCGGAGGTGGGCGTGCTCGCTCCGGTCCCGCACGGCACGGTCCAGCCGGCTGCGCTCGAAGGTGGCCGGATCCTGCGGATCGGGGGCCTGGCCCTTCCACTGTTCGAACGCGGCGAACTCGGCCCGGCGGCCCTGACGGACCGCGTCGCCGAGCTCGGGGTCGAGGAAGGACGTGAAGAACTGGAAGGGCGCCGGATCTGCGTACTCCTCGCCCATGAACAGCAGGGGCACGAACGGGGACGTCAGCATCGCCGCGGCCGCCAGCTTGCACCCCTCGAGGTCGGTGAGTTCGCCCAGCCGCTCGCCGTGCTTGCGGTTGCCGACCTGGTCGTGGTTCTGGACGCACACCACGAAGCGGTCGTAGGGCACGTCCGGGGCCGGTCGGCCGACGGTGCGCCCGCGGCTGGGGGAGTAGCGGCCCGCGTAGACGTAGCGGTCGCGGAGTTGGGCGACGAGGTCGCCCAACCCGCCGTAGTCGGCGTAGTAGCCGTCCCGTTCGCCGGTCAGGGCCACGTGCATCGCATGGTGGAAGTCGTCGGCCCACTGGCCGTCGAGGCCCATGCCGCCGGCCTCGGGATGGCGCAGCAGCCGGGCGTCGCACAGGTCGCTCTCGGCCACCACGTGGACCCGACGGCCGGCCGCCTGTCCCGCCTCGTGCACGGCACCGGCGATCTCCTCCAGCAAGTGGGTGGCCGACTGATCGAGGATCGCGTGCACCGCGTCGAGGCGCAGGCCGTCGATGCCGAACTCCGTGACCCAGCGGACCGCGTTGTCCACGACGAACCGTCGTACCGCGTCCGAGTCGGGTCCGTCGGCGTTCAGCGCCGGTCCCCACGGTGTCACGTAGCGGTCGGTGAAGTACGGCCCGAAGTCGTCGAGATGGTTGCCCTCCGGCCCGAGGTGGTTGTAGACGACGTCGAGCCAGACGGCCAGACCCCGGGTATGGGCCGCATCGACCAGGCGGCGCAGGCCGGCAGGGCCGCCGTAGCTGTCCTGGACCGCGTAGGGCAGCACACCGTCGTAGCCCCAGTTGCGCTCGCCCGGGAACTGCGCGACCGGCAGGAGCTCCAGGCTGGTGACACCGAGGTCGACGAGGTCGTCGAGGTGCTCGATGACGCCGTCGAACGTGCCGGGGTGACTGAAGGTGCCCACGTGCAGCTCGTAGAGCACCTGCCGGTGCATCGCCGGTGCGACGAACCCGGCCGGCAGCTCCACCGGTCCGGGTTCGTCGACGGCGGAGGGGCCCTCGACGCCCTGGGGCTGCCAGCGGGAGGCGGGGTCGGCACGGTCGACGACGTCGCCGTCGGCGCGATGGAGGCGGTAGCGGTAGGTCGTCCCAGGCGGCGCGTCCGCGACCACGTGGTGGTAGCCGTCCGGGAGCGGCCGCATGGCGAGACGGGACGTGGGCGTCACGGACGGGTCACCCGTCGGTTCAGCGAGCAGCAGCTCCACCCGTTGTGCGCGGGGTGCCCACACGAGGAAGGAGGACTCGCTCCCGCCGAGCCATCGTGCGCCCAGGGGGAGTCGGGAAGGATCGGACACGACTGCTCCTGGGGCCCGCGGAAGGCCGGACGCGCGGATGTGGGCTGGTCGACGGCCCCGGAGCTCGCCCCGAGGGGACCGTCACCGTGGAGGGTGCGCTATGGGAGCCCGTCCGGCACCGTCCCCACGGTGTCCGTGCGGC
>SLRZ01000034.1 GCA_007130695.1 Nitriliruptoraceae bacterium
CCGCCGTGGCCCCGGCCGACCCGGCGGTGCCCACCGAGCCCCAGGTGCCGACCGCGCAGCCGTCCGCCTCTACCGACCGGGCCGACGGGTCGGAGGGGTCGGCCGACGGCGAACAGAGCGCGAAACAGAGCGCGAAGGAGCAGGCACTGGCCAGGGCGCGGGCCACGGTCCCGCCGCCGGCGCCGCCGGACCCCTCGCCGCCCCCCCAGCCGTCACCGGTCCCGGACCCGGCTCCGCAGCCGCCTGGCCCCCCGGAACCGTCGCCGGATCCGCAACCCGCCCCCGCGCCCGCCCGTGAAGAGTCCGTTCGGGCCGTCGACGACCTGCCGCCTGCGTCGGCCCGTGAGGAGTCCGCCCCGGCTGTCGAGGACCTGCCGCCCGCGCCTGTCGGGGAAGAGGCCCCGTCCGGATCGGCCGGTGACGACCGCCCCACCCCGTCCGCGCCGGCCGACGCGGGAAACATCCCGCCCGAGCCCGACACCCCGGAGGACGACACCGCCGGCGATGGTGGAGCCCGGACCACGGCTCCGGCGTCGGAGGATCGCGGTGCCGAGCAGCCGTCCGAGAACGGCCGACCGGAGGGCGGCGACCCGGACGCGTGGGGGCAGGCCCCGACGCCGGCGGCCGCGGGGCCCTCGGTGGGCTCCCTCTCCGCCGGAACGGTCGGGGAGGAGCCCGGCCCGTCGGACGCGGCGGACGACGCGGAGGAGCCGGGAGCGCCGGGCGACGAACTGGCCCTGGTGGAGCGCCACTGGGACGGAATCCTCGACCTGGTCAAGCGCCGCAGCCGACGCTGCCACGCGGTGTTCGAGCCCGCCACCCCCATGCGGGTCTCCCGCGGGATCCTGACCCTGCGCTACCCGCGCCGCTACGCCTCGTTCCACGCCCAGAACGCCCCGAAGGGCGAGTACGCGGAGACCCTGACGGAAGCGGTCGAACGGGCCTGCGGACTCCGGGTCCGGGTCGAGGCGATCGTCGAGGGCGACGATCACCGTCGCCGCCCGCAACCGCCCTCGGTCACTCCCCACGACGCGCGCACGCCGGTCGTCGACGACGACGAGGGCCCGTCCCCCGAGGAGGAGGCCGAGGTCCGGGAGGCGGAGCAGGCCCCCCGGTCCGCCGACCCCGGGGACACCGACGCACTGCTGGTCCGAGAGCTCGACGCCCGCCTGGTCGACGAACGACCCCCGCCCGCCGCCGGCTGAGCCCCACCGGGCACGGCCACGGGCTGTTCCGCCGTCACGGGCCGCGGGGGAGCAGTGCTCGGAGCAGGGGCGGGTCGGTGGTGTGGCGCTGTCGTCCACGTTTGCAGGTCACGGCGCCGTCGGGGGTCATCGACAGCTTCCAGCCGCCCTGGTGGACGGCGGTGTGGTGGCGGCGACAGAGGGCGACGAGGTTGTCGACGGTGGTCGGTCCCCCGTGCTCGCGGAAGATCACATGGTGCAGGTCGGCAAAGTGGATGGGGGCGGCGCATCCGGGGAAACGGCAGCCCTGATCCCGGGCTTCGACGGCGGCACGGACGCTGGCGGGGATGTCCTTGGTGGGGCTGGAGATGCCGAGGACTTCGCCCCGATCGGTGAGGAGGAACCGCAGGCGGGCGTTCTCTGCGAGGCGGCGGACGGCTTTCGGGGTCAGGCGCATCCGGCCGGCGTGGGTGGCCATCAGGGTTCGTGCGGCCTGGGCAGCGGCGTCGTTGCCGGTGAGTTGGTTGATGTCGGCCACGATGTGCATCGACGGTCGAGCACGACCTGCCGGGCGGTACCCCTGGATGGTGGAGACGCTCGCGTCCCCGTCGACGTCGTCTTCGGTGCGGGTCGCGGGGTGGCCGGCATGGTCGGCGTCGTGTGGGGCGCTCGAGGTGGCGTCGCCCGGGTGGCCGGCGAGGTAGTGCTGGGCGAGGGTGGTCAGCCCGTCGGCGCGTCGACGGGCGAGGCTGCGGTTGACCACGGGGTCGGTGAAGGCCGGCGACCCGTCGGGCGTCTCGGGGTCCTGCTCGTGGTCGGTGGCGGCGTGGCCGGGGGCGTGGCGGGTGTGGTCGTCGGGCCCGGCCGAGGGCGGGGGTGCGGCGGCGTGGAGGGCTTCGAGCAGCAGGGTGCCGTCTTCCCCGGGGAGTTCGAAGTGGCCGCGGATGCCGCCGTCGAGGTCAGGCTGGGCGTGCAGGTAGCGTCGTTCGACCTTCCTGACCTCACGGTTCTCGTGCAGGTCGGGGCGCAGTCGGTCGACGGCGGCGCGGACCTCGTCGACCAGCACGTCCGGGTCCAGACGTTGCAGGCGGGCCGCGTCATCGAAGCCGGCGTCGAGTCGCGCACGCTGTCGGAGGTCGAGGTGGCGCACCTCGGCCACGATCGCGCGGACCTGGGCCCACCCGAGTGCGCCGGTCTGGAACGCGGACCGGATGCGGGGCAGTGTCGGGAGGGTCTCGGCGATGTTGAGCAGGGTGCGCCGGTCCGGGTAGGTGGTCTTGGACCTGAACGCCAGCAGCTGTTCCAGTGGCAGGCCGGCGGCACGTTCCGACCGGCCATGGGCGCGGGCCCGGATGGTGAGGTCGACCGCGGCCGCGTTGGCCAGATCGACCACGGTGAGGATCTCGAGCAGCCCTGCGAGTTCACCCCCGCCGATCGCGGCCTGGTCGTCATCGGCCGCAAGGGCCGCGACCCTGCGGGCCTGACGAGCGAGTTCGGAGATCTGCTCCCGGAGCCCCGGTCCCACCGTGGCGTCGTCGTCACGGTCGGGATCGTGACCGGCCTCGTAGTCGCCGGGGCGTTCGCAGGCCAACGCGACCCGGGTGCCGGGCCGGCGACGTGCCGTGTGGAGTGTGCTCATAGTCTCGAATGTACATCCGACCTGTGACAGCAACGAGGATCGTGCCGGAGGGGCTGTGGACGACGTCCGCCAGCGCCCCCGCGGCGCGGGTCGAGCGAGGCCGGACTGGTGCCCTGGGTCCCTTCCCGACCAGCGAGGCCGGAGTTGGGGCGCTGGCCCGGCCCACCGGGGGCTCGAGGCGAGGGCGAAGCCCGACGCCGAGGAGCGAAGCGAATCCCAGCGCGGAGCGCCCCCGGTGGACCGGGCCAGGGCACCACCGCAGGCCGGGCGCACCCACCGGGCCGGGGCTCCACGGCTCCGACCCACCCGCCGGTACGATCGTGGGAGCCGCGTGACCACGCGGGACGTCGTCGGCGGTAAAGGACGAGCGGGTGTACGAGGGTGCCGTCCAGGACCTCATCGACGAGCTCGGCCGCCTGCCCGGCATCGGTCCGAAGGGCGCGCAGCGGATGGCCTTCCACCTGCTGCAGGCGGACCCCGCCGACGCCACACGGCTGGCGGAGGCGATCACGCGGATGAAGGCCACGGTGCGCTTCTGCGCCCGCTGCTGGAACATCAGCGAGCAGGAGGAGTGCCGGGTCTGCCGGGACCCGCGTCGCGACCCGGCCGTGGTCTGCGTCGTGGAGGAGGCCCGCGACGTCGTCGCGATCGAGCGGACCCGCGAGTACCGCGGGCGTTATCACGTGCTCGGCGGGGCGATCTCGCCGATCGAGGGTGTGGGTCCGGACGAGCTGCGCATCGCGGAGCTGTTGCGTCGACTCGAGGGCGAGGGGGTCGAGGAGATCATCCTGGCCACCAACCCAAACGTGGAGGGGGAGGCCACGGCCTCCTATCTCTCGCGGCTGCTGACCCCCCTGGGCCTCAAGGTCACCCGGCTCGCCAGCGGGCTCCCGGTCGGGGGCGATCTCGACTACGCCGACGAGGTGACCCTCGGACGCGCGTTCTCCGGCCGTCGGGACATCAGCGCCTAGACCGGCACACGTACGCTGACCCGACGGGGCAGGACCCGACCGGGGACGCGGCATGGGCAGCAAAGACGAGGTCTTCGACGACCGGTACGAGGCGGGACGGCGTCTCGCCGAGGTCCTGCTCGGCCGGGACCTCGTGGATCCGTTGGTGCTGGCCCTGCCGCGCGGCGGGGTGCCCGTGGCCTACGAGGTGGCGCTGGCCCTGGGGGCGGAGCTCGACGTCCTCGTCGCCCGCAAGATCGGTGCCCCGCGGCAGCCGGAGCTGGCCGTGGGTGCGGTGGCCGAGGGCGGCGAGCCGATGGTCGACCGCGCGTTCATGGAGCGGATCGGGGTGAGCGAGGACGACCTTGCCGACACGATCCGCGACGAGCGTGAGGAGCTCCAGCGCCGCGTCGAGCGCTACCGCGGTTCCCGTGCCCTGCCCTCGCTGACCGACCGGGACGTGGTGCTGGTCGACGACGGACTGGCGACCGGTGCGACGGCCCGGGCGGGGCTGGCGGCGCTGCGGCCCCACCGGCCCCGGCGTCTGCTGCTGGCCGTGCCGGTGGCCTCGCCCCGCACCGTGGAGGCCCTGTCCGGCGAGGCGGACGAGGTGGTGTGTCTTCGACAGCCCGCCGGTTTCCAGGCGGTCGGACAGTGGTACCGGGATTTCACCCAGACCGACGACGCCACGGTGCTGCGCCTGTTGGCGGAGGCACGCGGGCGTCACCCACGGTGACGCGACCGCTCTGCGATCGGTCCGGTCAGGCCCGTCGCCGGAACAGCACGGCCGCGCCGAGCAGGGCCACGCCGAGCAGCCCGGCCCCGCCGCCGGTCGCCGGCGTGGCGGCCGTCCGCGTGTCCGCCGGCGGCTGATCCGGGCGGTGCCCGGGACCGTCGTCGGGTCGGCCGGGTGCGGCGGTCTGCTCGACGGGACCGAGCACGAAGACGGATTCGCCGGCCGTGACCGGCAGTCGCACCCCGTCGGCGTCGGCGGTCACGTCGGACAGTTGCTCGCCGTCGCGGGTGACCTGCGTGCCGGCCGGGAAGGCCCCGTCGAGGGTCAGCTCGCCGTCGTCGCCGGCGACGACCTCGATGGTCAACTCCCGTTCCGGGTCGAGGGCGGCGCGGGCGAGGTCGATGGTCGCCGCCGCGGTGTTGGTGAGTTCCACCTCGAGGAGGTTGGCGGGTTCGGTCTCGACCGGCTCGGCCCAGTCGAGGCCGACCTCGGTCCAGGCGAGCGCCGCCGGGCCCACGCCGGCGTCGGTGTGGCGGAAGGTCTCCGGTCGCTGTTGGCCGTGTCCGTGGCTGAAGGCGTCGACCACGCCCTTGGGGACGTCACCGGCGTCGCGGTCGGCCAGCGTGATGTCCGACACCCAGTACGCGCCGTCGGCGACCAGGCCGAGGTCGGCATCGTCGGCCGCGGGCACCGACGCGAACGTCACGTGCGGCGGGTCGCGGTCCACCGCGCCGTCGCCGAGGAACGCCGCCGACCCGGGCAGGTCGTAGTCGAGCAGGGCGATCGTGAAGTGCTCACCCAGCGGGTAGACGCGGTAGCGGTAGCGGTGGCCGAGTTCCTCGAAGCTCGTGAAACCGACGGCCTCGTCGGGCTGGCCCACGCCGATCCCCTCACCCAGCACGTCGGTCAGCAGCCCGTCGGCGAGCGCGCCGGTGCCGACGTTGTGGACGGTCGGGCCGATGATCGGCACCAGTTCGTCCTCGGCGGTGGCGATGTTGAGGTAGGGCACGTTGCGGGTGTTCTCGAGCCAGTGGTTGCTCAGGGTCTCCGCGCCGCCGGTCGGCGGGGCCGGGGGCAGCCAGATCCCGTCCCCGGGCGGCCCGACGACCGTCATCGCGGTGCCGACGAGGTCCGGGTAGCGGCCGCCGAGGCGGTAGGTCGCGTAGCCGCCCATGGAGTAGCCGGTCATGGTGACCCGGTCGGGGTCGAGGCGCAGCTGGCGGGCGAGGTCGTTCCACATCTCGAACACGTCGTACTCGGCTTCGTGCTGGTACCAGCCGTCGGTGCCCCGGGCCAGCGGGGTGGCCACCACGTGGTAGCGCTCCTCGCCGAGCTGGCGGACCCCTTCGGAGCCGTTGTACTGGAAGTGGTGCTGTCCGAGAGAGTGCATGTTGAGGGTCAGGCCGGGCGGGTCGGCGGGGTCGTAGTCCTCGGGGACGTACACGGAGTAGGGCTGGAGCTGGCCGAGGAAGGCCGGGAAGGAGTCGCGGTCCTGGCCGGGCCCGAGGTCGAGGCGGCTCGGGAACAGGCGCACCATCGTGCCGGTCGTGGGCACGCCCGAGCGGTCGGTGTCGCCGGCGTCGAGCTTCGCGAAATCGATGTCGTGGGCGAAGCGGGTGGGTTCGCCGTCGGCGAGCGCCCGGGCCTGCTCGACGTCGGGCGGGACCCCGTCGGTGAGGATCTCCTCGTCGAAGCGGAAGGCGAGGTTGAAGATGCCCGGCGGGTCGGGCAACAGGGGGCTCGCCCCGCCCGGGGTCTCGCTGTCGGGCGCGTCGCCGGGAAGCAGCCAGCCGCCGCCGTCCCGGTCGTAGAGGCCGGTGGCCACGGTGGTCCGGACCGTGCCGCGCGGGTCGGAGACGTCGCGGGGCACGGTGACGGTGAGCTGGCCGGCCGCGAGGTCGGCCTCGACGTCGACGCTGTTGCTGGCGATCTCGTCACCGTCGGCGTCGAAGGCGACGTGCTCGGCGCCCGTGCCCCAGACGGTGATGACCTCGTCGGTGCCCGGGAACGGTGCGCCCGGGTCGCCGGGTAGCTGTGACGTGCCGGTGTCCTCGTCACGGTCGGTGTCGAGGGCGACCGCGACGATGGTGGCGTCGGGCTCGGGTAGGGCGCCCAGGGTGATGCGGTAGGTGACCGCGTCCTGCCCGGGAACGATCCGGAACTCGACCAGGTCGGCGGCGTTGTCGGCGTAGCGGTCCCGGTCGGTGGGATAGGACAGGTTGCCCTCGTGGCCGTCGCCGACCACCGGCGCGCTGCTCGCACCCCCGTCGGTGTCGGCGCCGAAGTCGTCGTAGAGGTGGTCGGTGTAGAGGTACTCGCCGGCGACGTAGGCCTCGGCGCCCGAGACCCGCAGCGTCGGTGCGGAAAAGCGCGGGTCGTGGTTCGCCAGTTGCGGCGCCGCGGGCTCGTCGGCGTAGAGCACGTCGGGTCCCGGTCGTTGCCCACTGGTCACGCCGGGAAGCGAGTCGGCAGCGTCCTGGGCCTCGGCCTGCGGCGCCGCGAACCCGAGGGCCAACGCGAGCAGGGCGGTGAGGCCGACCGCGCGAGTGGTCCGGGCGGGGAGAACCGGACGGTGTCGTGCCGGGGAGGGGATCACGGGCGCTCCTTGCGGGGCGAAGAATCGTGGCGCGTCGCGCCGTGGCGGGGGCAGCACCGTGACCGTGACGGCGGCGTCGCAGGGCACCGCCGGGAGCCGGACGGCGTCGGACCCTAGCTCTTCGACCCCCGAAGCGATTTCTCCTCCCCGACCCGGAGACGGACCGCGCCGGGGCGCAAGTCGCGTGACGGCCCGAAAGTACGACGTGCCGACTCGCGATCCGGGGACCGACGTCCGTACCATGGCCGCGCCACCCACCCGGGTGGCTCGAAGGCTCTCGAGCGGCACCGGACGTCCCGCCGCGAGCCGGCGCCCGCACCCGTGGCCGAGGCCGGCACTCCTCGCCCCCGCCACGCGAGGCGAGCACGTCCACCCCCGGCAGGAGGCGACGACCCCGTGGCCATCGTGGTCCAGAAGTACGGCGGCACGTCCGTCGGAGACGTCGAGCGCATGAAGCGTGTGGCCGACCGCGTCCAGCGCAGCCACAAGGCGGGCAACCAGACCGTCGTGGTGGTCTCCGCGATGGGCGGCACCACCGACGACCTCGTCGGAATGGCCTCCGCGATCAGCTCGTCGCCGCCCCAGCGTGAGCTCGACATGCTGCTGACCTCCGGCGAGCGCATCTCCATGGCGCTGCTGGCGATGGCGCTGGCCGAGCGCGGCGTGGAGGCGAAGTCCTTCACCGGCTCGCAGGCCGGCATCATCACCGACGAGGTGCACGGCAAGGCGCGCATCGTCGACATGACGCCGGCCCGCCTCCAGGAATGCCTCGACGAGGGCAACGTCGCCATCGTCGCCGGCTTCCAGGGTGTGAGCCGGAAGACCAAGGACATCACCACGCTCGGTCGGGGCGGCTCGGACACCACCGCGGTGGCCCTGGCGGCGGCCCTGGGTGCCGACGTCTGCGAGATCTACACCGACGTGGACGGGGTGTTCACCGCCGATCCGCGCATCGTCGGCGACGCCCGCAAGCTCGACAGCGTCAGCTACGAGGAGATGCTCGAGCTCTCCGCGCAGGGCGCCGGCGTCCTGCAGGTGCGCTCGGTGGAGTTCGGGCGCAACCACGGCGTGCGCATCCACGTCCGTTCGTCGTTCAGCTATCGGACCGGCACCTGGGTCGGCCCACAGGAGGACAAGGTGGAGGACGCGATCATCTCCGGTGTCGCCCATGACACCTCGGAGGCCAAGCTCACCGTCCAGCACGTACCCGACAAGGTCGGCGTGGCCTCGCAGCTGTTCGCCAAGCTCGCCGACGCCAACGTCAACGTCGACATGATCGTGCAGAACGTCTCGCAGGAGGGTGCGACCGACATCTCCTGCACCGTTCCGCGGGGCGAGGTCGACAAGGCAACCGCGGTCCTCGAGCCGCTGGCGAAGCAGATCGGCGCGGGCGACGTCATCGTCGACAGCGACATCGGCAAGGTCGCGCTCGTCGGTGCCGGCATGAAGACCCACCCCGGGGTCGCGGCCAAGATGTTCTCGGCCCTGTCGGACGCCGGCGTGAACATCCAGATGATCTCGACCTCGACGATCCGCGTCTCGGTGGTCGTCGACGCCGCACAGGTCGAGGACGCCGTCCGGGCCGTGCACGACGCGTTCGACCTCGGCGAGGAACACGAAGAGCAGGGAGCGGGCTGATGGGACTCCGAGTCGCGATCGTCGGCGCCACCGGTGCGGTGGGCCAGCAGATGCGGGGCCTGCTCGAGCAGCGGGACTTCCCCATCGAGGGCGACCCGCTCTACCTCGCCTCGCACCGTTCGGCGGGGAAGAAGCTGCCGTGGAAGGACCGTGAGGTCACGGTGCAGGAGATCAGCGCCGAGGCCTTCGAGGGCGTCGACGTGGCCCTGTTCTCCGCCGGTGGGGGCCGCTCGAAGGAGTGGGCCCCGGTCGCGGCCGAGCAGGGCGCGGTCGTGATCGACAACTCCTCGGCGTTCCGTATGGACCCCGAGGTCCCGCTGGTCGTCAGCGAGGTCAACCCGGAGGCCATGACCGACCGGCCCAAGGGCATCGTCGCCAACCCCAACTGCACCACGATGGTGCTGATGGTGGCCACCAAGCCGCTGCACGAGGCCTTCGGGCTGACCGAGATGGTGGCGATGAGCTACCAGGCCGCCGGCGGTGCGGGCCAGGGGGGCATCGACGAGTTGCTCGCACAGGCGCGGGCGCTGCTCGAGCTGGACCCCGAGCGGCTGATCTCCGACGGTGCCGCGGCCGAGGCCGGCGTGGAGGCCGACAACTTCAGCAAGGCCATCGCGTTCAACGTGCTGGCCCACTGCGGCAACTTCACCGAGGACCGGCACACCGACGAGGAATGGAAGCTCGTCAACGAGTCGCGCAAGATCCTCGGGATCGAGCAGCTCAAGGTCTCCCCGACCTGTGTGCGGGTGCCGGTGGTCGTCGGCCACGGGATCTCGGCGCGGCTGACGTTCGGTCAGTCGGTCGACCGCGACGCGGCGGTCAAGGTGCTGGACGGGGCCCCCGGCCTCGAGATCGTCGACGGCGTGGACGCTGACGGCGAGGAACTGGCCTACCCGACCCCGCTGGCGTCCGCCGGCAGGGACGAGGTCATGGTCGGCCGCATCCGCTCGGACCTCGCCGACCCCAACAGCCTCGGGCTGTGGGTCGTGGGCGACAACCTGCTCAAGGGTGCCGCGCTGAACGCCGTGCAGTTGGCGGAGCTGGTCGCCGAGGGTCGCTGACCCGACCGGGGCCGGCGGCCGGTACCCCGCGGTCGGCGCTTCCGCGCGTCCCCCGGCGATCCGGCGGTGCCGGCCGATCGTCCTGCCGCGTGCGGTGGGTGCTCCCGAGATGCGCTACGGAGGGTCCGGAGCAACGGTCAACCGAGGACCCTAGGCTCTGTGCCCGAGCGATTCCCGCGGCGATGGACCGGCGTCCAGCACCGCCAGCGCAGGTGATCTCCAAGGACGACGTCGGATCTGCACGTGCCGTGCGCCAGAAACGGGGCAGGTCAGTCGAGCCGAAGGAGACCAGTGGTGAGCGCAAAGACGTCCGAGAAGCGATCGATACGCGACAGCATCCATCCGGTGGTCTTCCCGGTCTCGGCCGCGATCATCCTGGCGGTCGTGATCTTCGCGTCGGTCTTCCCGGAGACCGCGGAGTCGGTGTTCTCCGCCAGCCGTGAGTTCCTCGAGGGCACCTTCGGCTGGTTCTACATCATCGTGATGGCCATGCTGCTGGTGGTCTCGGTCTTCCTCATCGTCAGTCCGTACGCCCGGGTGAAACTCGGGCCCGACGACGCCGTGCCCGACTACAGCACCCCGGCCTGGTTCGCCATGCTGTTCAGCGCCGGCATGGGCATCGGCCTGGTGTTCTGGGCCGTCGGGGAACCGGCCTACATCTTTGGGGACCCCCCGCGGGCCGAGGCGGGCTACACCGCGGAGTTCGACGACGAGGGCGCGCTGGTCGGCTCCGAGTTCGCCAGCGAGGGAGTCCAGGACATCGCGGCCGAGGAGACGATGAACTTCGTCTTCCACCACTGGGGCTTCAACCCCTGGGCCTTGTACGCGATCATCGGGCTCGGACTGGCCTACTTCGGCTTCCGCCGGGGCCTGCCCATGACGATCCGGTCGCTGTTCCAACCCCTGATCGGCGACCGCGTGAACGGCCCCATCGGGCACGCAATCGACATCATCGCCGTGGTCGCGACCATGTTCGGCATCGCGACCTCGCTCGGCCTGGGGGTCAGCCAGGTGGCCGCCGGCCTCGGGCGGGTGTTCGACTGGGACATCGGAGACGGGGGCCTGGTGCTCCTGATCGGCATCATCACGGCCTTCGCGACCCTGTCGGTGGTGGCGGGCCTGGACAAGGGCATCAAGATCCTCTCGCAGATCAACATCGCCGCGGCCGGGCTGTTGGCGGCGGCGGTGTTCGCCCTGGGGCCGACGCTGTTCCTGGTCTTCGCCCTGGTGGACAACACCGGCAGCTATCTGCAGAACATGATCGACACCCTGCTGTTCACGGGGACCTACGGGGGCGACCAGGCCGAGACGTTCCTCAGTGACTGGACCATCTTCTACTGGGCGTGGTGGATCTCGTGGTCACCGTTCGTGGGCATGTTCATCGCGCGGGTCTCCTACGGGCGCACCGTGCGCCAGTTCGTGCTGGGCGTCCTTCTGGCACCCACGATCGTGTCCTTCATGTGGTTCACGATCTTCGGCAACACCACCCTGCAGATCCAGGAGGTCGTCGAGGGCGTCTGGGCCGAGGGCGAGGACCTGGGGATGTTCATCCTCTTCGAGAACCTCGGCCTCGACGGCGGCCTGGTGACCGGACTGTCCCTGCTGACCATCTTCGTGGTGGTCGTGTTCTTCGTCACCAGCTCCGACTCCGGGTCGTTCGTCATCGACATGCTGACCTCGGGCGGCGACCTCCACCCGGCCATGGCCACGCGGGTGTTCTGGGCGGTCTCCGAGGGCGCGGTCGCCGCGGCGCTCCTGCTCGCCGGCGGCGAGACCGGACTCGAGGGACTGCAGGCCGGTGCCATCGCGGCCGGCTTCCCGTTCGCGATCGTGCTGGTGTTCGCGACCTGGTCGCTGTTGAAGGGACTGCGCGAGGAGGTCCCGCGCGAGCGCCGGCCACGCACGCCGGGAGGCCTGCCGGCCACGATCCCCGAGGCCACACGCCAGGAGCGTTCGTCGCGGGAGCGTGAGCTGGAGCTCAAGGCGCGCGAGCTCGACCTCAAGGAACGGGAACTGGACGCGCGCGAGGAGGAGATGGACGACGGCGGGTCCGGGACCTGACGCCGAGGCGTCGACGCGAGGGTGAGGGCCGTGGTCCGGGACGCGCCGGACGGCGGCCCCACCGTTCGCGCCGGTTCAGCAGGTGCAGGGCACCCCGGCGCACTTCGGGCAGCCCGCCGCGTAGCGTTGCGCGGCCTCGGCGAGGTCGACGTCGGTGAGGTCGGCGAGGGTGACCAGCCAGGCCAACACGTCGGAGAACTCGGCCATCCGCTCCTCGTGGCCCTGGCGGTGGATGGCCCGTGACAGTTCCCCGACCTCCTCGACGAACCAGGCGAAGCTGCCCTCGACCCCGCGGTCGCGGTCACGGGCGCCGTAGGTCGCACGGATGGTCCGCTGCAGGTCGGCGATCTCCACGTGGAGCCTCCTCACGCGCGGCGCGTGGGCCGGTGAACCGGAAGAAGGCGCGGCCCGAGGACCGCGCCTTCTTCCGGTGTGCACACGATGTGGTCGGGATGGGCGGATTCGAACCGCCGACCTCCTCGTCCCGAACGAGGCGCGCTAACCAAGCTGCGCTACATCCCGGTGCCGTGTGTGGCCCCCGAACGGGAGCGAGGGGGAGCGTACACGCGCCCCGACGGGCGGGCGAACCACCGCCGGCCCCGATGCCTCGGCGCACCCGTCTCGGGCGCCGGAACCGTCCGCGACGTCGGCGAGCGCCTATCGTGCGGCCCCGAAGGCAGGAGGTGGATCGTGCAATTGTCACCGCAGGCGCAGCGGGTACTGGGGTGCCTGGTCGAGAAGGCGCTGACGACCCCGGAGCAGTACCCGTTGTCGCCCAACGCGCTACGGACCGCGTGCAACCAGTCGACCGGTCGGGACCCGGTCGTCGACTACGACGACGAGGACGTCACCGCCGGAGTCGAGGAGCTGCGGACCCACCGGCTGGTGCGCACCGAGCACACCCGCGGGTCGCGCGTGCTGAAGGAGGCCCACCGCCTGGCCGACCAGCTCGAGCTCGACGAGGCGGAACAGGCCGTGCTCGCCCTGCTGCTCCTGCGCGGCCCCCAGACCGTCGGTGAGCTGCGGGCACGGTCGGGACGGATGCACGCCTTCGACAGCACCGACGAGGTCGAGGAGGTGCTGGGCCGGCTCGCCGGACGCCGCCAACCGCTGGTGGAGCAGCGCGCCCGTGAGCCCGGTCGACGCGAGGCGCGGTGGGGTCACCTGCTCGGGGACGGCGCGGAACGACCGCAGCCCGGGCCGGGGGCCTCGAGCGACCGTCACCGGGTCTTCCACGACGCCGTGCTCGCGGGCGACTTCGACACGGCCGTCGCGCAGCTCGCCGACGACGTCGTGTTCCGCTCTCCCGCCGTGCACCGTCCCTATGAGGGCCGGGAGATGACCGGGATGATCCTGCGCGCCGTGGGGCAGGTGTTCGAGGACTTCCGCTACACCGACGTGCTCGACGGGGGGGACCGGGTCGGGCTCGTCTTCGCCGCGCGCGTGGGCGACCGGGAACTCGAGGGCTGGGACTACCTCCGGTTCGACGATCACAACCGCATCGTCGAGTTCACCGTGATGGTGCGGCCGCTGTCCGGCCTGCAGGCGCTGGTCGCGGCGATGGGCGCCAAGCTCGAGGAGGCCTCCTGACCGTCGGCCTCCCGGCCGGCCGCGCCGGCCCGCCCGTCGCGCTCAGGGCGTGAGTTCGAGGAGGGTCGCCTCGGGACGGCAGGCGAACCGGATCGGTGCGTAACGGCTGTGGCCGAGCCCCGGGGAGACGTGCAGCCACCCGTCGCGGTACCGCGACAGGCCGCGGACCTGCCCGAGCGGCAGGTCACAGTTGCCCACCAGGGCGCCGACGCCCGGTAGGCGGACCTGCCCGCCGTGGGTGTGGCCGGACAGCAGCAGGTCGTAGCCGGCCTCCACGAGCCGGTCGAGCGCGGCGACGTAGGGCGCGTGGACCAGCCCGATCCGCGCGACGAACCCGTCGCCGGCTGCCCGGAGCGTCTCGGCGGGCGGGATCGCGTCGAGGTCCAGGTGCGGGTCGTTCATCCCGCCGACCGCGACCGGTCCGGCGGGGGTCGACAGGACCGTCGACCCGGCCAGTAGCGTCCGGTAGCCGACCCCCGCGAGCCCGTGGACCAGCCGTCGCGTGTCCAACACGGCGCCGTGGACCCGGCGTTCGGGATGGGTGAAGTAGGCCGTGGGCGACTTCGGTACCGGACCGAAATAGTCGTTGGAGCCGAGCACGACCACCCCCGGGCGGTCGCCGGTGGTCAGGGGCGCCAGCGCCCGCACGGTCGCGTCCTCGGCGTCCTCGGCGCCCAGCAGGTCCCCGGTGGCGATCACCAGATCGTGGTCGAGTCCGGCCAGCGAGGCCAGGAACCGCACCCGGTGGTCCTGTCCCGGCACCAGGTGCACGTCGCTGACGTGCAGGAGGCGCAGGGTGGGTGTCCCGGGCGCGAGCACGCCCGGCACCGTGACCCGGCGTAGGCGGTACCAGCGTCGCTCGATCAGGCCCGCGTAGGCGAGTGTGCCCACGCCGAGGACGGCCGTGGCCAGGGCGGCACGGAGCAGCACGGGCACCTCCCGGGGTGGAGCGTCTCCTCGCCCGTCGGTGGGCGACGCGTCGACGCTCCGCGTCAGTCGTCGTTCCGGCCGGGCGGACCGCTGCCCTCGGGCCCGCGGCCGTTGTCCTCGTCGTCGCCCGACTCGCCGTCGTCCTCGTCGTCGTCCTCGTCGTCCGGCTCCGGCTCCGGCTCGGGCTCCGGCTCGGGTGGGGCGGGGACCCCGACCTCGAGCACGACCTCGGCGGAGCCGCCGGGCGGGAGCCGGGACCCGCCGCCCGGGGACTGGGACACGACCCGGTCGACGTCGCCCTCGTCGTCCACCTCGCGGTCGCGGACCCGGACGCGGTAGCCGGCGTCCTCGAGGATGCCGACGGCGTCGTCCAGCGTCCGACCCACCACGTCGGGCACGGTGGGCGGCGTGCCCTCGCCGTTGGAGACCTCCAGGGTCAGACGGCTGCCCAGCGGGGCCTCCACGCCGGCCGACGGCGACTGCCCGACGAACGTCCCCGACGCTCGCCAGTGGTCCACGGTCCTGGTCCGCAGTCTGAACCCCGCCCGCTCCGCGAGGTCCTCGGCGGCGCTGACCGACGTCGCCGACAGCAGGTCGGGGACCTGCCCCGTCGGCAGTGGCGGCGGGTCGGGGAAGGCCTGCGGGCTGAAGCCCTGGACCGCGGCGGTCATGTAGGTCGCCCACATCGGTGCGGGGATGGTCCCGCCGAAGATCCTCGCGTAGTGCTGGCCGGCGACGGTGACGTTCTCGAGGTTGCGGCTCTCCTCGCAGGCGGGTTCCTCCAGCGAGGGCTGCGAACATGCCGCCCGCGCCTGCTCCAGCGACGCGAACCGTGTGGTGCCCCCGGGATACCCGATCCAGGCCGCCGTCGACAGTTGCCGCACGTACCCGACGAACCAGGCGTCGGTGAAGTTGTTGGTGGTCCCGGTCTTGCCGCGGGTCGGCCAGCGCCCGAGGTTGGCGATGGGCGCGGTCCCGCTGCTGCCCACCGGGCCCTGGAGGATGTCGGTCACCCGGTCGGCGATCTCGTGGTCGATCGCCTGGGAGCAGTCGTCCTGATGCTCCCAGATGGTCTCGCCCTGGGCGTTCTCGATGCGGGTGATCGCGTAGGGGGCGCAGTAGACCCCGCTGTTGGCCAACGTGGCGTAGGCGCTGGCCATCTCCAACGGGGTGACCGCCCCGGCCCCCAGCGCCAGGGAGCAGTCCTCGCCCAGCGTCGAGTCCGTGACCCCCAACCGCTGGGCCATGCGCACCAGCTTGTCCGGCCCGAGGTCCGCGATGAGCCGTGCGTGGTAGACGTTGCTGGAGGCCTCGACGGCCTCGTACATGTCCAGCACGCCGTCCCCGCCGGTGTTGCGCACCTCCCACTCGTCGCCGCCGTCGGTGCAGCCGTCGATGGTCTGCGGGCCGGTGGCGTCCATCTCGAGGGTCGGGGGAACGCCGTCCTCGAGGGCGGCGGCGATCAGGAACGGTTTGAACGAGGAGCCCGGCTGGCGACGGGCCATCGGCGAGTCCTCGACCGGCACCACCGGGTTGAGCTTGGTGCGATCGCACAACAGGCGCCCCTCGCTGTCCTCACCGACCCAGCTGTCGTCCTCGCTGCAGGAGCCGTACTCCTGCGGCCCGATCGCCATCGTGCGGATGCCGCCCGTCTCGGGGTCGACGCTGACCAGCGCCCCCATGGGTTCGCGGGCCAGCTCCTCGGGGGACTCGCCCTCGTAGCTCAGGTGCTGTTTCAGCGACGACTCGGCGTGGTCCTGCATCTCGGGGTCGAGGGTGGTGTGGATCCGCAGCCCCGACTGGAAGACCGTCCGGCGCCGTTCCTCGAACGTCGAGCCCATGGCGTCCAGCGCACCGGTCTGTGAGCCGAGCCCGTCCGCGACCCGGTCGACGGTCAGCAGCCGGGAGACCCATTCCACCCAGAACGGGTTCGTCGGCGGGGTGGGCTCCGAGATCTCGAGTTCGAGCTCCTCCTCGGCGGCGACCTGCGCCTGGGCGTCGGTGATGGCGCCGTGGAAGGCCATCTGGCGCAGCACGACGTTGCGCCGCTGGCGTGCGTTGTCGGGGCTGTTGATGGGGTTGTTGCGCTCCGGCGCGCGCACCAGGCCAGCGAGGGTGGCGGCCTCGCCCAGGGTCAGGTCACCGACGTCCTTGGAGAAGTAGCGCTCGGCGGCGGTGCCGATGCCGTACACGCCCTGGCCGAGGTACACGCGGTTGAGGTAGCGCTCCAGGATCTCGGGCTTGGTCAGCCGCTCCTCGAGCTCGATCGCGTAGACCGCCTCCTGGAGCTTTCGCTGATAGGTCTGGGCGTCGTCGAGGAAGGCGTTCTTGACGTACTGCTGCGTGATCGTCGAACCGCCCTGCTGGATCCCGCCATCGCGCAGGTTGGTCATGAACGCCCGCAGGATCGCCCCGTGGTCGACCCCGCCGTGCTCGAAGAAGTCGGCGTCCTCCGTGGCCAGCACGGCGTCGATGGCGACCTGGGGGACCTCGTCGAGGGTGACCGGGACCCGGTTCTCCTCGAAGGTCAGCTCGGCGAGTTCGGTGCCGTCCGAGGCGTAGACGTAGGAGTTCTGCGGCGGGGTGTCCGCGTCGCCCAACGGGGGCATGTCCAACACGTCCCGCTCGACCGCGTCCAGGACGTCCGCGGCCGCGAGCGCCCCGGGCAGGGCCAGTGCGCCCAGCAGCAGCGCCGAGGCACAGGTCACCGCGACCAGCAGGGTCAGCCGGGTCGCCAGGGGGCCGAGTTGGCCCGAGGGGTTGGCGGGTTGCACGCGAGCCTCCGGGGGAGGGCGGGCCGCTCACCGATGGTCGGCGCGCCCACGGGAGAGTACCGCCACCCCGTCCGGACGGACACGGCTCGCGGTGACCGACAGGGCGCGGCATGAGGCATGGCCGGGCTAGTCACTGGGCGCGCGAACAACCACCCGTCCGGGCCATTCACGTCGCGCCTCGACGGCCGTACGGTGCCCGAACGTTCGAGGGACGAGGAGCGAGTGGTGCAGGAAGCCAACTGGTTGGACCGTGCCCGGTGCCGGGGAATGGACCCGGACCGGTTCTTCGTCCGGGGCATCGCCCAGGCCCGTCCGGTGATCCGTGTGTGCGAGCGCTGCCCCGTCCGTGACCAGTGCCTGAGCTACGCACTGGACAACGACATCACCTTCGGCGTCTGGGGCGGGCTCACCGAACGTCAGCGTCGCGCCCACCAGCGCAAGCAGTTCGCCGAGGCCAGTTGACGCGCTACAGGTAGCCGCCGACGCTCGGACCCGGGTGGGGGCCCTGTGAGGGTTCGGGGGGCTCCATCCGGCGCTGGACGTCCGAGGGCGCCTCGGTGAACGTGCGTCCCCCGAAGTGGTCGCGGATCTCGTCGTCGTAGGAGGCGGCGGTGGAGGCGATCGCGGCGACCGCGGCCTGCAGTTCGGGCCCGTCGAGCGTCGTGCCGAGCAGGGCGTGGCGCAGCCACACCGCCTGGTTCTGCGGGTCGTAGGAGAACGAGCCGAAGCCCAGCCGGTGGTTGGTGGTCAGCAGGAACGACCCCAGTCGGGGGGTCAGTTCGACCCCGATGTTGGTGACCGAGAACACCCCGACCTGCGGGCCGATCGGTGACGCGCCGACGGTGACGAAGACCCGGGCGTCCTCGTGCACGAACGTGTAGTTACCGAACGCGTCCACCTCGTAGCCGCCGAGGATCGCCCGCAGCAGTCCGCCGACGTAGTCGCGGAGGTCCTCGGGGTCGAGGAACACCCCGGTCCGGCGCGGCGGGCCCGGGGGGCGCAGGCCCGGAGCGACCTCGGCCAGCGTGCCGGCGGTCGCCGGACGTCCCTCGTCACCGCCCGTGTCGTGATCGTGGGGGGCGTCGTCGGGGTCCGACCCGGCCCCCTCGTCGCCGCCCTCCTCCTCGTCGCGGCGGTCGTCGTCGGCCCGACGACGGCCCGCCCACGGCGGCGCGTCGGGATCGGGTCCCATCGGCTGTCCCGGGGTGTCGGTGGTCCGCTCGTCCTCGGTGCTCATGTGTCGCTCACGGTCGTCAGGGTGCCGGCGATCTCGCCGAGTCCGTCGAGGTCGTGGACGTCGCCGCCGAGCAGCGGTACCTCGACCCGGCTGCCCTCGTGCACGCCGTACAACGCGGCACCGACGTCGCGCCGCTGGCGGTGGGCGAGGTTGCGCACGTCCCGCAGCAGCAGCAGCGTGCCGGCGACCGCACGGCCCTCGTCGCCGTCGTCCTGCTGGTCGGCGGCCGCGACGAGCGCCTCGTCGTCGGGCTCGTCGGGAACCAGGGGCCGGATGCGGTTGACCACGACGCCGGCGGTGTGCATGCCCTCCTGCTCGAGCCGCTCGAGGAAGAACTTCGCCTCGCGCAGCGGTGGGGGCTCCGGCGAGGTCACCACCACGAACTGCGAGGCGGGGTCCTGGAGCAGTTCGAGCACCTGCTCGGCGCGTTCCTTGAAGCCCTCGTACATGCCCTCGAAGTTGCGGAAGAACGAGCCGAGGTCCTCCAGCAGGCTCATGCCCGTCACCCGGCCGGCGACCTTCATGAAGCTCGTGGCGCCGAAGCCGACGACGCGGCCCACGCCCTTGCCGGCGGCCATGCCGGGCTTCATCAGCAGGCGCAGTAGGCGGCCCTCCAGGAAGGAGGTCATGCGCTTGGGCGCGTCGAGGAAGTCCAGCGCCGAGCGGCTCGGCGGGGTGTCGATGATCAGCAGGTCCCACTCGCCGGTCTCGTGCAGCTCGTGGAGCCGCTCCATCGCCATGTACTCCTGCGTCCCCGACAGGGTGGACGACAGGGTCCGGTAGATCCGGTTCTCCTTGATGGCCTTCGCGTTGGACCTCGAGGTGGCGTGGCGGTCGATGAGCCGGTCGAAGGTCGTGCCCATGTCCAGCATCATCGCCCACAGCTCGCCGGGCGTGTCCGCAGGCACCTCGGCGGGATCGTCGTCGAGCCCGTCGAGCCCCATGGCCTGCGCGAGTCGGCGGGCCGGGTCGATCGTCAGCACGAGCGTGCGGCGACCCTCGCGTGCCGCGGCCAGCCCCAGCGAGGCCGCCACGGTGGTCTTGCCGACCCCGCCCGACCCGGTCACGACCAGGATGTGGGCGTCGCCGACCGGTCCGGCGAGGCTCTTCGGTGCGTCCTTGGGTGCAGGACTCATGCCGCCTCCTCCGGGTGTGGCAGCAACCCGCGCGCCCGGGGGCCGTCCTCGCCCACCTGCAGCGCCAGCGCGTCGGCCAGGATCTCGAGGTCGGCCGCGTCGAAGGTGGGGCCGGTCAACAGCGGCAGGTCGAGGACCGGGCTGTCGCCGTCGTCCCGGATGCGTTCGCGCAGGTCGGTCTGCAGCTCCACCCGGGCCCGGTGTGCCCGGCCGAGGGCGAGCCCCAGTTCCGCGCTGGCGGGTGGCAGCGTCGCGCCGGCCGACCCGGCGCGTTCGGCGAACCCCTCGGCACCCAACCCGTCGAGCGCGGCCGCGGCCGCCTCGTCCAGGCGGGGCTTGACCACCTGGTTGGCGATCACGGGCCCGACCGCCACGCCGGCCTGCTTGAGCGCCGCCACGCCCTCCACCGCCTCCTGGACGGGCATCTCCTCCAGCAGGGTCACGATCACGGCCTGGGCCCGTTTCGGGTTGGCCAGCATGTCGGCGATCTGAGCGGCCTGGCGCTTGATCGGTCCGACCCGCACGATCTCGGTCACCCCTTCGGGCGACTGCAGGAACGGCACGATCCGGCCGGTCGGCGGGGCGTCGACGACGATGAGGTCGTAGGCCCGGCGGCCGTCGGGGCGGCGACGCTGCTCGATCTCGTAGATCTTGCCGATCAGCAGCAGGTCGCGCAGGCCGGGCGCGGCGGTGGTGACGAAGTCCAGCGCGTTGGACCGTTCCATCATCCACTGGACGCGCTTGAGTCCGTAGAACAGTTCGAGGTATTCGTAGACGGCCTCCGCCGGATCCAGGGCGGCGCCCCACAGGCCGGGACGGAACTCGCGCTCGGTGTAGTCCCAGGGCGCGGTCTGGAAGGTGCGGGAGAAGCCCTGCCGCCCCTCCACCTCGACCAGCAGGGTGCGCCGTCCGGAGGCCACACCGGCCAGGGCGAGCGAGGCCGCGACCGTGGTCTTGCCCACCCCGCCCTTGCCGGTGACCACGGCGACGTGGCTCGACAGCAGTTCGTCGTATCCCTTGGGCGTCTGGGTGCTCATGCACCCGAGCCTAGGGAAGTGTGGCGGCTGCAGGGCCCCGCAGGGTGCACGGCCGGCCACGGTTGCCGTCGGCGGCCCGGGCACGGGTACGCTCCGCGGCCATGTTCCCCCTCTTCCCGGCCCTGCGCCGCCTGTGCCTCTCGTCCGTCCTGGCCCTGGTCGTTCTGGGCATGACGGCGTCCCTGGCGATCGCCCAGGACACCGCCGACGCCGACGACGCGGACGCCGCCGGGCAGGCCGCGACCCAGGTCGAGATCCTGCCCTTCCACGGCTTCGTGGACCCGCCCGTCGCCGCGCAGATCGAGGACGTGCTGGCACAGGCCGAGGACGAGGGCTCCGACCTGGTGATCCTCCAGGTCGATTCGGGCGGTGGGGTCTCGGCGGGGGTCGAGGACCTCATCGACCTGCTCGAGGCGTCGCCGGTGCCGGTGGTCGTCCACGTGGGGCCGCTGGGCACGCGCTCGACCGCCGCCGGTGCCGCCGGGCTGCTGTGGCTGGCCGCGGACGTGCGGGCGGTCTCCAGCGACGCCACGGTCGGGCCGCTCTCCCCGTCGGACTTCGCGGCCGGTGAGGCGGACGCCGACGAGGAACTGGTGCGCCGTCTGCTGGGGGAGCAGGCCGACGACGAGCTGGTGGCCGACCTGCTCGACGGTGCGGTCGACATGGACCGGCTGGCCGAGGCGGGCCTGGTGTCGCTGACCGCGGAGGGCCTGGAACCGCTGCTGCTCGACCTCGACGGTGTGACGGTGGAGACCACGGCCGGCCCGCAGGACCTCGAACTCGCCGCCGGGGCGATGGAGGTCCGCTTCCACAGCCTCGGCCTGGTGCGCCGCCTGCTGCACGCCGCGACCACGGCCCCGTTCATCTATCTGTTGCTGGTCGTCGGGTTGGGCCTGCTGCTGTTCGAGGTGTTCCAGCCGGGCTTCGGCGTGGCCGGGCTCGCCGGGCTCATCACCGCCGGCATCGGGGTGTTCGGCCTGGTCGTCCTGCCCGTCGTGTGGTGGGCCGTCGCGCTGGTGGTGCTGGGACTGATCCTGTATGCCGTGGACACGGCGGTCGCCGGGTTCGGACCGATCACCCTGGCGGCCACGGCGGCCTTCGCGGTCGGCTCGCTCAACTTCTACGCCGCCGACGCCCTGGCGTTGCCGTGGCTGCTGGTCGCGCTGGTCACGCTGAGCGCACTGATCTTCTTCGTGTTCGTCATGACGGTGGTGCTGCGCGCACAGGCGGGCCCGGAGGGGGTGGCGGTCGACGACCTCGTCGGCAAGATCGGCGCGGTGCGCTCGGTGCTCAACCCCGAGGGTCACGTCTACATCGACGGCGCGCTGTGGCGCGCGAGGTGGACCGGGGACACCCGTCGCGCGAAGGTCGGCACCCCGGTGCGGGTGCACGGTGTCGACGGCCCGGTCGTGCTCGTGGAGCCGTTCGATCCGCAGGCGGTGCCCGCCGGCTCGGGTGGCCCTGCTGCCTCCGGGGCGGACGTCCCCTCCGGCGAGCACGAGTAGCGACCGGTCGCGCGTCCCCGGCCGCTCCGAGGTCGCGCGTGAGGCCTGGCCTCCCGCGACGCCCGGCCCCGTGGCCTCGGGCAGGTCGCTTGCCCGAGTGGCCGGCGTGTTCACCCTTGGCAAGCGCCAGGGGTCTAGTCAAGGTCGAAGGTCGGCCCTAGGGTGCCTGGTCCAGTACTCGAGGCACATAAGGGGGACGTCCGTGCGACTGATCGCGGAGGTGTCATCGGACGGATGGGAGCGGACCGCTCGCTGCCGGGCTCACGACCCGGCCCTGTTCTTCGGTCCCAACCGGTTCGAACCCAAGCGCGAACGCCTGGAGCGTGAGGCCCAGGCCAAAGCGGTGTGTGCCACCTGCCCCGCCATACAGGTCTGCCGGGAGTACGCCGTCAACAGCGGCGAGGTCTACGGCGTGTGGGGCGGTCTCGGTGAGGCCGACCGCCGCGCGATCCTCGAACGCCGCCACGTCACGGCGGCGGCCGGGTGAGTCGGTGACCGGCGGCGCCCCCGCGGTGTTGCGGGGGCTCGCGCCGGTGCGGTAGGAACGGCCTCACGCGCACGTAGCGCGGCCATCGTTGACCCGACCGAAAGCCGACCGTGACCATCTGGGAGTACGCCACCGCACCGCTGATCAGCCACGCGCTGCAGCAGATCCTCAACCAGTGGGGCGACGACGGCTGGGAGCTGGTGACCGTCGAGGAGAACGTCGCCTACTTCAAGCGGCCCAAGAGCCAGTGAGTACCCCCGACGAGCGGCTGGCGGCGTTGGGCATCGACCTGCCCGAGCCGCCGGCCCCCGCCGCGGCCTACCAGCCCTTCGCGCTCGGCGGCGGGCTGATCTACACCGCCGGCCAGCTGCCGCTGGTGGGTGGCCGGCTGCCGGTGCGAGGCCGCCTCGGCGCCGACCTCGACACCGCCGCCGGGGCGGAGCAGGCCCGTGCGGCGGCCGTCAACGTGCTGGCCGTGGCCCGCAAGGCGGCCGGCGATCTCGCGTCCGTGCGGGTGGTCAAGCTCACCGTCTTCGTCAACTCCACGCCCGAGTTCGGCGAGCAGCACCTGGTCGCCAACGGCGCCTCGGAGCTGCTTGGCGAGGTGCTGGGCGAGGACGGGGTCCACGCGCGCTCGGCCGTGGGCGTGGCCGCACTGCCGATGAACGCCCCCGTGGAGGTCGAGGCCATCCTCGAGGCCCGGTGACACCCCGCCCCGCGGACCGTCCCCGCACGCGGCTGCCCGAGGCCCAGCAGCTGTTCCCGCATGGCTCCGGCTACCTCGACACGGCCAGCGTGGGCCTGCCGCCCACCCCCGTCACCGACGCGATGCGCACCGCGATCGACGTCTGGGAGCGCGGTCGGGCCACCCCCGGCGGCTACGACGACGAGATCGATGGCGCACGAGCAGCCTTCGGCCGGCTGGTGGGGGTGTCGGCCTCCGCGATCGCGGTCGCGAGCCAGGTGTCCTACTTCACCGGCCTGGTCGCCGCCTCGCTGTCGCCGGGGGCCAGGGTGCTGTGTCCCGAGGGCGAGTTCACCTCGGTGGTCTTCCCCTTCCTCGCGCGGGAGCACGAGGGCGTGGAGGTGGTGACCGCGCCGCTGGAGGGCCTCGCCGAACGCATCGACGCGGGTGGCCTCGACCTGGTGGCCTTCTCCGCCGTGCAGTCGGCCGACGGCCGCGTGGCCGACCTCGAGGCCGTCATCGAGGCTTCCTCCCGGCACGGGGTGACGACCTACCTCGACGCGACCCAGGCGGCGGGCTGGCTGCCGCTGGATGCCGGACGGTTCGACTACGTCTCGGCCGGGGCCTACAAGTGGCTGCTGTGTCCCCGTGGCACCGCCTTCCTCACCGTCCGCGAGGAGCGCCTCGGCGAACTGCCGCCCCTGGCCGCGAGCTGGTACGCCGGCGAGGACCGCTGGGACAGCATCTACGGTCCCCCGTTGCGGCTGGCGCAGGGGGCACGCCGGCTCGACGTGTCCCCGGCGTGGCTGTGCTGGGGACCGACGCGGGTCGCGTTGGAACTGATCGAGTCGGTGGGCGTCGAGCGCATCCACGCCCACGACGTCGGCCTGGCCAACGCGCTGCGCGAGCGGCTCGGTCTGTCCGCCTCCGACTCCGCGATCGTCTCGGTGGACGTCGGTGACGACGTGGGGCCCCTGCCCGCCGACCTGCGCGCCTCGGTGCGGGCGGGCCGCCTACGGGTCTGCTTCCACCTGTACAACACGCCGGCCGACGTCGACCTGGTGGCCACCTACCTCGGCGCCTGAACCCGTCCCTGGGGCCCGTGCCCTCTGCGGACGTGTCAGCTCAATGCGTCGAGCACGACGTCGACGAGGTCGGCGTCCTGGGCCGGCGGGACCGTTCGCAGGTCCAGCAGCACCCGCCCCTGTTCGAGGCGGACGATGACGGGCGGGTCGGCGGCGCGCAGCCGGCTCTCGAGACGTTCGGGCGGGGCTCCGGCCAGCGCGACGGCCCAGGAGTCGAGCTCCACCCCCGGCAGCGCACCGCCGCCCACGACCGTGCGCACCGACACGGCCTCCGCGCCGCCGCCGAGCTGGTCGGCCATCCAGCCGGCGCGTTCGCGCAGCCGTTGCTCGTCGGCGTGGAGCATCGCCATCACCGGCACGTCGGTCGGGACGTCCGCGCGCAGGTGGGCCTCGAGCGTGGCCTCCATCGCGGCGCGCTGGAGCTTGTCGATCTGGAACGCCCGGGCCAGCGGATGGCGGATGCAGCGCAGCAGCAGATCGGCGCGCCCGGCGATCACCCCGGCCTGGGGGCCGCCCAGCAGCTTGTCGCCGGAGAAGATCACCAGGTCCGCGCCGGCGCGCACCGCCGAGGCCACCGACGGTTCCTCCGCGAGCGCCCCCGGCGCGTCGTGCAGCAGCCCGGAGCCGAGGTCGTAGGCGAACGGCACGCCCTCCTCCCGGCCGAGCTCGCCGAGCGCGCCGGCCGGGGTGTCCTCGGTGAAGCCGACCACCCGGTAGTTGGAGCGGTGGACCTTCAGCAGCAGCCCGGTGTCGTCACCGATGGCGGCCCGGTAGTCGGCCAGCCGGGTCGAGTTGGTCGTGCCGACCTCGTGCAGGTGGGTGCCCGCCGCGGCCATCACGTCGGGCAGCCGGTAGTTCTCGCCGATCTCGATCAGCTCGCCGCGGCTGACCACCACCTCACGGCCGCCGGCCAGCGCGGCGGTGACCAGCATCAGCGCGGCCGCACCGTTGTTGACCACGGTGGCGGCCTCGGTGCCGCAGGCCTCGGCGGCCAGTTCGCCGAGGTGGGCGGTGCGTGAGGCCCGCCGGCCGTCGGTGCGGTCGTACTCGATGGTGGTGTAGCCGCCGGCCTCGGCGACGGCTGCGCGCGCGGCCCCCGACAGCGGGGCCCGGCCGAGGTTGCCGTGCAGCACCACGCCGGTGGCGTTGACCACCCGGGACAGGCGACGGCCCCGGTGCGCGGCGAGTCGTTCGCCGGCGGCGACCACGATCTCGTCGGCGCGGGGGACCGGGCCGCCCGCCCGGATGCGGTCGCGCACCAGCGCGAGCTCCTCCTCGACCGCACGGGCGAACGGGCGTGGCCCGAAGGTCGAGAGGGCCTCGGCGGCGTCGTGGCGTTCGAGGACCGCCGCCACGTCGGGCAGCCGGGACAGCCCGTCCCGTACGTCCGCGGCCATGCTCGCTCCTTGTCGGCACACCGGCCGTGGAGGTGCACCCGGCCGGGGTCTCGCGCTGGGCGACAGCCAACCACACGGGCCCGCCCGGGCCGGACCCGTCGCTAGCCTTTGAGCTCGGCGAGACGGGAGCGTGCCACATGGCGGAGCAGGCGGAGACCCCGGCGGGGCGACTGGTGGAGGAGACGGCGCCGTGCGTCGACGCCTCCACGATCGTGCTGCTGCGGGACGCGGCGGCGGGTGCCGATGACGGCGGTGACGGCACCGACGATGCAGGCGCCTGCGGCATCGAGGTGCTGCTGCTCGAACGCCACATCGAGTCGGACTTCGCCGGTGGTGCGCTGGTCTTCCCCGGCGGGAAGGTCGACCCGGCCGACCGTGACCTGGCGCCGGAACGCTGGGAGGGGGCCGACCCGGCCCGCTGGCGGGAGGCGCTGGGGGCCGCGACCGACGAGGACGCCCTGGGGCTGCTGGTGGCCGCGGTGCGCGAGACCTTCGAGGAGGCCGACGTGATGCTGGCGAGGCGGGACGGTCGCCCGGTCACCGACGAGGATCTGGCCTCGCGCTCGTTCGCCGAGGCCCGCGCCCGGCTCTCGCGTCGCGGCGAGCCGTTCGACTGGCGCGACTGGCTGGCCGAGGAGGATCTCGTGCTCGACCTCGGGGCGCTGGCGCTGTGGTCCTGGTGGGTCACCCCGAAGGGGCAGCACAAGCGCTTCGACACGCGCTTCTTCGTCGCCACGCTGCCGCCCGGGCAGTCGGCGGCGCACGACGACGTGGAGATGACCTCGCTGCGGTGGTCGACGCCGCAGGCTGCGCTCGAGGCCCAGGCCGCGGGCACGACGACCGTGATCTATCCCACCCGCAAGAACCTCGAGGCGCTCTGCGGGCACGCGACCGCGGCGGAGGCCTGGCACGCCGCCGACCGGGGCGAGGTCGAGCAGCGCCGCATCGAACCGGAGATCGTCGAGGTCGACGGCCGCATCATGGTCCAGCATCCCTACGAGTCCGGCCCCGACCCGATCTGACCCGCAGTCCCCGACCCGCCCCCGGGCTCCGGACGCCCGGCGGGGCGACGCCGACACCCACCGACGACAACGGAGAGACCAATGGACCGCATCGGCACGAGCCTTCCCGCCGGCGACCTGCGCCTGCCCGAGCAGGTGGAGATGATCCGCCGCGCGGAACAGTTGGGCTACACCGACGTGTGGAGCAGCGAAGTCAACGCCACCGACGGGCTCACGATGCTGGCCGCCGCCACGTCGGTGACGGAGACCATCCGGATGGGCACCGCGATCCTGCCGGTCTACACCCGCGGGCCGGGGCTGCTGGCGATGAGCATCGCCTCGATGGCGGAGCTCGCGCCCGGCCGGTTCCTCGCCGGGCTGGGCAGCTCGTCCAACATCATCATCGAGAACTGGAACGCGATGGCGTTCGACAAGCCCTACGGCCGCGTGCGCGACACGGTGGACTTCTGCAAGCAGGCGCTGACCGGCGAGAAGGTCACCGAGGCCTACGACACCTTCGAGGTGAAGGGCTTCCGACTGGGGGTCGTTCCGGAGCAGACCCCGCCGATCGTGGTCGCCGCCCTGCGCGAGGGGATGCTGCGCCTGGCCGGCAGCCGCGGTGACGGGGCGATCCTCAACTGGCTCTCGCCCGACGACACCCGCAAGGTCACCGGGATCGTGCGCGAGGAGCACCCCGACCCCGAGATCGTCGCGCGGCTGTTCGTGCTGCCGAGCACCGACCGGGACCACGTGCGCCACGTGGCCGGCCGCGCCATCGCCGCCTACCTCAACGTGCCGGTCTACGCGAAGTTCCACCAGTGGCTCGGCCGCGGCGAGCAGCTGCAGCCGATGTGGGACAAGTGGGAGGAGGGCGACCGCAAGGGTGCGGTCGAGTCGATCCCCGACCAGGTCATCGACGAGCTGTTCATCCACGGCTCCGTGGAGGAGTGCAAGGAGAAGGTCCAGGCCTACGTGGACGCGGGGATCAAGACGCCGGTGCTGGCCGTCACCGACGTCGGCGACAAGGGGCCGTGGCACTGGCTGGAGGCGTTCGCGCCCGGCTGAGGCTCTTGGCCTCGCCGAGGCATCGACTCACGGCACGCCCGTCCCATGGACGGGAACGGGCGTCGAACGCCCGGTCCGTGCGCTGCGTGCGGCCCTCCCCGACCACCCCTTTCGTTCATCGGTAGCGGTCGCTACGGTGCACGAACCTCCTTCTGGTGACGGAGCGGGAGCCGTCCGGGCGGGAGAGGAATTCGGCGGTCCGATTCGTTCGGGCCGCCGTTTCCTTGTGCCCGGGGACGGCCAGCCCCGGGTCGCCGCCAGATCCGGACGGCCGTCCGCAATCCGGTCGCGATCGCGGCCCGGGTACTAGCCTCGACGTCGATGACCCACGATGATCTGACGCCGCCGCGCGATCCCCGGACCGACTGGCCGTTGCCCGCCTTCGGTCACATGCCACGGGTCGCCGACCTCGACGAGCTCACGACCCGCGTCCTGGCGGACAACCCCTCGCCGATGACGCTGGACGGCACCAACACCTATGTCCTGGGCGCCCCCGGCACCGGTGCGGTCGCCGTGGTCGACCCGGGCCCCGACGACGCCCGACATCTCAAGCGGGTCCGGGAGGTCCTCGCGTCGCGTGACGCGGAGGTGGCGGCGGTCGTGGTGACCCACCACCACCACGACCACGCCGAGGCCGCCAAGCCGTGGGCCGCGCGGTTCGGTTGCCCGGTGGTGGCCACCGCGCGCGACGTCGCGGGCGAGGCAGGGCGCCTGGTCGTCGACGGCGACACGGTCGACCTCCCCGGCCTCACGCTGGAGGTGGTGGCGACCCCCGGCCACACCCGCGACCACATCTCCCTGCGCCTGCCCACCGGCGTGGTACTCACCGGCGACCACGTGCTCGGCCGGGGGACCTCGGTCGTGCCCCACCCCGAGGGCGACCTGCTCGCCTACCTCGACAGCCTGCGCCGGGTCCACGACCTCGGACCCGATGCGCTCTACCCCGGCCACGGCCCGGAGCTGACCGAGGACCCCGAGGCGGTGCTGGACTACTACCGCGAGCACCGCGGGTTCCGGGAACGCCAGATCCTGGAGGTGCTCTCCGCGGGCCCGAGCAAGCCCCGCAACCTCGTCGAGGTGATCTACGCCGAGGTGGACAGGAAGCTCTGGCCGGCCGCGGAGGCCTCCACGCGCGCGACCCTGGCGGCCCTGGGTGCTCAGGGTCGGATCGTGCACACCGGCGACGACCGGGTCGGGCTGGTGTGAGCCGCCCGGCGGCTGGGCGGTGTCGCCTGGTCTGCCAGCACGGCGGATGCCGGGGTGGGGGTGGCCCGTCTGGTCGGAAATGACTGGCCCTCAAGGAGCCGCGTCACACCGCCGATGTTTCTGGGGCGGCCGCGTCATCTCCTCGATCCGGCGGCCGACAAGGCAGGTGTCGCATGGCGGAGTTCCTCGACAGTTTCGATGTCGAGCGCACCCAGCTGCTGGCCTCGCTGGCCCAGGTGGAGGACGTCTGGGGCCGCTTCCAGGAGCGGCGCGGGCTGGAGGTCCACGGCGCGGAACGTTCCGACAGCCTCATCGCGGGTGAGCTCTCCCTGGTGCGCCGCGACCTCGAGTCCACGGAGTTCACCGTCGGCATCTTCGGGCTGATCAAGCGCGGGAAGTCGACCCTTCTGAACGGATTGATCGGGCGCGAGGTCTCCTCGATGCACGTCACCCCGGAGACCGCGGTCCCCGTCTACGTCTCCTACGGCACCGACCCGGAGGCGATCGTCCACTTCGCCGACGGTTCGCGCAAGCACGTCGCCGCCGAAGAGGTCCACCAGTTCACCTCGCAGAAGGCGAACGCGAACAACCAACTCGGCGTCACGTTCGTCGAGCAGCAGGTCCCGGTCGGCTTCCTGCGCAACGGCACCCGCCTGATCGACACCCCCGGCCTCGACGACGCCGAGGCCGACGAGGTCTACACGGAACGCACCCTGCAGGAACTCGACATCGTCGACGCGGGCATCGTGCTGTTCATGTCGCCCCCGACCGTGTCGGGCACGGAGCTCGGCTTCCTCGAGGAGATCGTCGCCCGTGACCTGAAGAAGACCTTCCTGGTCTGCAACATGTACCCGCAGCACTTCCACGACCCCGAGACCCGCGGCGCGGTCCTCGACTACGTCGGGAACCGCATCGTGGAGGCCAGCCGCAAGGCGGGTCGTGCCGGCGAGGTCCGGGTCTACCCGGTGTGTGCGCTGGAGGCCTGGGAGGCCCGCCAGACCGACGACATCGACAAGTGGAAGCGCTCCGGCGCTGACCGACTGCTGCGTGATGTGGAGAACTACCTCTCCGACGTCGCCGGCCAGCAGGTCCTGCACGACGCGGCCGATCGGATCGTCAAGGCCACCAAGATGGCCCGTGCCGAGGTCAAGATCCGCCAGCAGCTGCTCGACGACCCGGCCCAGCTGCAGACCTTCCGGTCCCAGCTCGACCTCAACATCGAGGATCTCGAGCGCCGGTTCGACGACGCGGTGTCGTTGGCGCTCACCGACGTCGCGCCGCTGAAGATGCGCATCCGCGGGCTCGTACTCCAGCCGTTCACCCGGGCCAAGAAGGACCTGGAGAACATGGAGACCCTCGAGCAGGTCGAGGCGTTCGCCGGGCGTTTCCGCCGGCAGCTGGAGGTCGCCGGCGAGCTCGCCTCGCGTCAGTTCTCAGAAGGCTTCGGCCATCTCGTCGAGCGGCTGCAGACCCAGCTGTCCAGCCAGTTCGAGGAAGTGATGACCGACCTGGCGCCCAACCTGCCCAAGGTGCAGCTCTCCGCCAACGCCCTGCTGGTCACCCCCGACCAGATGCAGGCCATGCAGCGCTCGCAGCAGGAGTCCAAGACCCGCTCGCGCACCGGCGCCCTGGCCGGTGGCCTGGCCGGCGGTGGGGCGACGTTCGTGGCCGGCGCGGCCATGCTCGGCCCGATCGGCCTGATCGGCGGCGCCCTGGTGGGCTGGAAGCTCCACAGCGTGGTGGCCGGTCAGCGAAACCTGGACCGCGCACGCCGCACGATCCTCGACCGGCTCGACGAGATCGCCGCGGAACTGCTGCGCGATGTCGACGGGCAGGTCACCGGCGCGGTCGAGACCGTGCACGCCGCGGTGGAACGCCGCCGTCGTGCTTTCGCCGCCGACCTCTACCAGCAGTTCGAGGTCGTCCAGGAGATCAGCGAGGATCCCTCGCGGCTGGAGGCGTACCGCCGCGACGCGGACCGGTTCATGCAGGCCTTCGAGGCCTGCGCCGCCCGCGCGCAGAAGGCGATCATCGCCGAGACGCCGGTCGCGGTGGCCGCCCAGGCGTGAGGCCCATCGGGCGCGGTGGTGGTCCGTCGGGGGTGCGTCTGGGGGCCCATGACTAGCCCGTGATCATGGAAAAGATGGCCCGAACGGGCCATACATCACCCAGCGTGATCATCCGATACTGAGAGTGAGCACCTCTCTCAGATGGTCGCCCCGGCGATCCGGACACGGAGCAGTCCCATGAGCCGCACCCCCGCCCGTCGCATCGGTCGACTCAAGAGCACCCTCGTGCTGGCCGCCCTGGCCGTGGGCATGGTCGGTGGCGCCGCGGCGCCGGCGCTGGCCGCACCGGCCGTCGACAGCCCACCCGGGTTCAGCCACGAGGCCTCCGGCCACGGCATGGTGACCTCCTACGACGCGCGCAGCAACGCCCAGGGCCCACCGGTCGCCGAGGGCGCCGAGGGTGGCTTCACGATCCAGGCCTGGAGCTGGTTCCGCTGAGCCGGATCCGGCCCTAGCCTCGAACGACCCCGGTGACCCGCGGTGCGGGGAACCACCAGTCGCCGGGGCCGGACCCAGCCGTTCGGGACGTGCCGTGAACAACGCGATCCGCCGTTACATCGCCGGGTGGGTCGCGCTGGCCTTGGTGACCGTCGGCGGTGTGCTGGTGCTGCTCGGCTTCCCCTTCCTCGACCCGCTCGGGCTGGCCGCCTTCGTGGTGGGCGTCGCCGTCGCCGAGCGGGTCAAACTGCACTTCGACTTCGAACGCGCCGACATCGGCTACACGCTGATCGAGGTCCCGATCACCGCGGGACTGTTCCTGCTGGCCCCCGGCCACGTGCTCGTCGGCGCGATCGTCGGGATCGGCCTCGCACACGCCAGCCTGCGCACGGGCCCGGGCCAACTCGTCTACAACCTCGCCCAGACGGCGGTGTGCACCGCGGGTGCCGTGGGCGTGCTCCACCTCACCCCGGCGATCGGGCCCCTGGTGGCCGGCCGGCCCGTGCTGGGCGTCGTCGGCGGCATGACCGTCTACGTCCTGGTCAACGTCACCGCGATGGGCGGGCTGCTGCGCCGGCTGCTGGGCGCCGAAGCGCCCCAGACCCTGCGTGAACAGGTCCCCCTGACCGCAGGCACGATCCTGGGGGCCACGGCGGTGGGGGTCGTCCTGGCCAGCCTGTGGACCACCGAGCCGGTCCTGGTGCCCTTCCTGCTCGCACCCATCGCGGCCATCCACCTCGCCGGGCGTGGCTCGGTGCGTGCCGCCAACCTGCTGGAGGCCACCCGCGCCGAGCACGCCCGCCTCGAGCGGGTGGTCGACGGGGCCTCCGACGGGATCCTCCTGCTCGACCAGGACGGGGTGGTGCAGGTGTGGAACCCCGCGATGGAGCGGATGACCGGGCTGCCCGCGGAGCTCACCGTCGGACGTGGCATCGACCGGGTGCTGACCCCGTCGGTCCGGCTCGCCGACGACCGGGTGACCGGCCGTTGGCTCATCGACCGGGCCCACGACTGGGCGGGTCTGCGGGAGGGATCGGCCCGTCTCCGCCACGTCGACGGCAGCGAACGGATGGTGCTCGAGAGCCACTCCCTGGTCCTCGACGACCGGGGACGGTGCACGGGCGACGTCGTGGTGGTGCGTGACGTGTCCAGACAGGAGGAACTCGAACGGCTGCGCAGCGACTTCGTCGCCCGGGTCTCCCACGAACTGCGCACCCCGCTGACCCCGATCCGCGGGTTCGCCAGCGTGCTGCTGCGACGGGGCCACCAGATGGAACCCCTGCAGCGTCGCGAGGCCCTGGAACGGATCGTGGAGCGCGCCGACCACCTCGGCGAGGTCGTCGAGGACCTGCTGCTGGTCACCCAGGTGGACCGCCGCGAACTCGACGACCTCGTGCACGCCAGCCCGCAGGACCTCGCGCCCGTCGTCCAGGAGGCGGTCGCCGGCCTGCGTGCCACCAGCCCGGGCCGGGCGGTGACCTGCAACCAGGCGCCGGACACCCCCGCGGCGCTCGCCGACCCGGACCGCACCCGCCAGATCGTCGCCGCCGTGCTCGACAACGCCGACCGGTACACGCCCGACGACACCCCGATCGAGGTCGAGGTGGAGCAGTCGGGCGACGACGTGTGCGTCCGGGTCATCGACCACGGGCCGGGGATCCCCCGCGAGCACCACGAGCGGGTCTTCGAACAGTTCCAGCGGCTGGAGGACCCGCTGACGATGCGCACCGGCGGTGTGGGGCTCGGCCTGTTCCTCGCGCGGCGCCTCGCGGAGGCCATGCACGGCCACCTCGAGCTGGCGCCACCCCGGCACGGCCGCGGGTGCGAGGTGGTCCTACGCCTGCCCACCGCCGAGCCGGTGGCCGGCATCGGCGACCACGTCGGCTGACACCCGCCCTACAGGCGCTCGACGTGGTCGTGACCGGGGGCGATGGCGCCGCGGGTGTCCAGCACCGGCACCCCACTGCGGACCAGCAGGTCGAGGTCGAACTCGGCGTGGTCGGTGACCAGCACGGCGGCGTCGGCCCCGTCCAACACGTCCGCGGTCAGTTCGCGTTGGAGGGCGAGGTCGCCGTTCACCACGGTCGCGTCCACGAACGGGTCCACGGTCACGATCTCGGCACCCAGGGAGCGCAACTGCTCGACGATGGGCAGGCTGGGGGCCTCACGGGCGTCGCCGACATCGGGCTTGTAGGCCAGGCCCAGCACGAGTATCCGGGAGCCGTTGACGGCCTTGCGGTCCCGGTTGAGCATCGCCTGCAGACGACGCACCACGTAATGGGGCATGTGGGCGTTGATGTCGTTGGCCAGTTCGATGAACCGGAAGTTCTCGCCCAGGTGCTGCTTGACCCGCCAGGACAGATAGGACGGGTCGATCGGCAGACAGTGCCCGCCGACCCCCGGTCCGGGGGTGAAGCGCATGAAGCCGAACGGTTTGGTGGCCGCCGCCTCGATCGCCTCCATCGCGTCGATGCCCAGGTCATAGGCGAACATCGCGATCTCGTTGACCAGTGCGATATTGACGTGGCGGAAGGTGTTCTCGATCACCTTGGTCAACTCGGCCTCACCGGTGCCCGAGACCGGCACGACCTTGTCGACGAATGCACCGAAGAACGTCTCGACCGCGGCCAGTGAGGACTCGTCGATGCCGGCCACGACCTTGGGCGTGTTGTGCAGGCTGAACTGCGGGTTTCCGGGGTCGATGCGTTCCGGCGAATAGCCCAGCAGGAAGTCGGTTCCGGCACGCAGTCCACTTCCTGCTTCGAGTAGGGGCCGGACGAGTTCCTCCGTGGTGCCGGGATACGTGGTCGATTCGAGGATCACCAACGTGTCGGGTCGAAGGTGCTCGGCCAGAAGGCGGGACGCCGATTCGACGAAGGACAGGTCGGGGAGACCGTCGTCCAACGGGGTGGGCACGCTGATGACCGCCACGTCGAAGCCGGCGAGGTCGCCCGGGTCGGCCGTGGGCAGATAGCCGCGCTCGAGTGCCGCGCCGAGGACGCCGTCGTCGATGTCCTCGATGTAGGAGTCGCCGGACGCGAGGAGGGCCGCCCGGCGGGCATCGATCTCGAAGCCGACGACGTCGAAATCG
>SLRZ01000277.1 GCA_007130695.1 Nitriliruptoraceae bacterium
CGTCCTGGCCTCCTTCAGTGAGCGTGGACCCGCCGTCAGCGAGATCTCCCTCACCCAGGGCCTCGACGGCGAACTGCGGGTCACCCGCGGTGACTCGTGGGAGCTCGGGCGGGTCGCGGGGGAGGGGTACCTGCGCTCCTCGCCCGACACCCTGCTGCGGCTGTCCGGCGTGGAGCGCACGCCCTTCGACCTCGACCGGCTGCTGCGCAAGTACTCGCTCCGCCTCGGCGGCGAGCGTGACCTCGAGACCGGTCCGGCCACGGTGGTGGAGCTCACCGAGCGGTCCAGCGGCGCCCTGCGTGAGCGCCTCTACATCGACGAGGAGACCGCACTCGTCGTGCGCCGGGAAACCTTCGACCCCGAGGGCGAGCCGGTCCGCGTCATGGCGTTCACCCGCATCGACCCGCAGGAATCGGACGCCGAGATGACGCGGCCCGACGACGACGACTTCGAGGTCGAGCGCCGTGCGCTCACCCCCGCCGACAGTGAGGTGCTGCGCGAGGAGGGCTTCATCATCCTCGACGAACTGCCCGCGGGCTTCGCGCTGGTGGAGGGCCACGAGGTCGAGGACGCCGCCGTGCCGACTCTGCACCTGGTGTACAGCGATGGGCTCTACGCGCTGTCGCTGTACCAGCAGCAGGGCCGGTTGGCGACGAGCGCGGTCGACGGGGCGGTGCGGCTGACGACCGACGGTGGCGGACACGTCTGGCGGTGGCCCGGCTCCGAACCACGTCGTGTGGTGTGGACCGGGGACCGCCTGACCTTCACGGCGCTCACCGACGCGCCGACCGAGGAACTGCTCACCGTGGCGAGCGGTTTGCCGACGTCGAGTTCAGGCTCCATCCTTGACCGACTCAGCCGCGGTCTGTCCCGGGTCGGTGAATGGCTGACGACGATGAACCGGAGCGACTAGGTGCAGCGCGATCGTGACGAGTGGCGCCGGCCGTGGCGCGAAGAGGACACCCCCGAGCGGACCGCGTCCCCGCGGCCGGCGGCGTCTGACGGCGCCGGCGTGGCCGGGGCGGGGGCGTGGCACGCCCCCCAGGGCGGCGTGCAGGTCGACGACGACCCCGAGCCCGGTGACACCCAGCCCATCACCAGCTACCCCCAGCCCCCGCCCGCCGGGTGGAGTGAGGGCCACCAGGGTCCGGGCTCGCCCGCCGGCTCGGTCCGGCCCCCCGACACGACCGGCACCGTCGACGCGCCGGCGAAGGCCCGCCGCGGCCTGGGCCTCGGCGCGGTGGTGGTGGCGGCGCTCATCGGTGCCCTGGTCGCCACCGGCGTGACGCTCGGGATGGTCGAACTCGCCACCGAGGACGGGGACGAGCCCGTCACCTCCGACCAGTCCTCCGCCCCCAGCATCGAGGTCGACGGTGATGCGGGTGGGGTGGTGCCCGCCGTGGCCCAGGCCGTCACCCCGTCCGTGGTCAGCATCACGGTCGAGGGCGTGGGCGAGGAAGCACCGTTCGGCGGCCAGGGGCCCCAGCGCGGCGGTCTCGGTTCCGGCGTCATCTACCGCTCCGACGGCTACATCCTCACCAACCACCACGTGATCGACGGTGCCGACTCCGTCCGGGTGCGCCTGGCGAGCGGGGACATCTTCGACGCCGAGATCGTGGGTAGTGACCCGCTCAACGACCTGGCCGTCGTCCAGGTCGACACCGACGGCGAGGACCTGCCGGCGATCAACGTGCGTCCCGACGACGACCCCGTGGTCGTCGGCGAGACCGTGGTGGCGATCGGTTCCCCGTTCGGGCTCGAGGGTTCGGTCACCAGCGGGATCGTCTCGGCGCTCAACCGCGACCTGACCATCCCCGACGAGGAGGAGGGGATCGGCCTGACGATCCCCTCGATCGTGCAGACCGACGCGGCGATCAACCCCGGCAACTCCGGGGGCGCACTGGTCGACGCGCAGGGCCGCCTGATCGGGATCAACACCGCGATCCTCACCGGGACCGGTGCCAGCCAGGGCGTGGGCTTCGCCGTGCCGGCCGACCAGGCCATCTCGTCGGCGGACCAGCTCATCGACGAGGGGTTCGTGCGCCACCCGCTGCTCGGGGTCACGGGCGAGGACATCACCCCCGAACTCGCCGAGGAGTTCGGCCTCGAGGCCAACCGCGGTGCGGTCATCGTCGGGGTGCAGGAGGACACCGGCGCGGCCGAGGCCGGCCTGGAGGCCGGCGACATCATCATCGAGGTCGACGGCGAGCCGTTGGCGACGATGTCGGAGCTGGTCGCCGTGGTCCGCGACAACGACCCCGGCGACGAACTCGACCTGCTCGTGGTGCGCAACGGTGAGCGGTTGGAGTTCAGCGTCACCCTCTCGGAACGGCCACGCTGACGGTTGGACCGGGCCGGGGCACACCCCCGGCCCGGTGCCGGCCGCGGCGGTAGGCTGACCCTTCTCGCCGGCGATCCAGGAGCGCGCTGCCGTGCCCGGAGCCCAGGAGCTGATCGTCATCGCGGTCGTCGCCCTGCTCGTGTTCGGGCCGGACCGGCTCCCCGAGGTGATGCGCAACGCGGGACGGCTGCTGGCGCGTTTCCGCGAGCAGTCCCAACAGAGCATCGATGAGCTCAAGCGCGCCGCCGAATTCGACGAGGTCAACAAGGAACTCAAGGACCTGCAGCGCGAGCTCCGCCAGACCACCTCCTCGGTGGGCCGCGAAGTCCGCGAGACCACCGCCTCGGTGTCACGGCAGGCCCGGGGCGAGGACGTCGCCGCCGACGCCGCCGACACCGACGCCGCGCTCGAGCCGCCGCCGATGGACCCGGAGGCCACCTAGTGCGTGCCCGCCCCCTCCGGGCGGTGCGCCGGGTCCGCCCGGGCACCCTCCTGGCCGCCGCGGCCGTCGTGGCCTCCCTCGCCGGGGTGCGCGGTGGGGCGCTGGACGATGCCGACCGGCGGTTGGGCACCGTGCTGGCCCGGCCGCGGGGCCGGACCTTCGACCGCTGCATGGGCGTGGGAACCGACCTCGGTTCGATCTACGGCCTCACCGGGCTGGCAGTCACCCTGGCGGCCACCGGACACCGGCGGGCGGCCCGCGATCTCGCCCTCGGCGGTGGCCTCGCCTGGTGCGTCGCGCAGGGCGCCAAGCCCCTGGTGGGCCGTCCGCGCCCCTACCAGTCGTCGGGGGCCCAGCGGCTGGTCGCCGAGCCGGCGGGCTCCTCGTGGCCCAGCGGGCACACCGCGGTGGCCGCGGATGGCTGCGCCGGGAAG
>SLRZ01000085.1 GCA_007130695.1 Nitriliruptoraceae bacterium
CCCATCACCGAAGGAGTTCCCGCGTTCTTCCGTGACGATGGACGGTACGCATCCCACCCCTTCGCCCCGCACGACCTGTTCCTCACCGTCGACGCCGCCCTCGACTCGGTGACCGAGCGGGGGGCGCGACCGCTCGGAGACATCGGCTGGGAATTCGACGACGAGCCTCCCCAGCCCGCCGGGGCGGAAAGCGCCGGAGCCGGCGGCTCCCTCGACATCGTCATGTCGCCCGCGTCGACGACGACCTGGGACTACGACCCGGCCGATGGCGTGTACCGCCGGGAGCAGAACGGGCAGGCGACCGAGGTCACCGGGGACGCACGCATCGCAGCGGCGAACGTGGTGGTGCTCGACGTCCGCCACTACGTGGGCGCTTCCGGCTACCCCGAGACGGACGTGCTCGGTGAGGGGCCCGGGGTGGTTCTGCGGGACGGCGAGCGGTACCGGATCACCTGGTCGAAGCCAAGCGCGACCGACCCGTTCGCCCTGCACCTGCCGGGACAGGCGGAGCCGTTCCCGCTCAAGCCCGGGCCGACCTGGATCCACCTCCCCGACGGACTTCCCGGGTGACAGCCATCCCGTCTTCGCCCGCTTCACGCGGGCTTCGCCTCGGCCATGGATGAAGCGCGGTGGCGCTGTTCGCCGACGCAGGCTGTTGACCCGGATCGCCAGGCACCGCTGTCGCCACACATCCGGGGCTGTGCCCACCTCGGGACGCAGGTTCCGAGCCGGGAAGTTGTGGCCTGGGCTGTGGGGCGCTGAGGACGTCGCCCGTGGTGGGAGGGTGAGGGAACTGCTGTCTTGTCGAGGCCACGGACGCGCGAGGGTGCAATACTGCAGCTTCCCCGGACGAAACGAATACCGATGGATGACCGACTCATCGCCCAGGTGAACGCCACCGCGACCTCGCTGCGCGACGCGGCCAAAGCCGCTGAGCAGGAGCTGTCGGACGCACAGGACGAGCGTGCGGCGATCGATGAACGGATCGCACAGCTCCAGGCTTTGCGCGATCAGCTCGAGGCCGCGATCGTGCAGGCGGAGGGCACGGTGAGTGGCGGCAAGCGCTCCTCGGGTCGGTCCCGCCCGGCGACCCGCAAGAGCTCGACGCGCAAGAGTTCGACCCGGAAGGCCTCGAGCCGGAAGAAGGCGACGAAGAAGTCCACGCGCAGGCGCGTGTCGGGCAGCGGGGCCGGTCGCTCCGACGCCGTGGTCCGGGTACTCGACGCTTCGAGTGAGCCGATGCGGCCGGCGCAGGTCGCCGAGCAGTTGCGTGCCGGTGGACGAGAGGACACCTCGAGCCAGGTGTCGGCGACCCTGTCGCACCTCTCCCGTGCCGGGAAGGTGACCAAGGTCAGCGAGGGCATCTACACCTCAGCCTGATCCGCCGCGATCACGGACCCGCTGCGGAGGAGCTCCGCCGTGACCCCTGCGGGGAGGGTCCGGCGGGCCCTCAGGACGAGGAAGCCCGACCGGTCAGCGGCGCCAGCCGTTCGCGGAAGCGGTCGTCCTCCAGGCGCTGTGCGGCTGAGCGCCGCGCCTGGTCGACGACCTGGCGCCGCCGCCGCGGGTCCATGCCGTTCCAGCCCATGGTGGTCGCGTCGACCGCGGTCGGCTGGAACGCGACGACATCCGTGCCCGACTGCCGCACCGCACGTGCCTCCCGCCCGAGCGCCATCCGCAGCGACCAGCGGGTCCCGAGGTCGACGCGGGGACGCGCCGAGCGCACGATCGACATCGGTGATGACACGATCACGAGGTCGAGGCCCCGACCGGCGAGCAGGTCGAGGTTCGTCGCGGAGTGCACACCCCCGTCGACGTACCGGATGCCACCGATCGTCACCGGCCGGAACCAGGCGGGCACGGCGCACGACGCGGCGACCGCGGTCCCCACGTCCGTCGTCGGCGCGTCCCCACGACCGAAGACGGTCCGCCGACCATGCTCGAGGTCGACCGCGGGAAGCCATAGTTCGCGTCGCGGCCACGCGGTGTCCCCGTAGAGCAGGTTGATGCGCGCGGCGAAGGGTCGCATCGACACCTGGCCGGCCGGCAGCCACCCCGCCATCGCCGCCGCGGGGCGCATCGACCAGGGGCGCGTCATCGAACGCAGTGCCAGACGGGGTGCGGCCATGCCGGCGCGTGGACGCGGGGGTGGGACGGGCAGCGGGTCGCCGAGTCGGTGCCGCAGCTGCCGGTCGCCGTCGGTGCCGCCCCGGCCCTCGATCCGTGACGTGAGCGTCGACGCCGGCACGTCCGCCCGCAGATACGCGGCGACGTGGGACCCCGCCGAGGTACCGACGATGATCTCGGCGTCGCGGGGGTCCCACCCGGTCGCCTCGCTCAGCGCGCCCAGGACACCCGCGTGGAACGCATGGCCGAGCACCCCGCCGGCCCACAGTACGAGTCCGATCCTCGCCACGGGCCCTGCCCTTCCGTCTCGTGGGTCACGGTCGTCGAGGGTACGCCGCCGTCGGATCAGCCCCCGACGGGTGCGCTCCGATAGCCGGCTTCTCCCGGGGCCGCGCGGCTCGCCTACCGTGTCGGCACGCGAGTCGCGCGACCCGCCAGGAGGTCGTCGCCGGTTGATGAAGGAGCAGGAATGGCCCGTATCGTCGTCGGCTACGACGGATCCCAGACCTCCGAGCGTGCCCTGCGGTGGGCGGTCGACGAGGCCAACCTACGGGACGCCGAACTCGACCTGATCATGGTGACCGGCCACGCCAGTCGGTTCGACGCCATGACCACCTCCAAGTCGCGGGAGGAGCTCGAGGAAGCGGCCGTGCACGTGCTGGGGCAGCTGCTCGAGGAGGTCGTCCTCGAGAAGGTGGACACCGGTGGGCTCACCGTCCACCGCACCGTGCGGCTCGGCAGCGCCGCCGAGGAGCTGTGTGCCGCGGCCGACGGGGCCGACCTCCTGGTGATCGGGGCCCGGGGCCACGGCGGCTTCAAGGGGCTGCTGCTGGGGTCGGCTGCCCAGCAGGTCGTGGCACACAGTCCGTGTCCGATCGTGGTGGTGGTCCCCGAGGAGCGCTGATCCGGGACGTGCCCGCAGCCCGGCGCGGCCATGCGGCCCGGGTGTCGCCGCGCTGGGCTGCGGTGTGCGCGGTCCGGACCCCGCACGGCGGCGGGCAGGAGCCCGGGGACCGTCCGTCGAACACCGAGACAGGTCCCCGGGGCCCGTCAGTCGGCATCCCTCGGCCCACCCCGAGACGTTCACGCCCCTCCCAGGAGCCCGACCAATGGCCACGCGCCGCACCGTCCCCGCCGGCAGCCTCGCACTCGCACTGGCCGCCTCGATGCTCACGGCGTTCGCGCCGGCCGACCAGGCCCAGGACCGGGCGAACGAGCGGGCCCGCTTCAACCAGCCGCAGGAAGAGGGGCTGTCGGAGGCCGACCCACGGGTGACGATCGCGGTGATCGACGGCGCCACCAACCCGTATCACGGGTTCTTCCACGAGGGCAGTGAGATCTACCCCGACGGCGCACCGTCCGCGGTCACACCGGAGGTGCTCGACGAGTTCGGGATCGGCCCCGGTCAGATCGTCTCGCTCACTCGGACCGGCGACTTCGACGAGGACTTCGCCGCCGACGAGGAGCAGTTCGACGAGATCGGTCACGGCCAGCCCTACTGGTTCGAGGGCACCAACGTGATCGGCATCAGCTTCGGCGACACCGACGGGGAACGGTTCCGGCCCGAGGACGACAGCGCCACCGCCCACGGCGTGGGGACCACCGCCGCCGCACTCCGGGCGAACCCCGAGGCCATCGTCATCAGCGTCGAAGGGTTGGCGGTCAGCGGCGGCGATGCGCTCGAGGAGGCCGAGACCTGGTCGTTCACCCACGACGCCGTCGACCTCGTCAGCACCAGCTACGGCACCCCCGCGGGCGAGCCCGACGTACTGGGCGGATTCGGCAACCTCACCGCCAGCTACGAGGGGGTGGTCGAACAGGGCAAGCACCACTTCGGTGCCGTCGCCAATGCGCCGACGCCCTCGCCGGTCGACCCCACGGGCGGGCCCTGGTGGAGCATCGGGGTCTCGGGGTACGAGGAGGGGGAGAGCGAGGGCCGGCAGATGCTGTCGGGCTCCTACGCCGACTTCGTGGGTGACTTCACCCAGACCCTGCCCTACTGCCGGGCCTGCACGGACGGCGAGCAGAGTGTCGGCGGCACCAGCTTCGCGACCCCGGCGGCCGCAGGCGTCTTCTCCTCCGTCCTGCTCGAGGCACGTCGGGCCGCCGGGCACGGGGGTGGGATCGTCACCGAGGGCGTCGCGCGACCGCTGATGGTCCAGGGCGAGGGGATCGAGTTGACGAACTGGCAGCTGCGCCGTGCGCTCGAGGACAGCGCGGTGTACCCGCAGGCCGCGCACTGGGATCCCACCGCCGATGCACCCTGGGGGCTGACCTCCACACCCGCGCTCGACCCCGCGCCCTACCTCACCTTCGGCTGGGGCGTCGTCACCGCCGACCCCGAACACGACGTGGTGGGCGAGACGCTGGCGCACGCGGGGGTCGGCGACGAGCCGACCCGGGACAACGCCGACGCCTGCTCGTACATGACGTTGAACATCCAGCTCCGCCAGACCTACTGGAACGACCTGGAGCCGGGCAGCGACAGCTCGGGCACCGACGAGGACCCCTACCAGTACTGCTGATGCGGCCGCGGGGCTCAGCCGGGCAGGCTGAGTCCCCGCAGCGGCAGGGCCACGGACTCCTGCAGCCAGGTGATCTCCTCGACCCAGTCGGCAGGGGCGACGACCGGCAGTGCCACGAACTTCGACGCCCCGGCCTCGACGTAGCGGCTGAGCTGTTCCAACAGCCGGTCCGGGTCGGTGACGACCACGTCCTCCACCTCGGCGTCGCGCACCCGCCGGGCGAGAACGGCCAGGGGGCGTTCGGCGGCGACTTCGCTGCCGCGGGGGACATAGGGCACCACCATCCCGAAGTGGCCGATGTCCCAGGCGCGGCCGGCGTCGCCCGCGGCCGCGATCACCTGTCGGGCGAGTCCCGCGTACTGCTGCGGCGGCACGAACGACGGCAGCCAACCGTCGGCCAGCCGTCCCGCCCGTGACACGGCGGCCGCGCTGTGACCGCCGGTCCAGACGTCCATGGGCGGTGAGTCGGTCGTGCGGGGCCCCACCCGTAGGCCGGTGTAGGTGAAGAACTCGCCGGAGTGGTCGACCCTCTCCCCGGCCCACAGGCGACGCATCACGGCCAGCGCCTCGTCGGCCCAACGGCCCGCCGCGCCCTCGGGGACCCGCAGCAGCTCCCGGTCGCCGGAACCGGGCGCGACCAGACCGAAGACCGGGATGAGCCGACCACCGGAGAGCTCGTCGATCGTGGCGAGCTCCTTCGCCAGACGCACCGGGTCCCGTCCCGGGAGGATCAGGGCGCTGCTGCCGAACCGGAGTCGCGACGTACGTGCCGCGACCGCCGCCATCGCGGCCATGGGTGCGAGCTGGTCACCGGCCAACCGCTCGGCGAACCACAGCGAATCGAGTCCGACGGCCTCGCTGGTGTCGGCCACCGTCCACAGGTCACGGGCCCGCAGCGCCGCTGCCAGTCCGAGCCCCACCCGGACCTTGACCGGGTCCTCGACCTCGCAGGGCGTGCCGATCTGCTCGGCGTACTCCCGGAGTTCACGCTGACCGCCGACGAGCTGCTCCATGCCCGGCCCTTCCCGCTGGGGGTCCGGCAACCTACTGGCGTTCGTGGTGGCGTGGCCCGGAGCGTTGGTGTGGCAGAGGTCCATTCCCGGACAGCCGGGGCGGGGTCCGGACCGGGGTAGGCTCGATCACGAGGTGGTCGTGTTCCGAATCCTGCTCGTACTGGTGGTGGCGGCTGCGGTCGTCGCGGAACTCGCCCTGCCCTCGTTCGTCGAGGCGAGGGTCGAGCGCACGGTCCGCGAGCACACGGACGGCGTGGCCTCGGTGGATGCCAGCACGGGTGACTTCCCCTTCCTGCCGGACCTGCTGGCCGCCGGGGTCGTGGACCGGCTCGACGTCACCCTGCGCGAGATCGACGGCCGCGAGATCGCGATCGGGACGGTGGCCCTGCGGCTCGAGGGCATCCAACTGGACCGGTCCCGCCTGCTGGCCGGAACCGTGGAAGTCGTCGACATCGCCGCCGGACAGGTGCTGGTGGAGCTGGAGGAGGCCGCGATCTCGGACGCACTGGGGGTCCCGGTCGACCTCGACCCGGCGATGCTGGAACTCGCCGGCCGTGCACTGGAGGTCGTCGCACCGGACGGGGCCTCGCTCGACCTCCCGGTTCCCGAGGACCTGCTGCCCTGTCGGCCCGACGTCGAGGTCGTCGAGTCGGTGGTGCGCCTGACCTGCGAGTTCGACGAGGTCCCCGGGGTGCTGCTGCGGGCGATCGACGACGCTGCCCGGGGCTGAAGGTCGCGGCCGCCCGCTCGGGGCCGCAACCGGCCGGGTGGACGACACAACCGCCCGCAGGCGGGCTCGTCAGAACCTAGGGTCGAGACGAACGCCATCGCCGCTGACGACAACAAGAGGCTTCACCTTGCCCCGCAACGTGTTCGTGATCGCTCTCGACGAGTTCAACAAGGGGACGATGGAGACGTTGCCGGAGTACCGGCGCTACGCCGTCCACTCCCTGCTGCCCAAGGACGAGGTGCTCAAGGCCGAGGAGTACGACTACGAGGATCTGCTTGCCCAGGCCAACCAGACCCTGCGGGAGTTCGACGGCACGGTCGACGGCGTCGTGACGTGGTGGGATTTTCCCTCGTCCGGTCTCGCGCCGGTCCTCTCGGAGCACTGGGATCTGTACGGCCCGTCGCTACGCAGCGTCGTGATCCTCGAGCACAAGTACTGGAGCCGGCTGGCCCAGCGGGCCGTCGCCGGCGAGCACGTGCCCGCCTTCGCGGCCTTCGATCCCTTCGACGAGGACGCGCTCGAGGCGATCACCAACAGTGGCGTGTACTACCCGTTCTGGCTCAAGCCGGTGAAGTCGGTCGGTTCCTACCTGGGGTTCCGGATCGACGGCCCGGAGGACTGGGAGCCGGCGATCACCACCATGCGTGAGGAGATCGCCCAGTTCGGTGACCCGTTCGACCAGGCGCTGGCACGGGTGGACCTCCCGCCGGACGTCGAGGCGGTCGGCGGTGTCGCCTGCCTCGCCGAGGGCATCATCGGTGGGTGGCAGTGCACCCTGGAGGGCTACGTCTCCCACGGCGAGGCGCATGTCTACGGCACGGTCGACTCTCTGCGGATGCCGGGCGTCTCCACCTTCCGCTGCTACCAGTACCCCTCGCAGCTGCCCATCCCGATCCAGCGTCGGATGGAGCAGATCGCCAAGGACGTCGTGGGCCAGGCAGAACTCGACCACTGCTGTTTCAACGCGGAGTTCTTCTACGACCAGGAGCAGGGCCAGATCTGGATCCTGGAGATCAACACCCGCCTGTCCCAGTCGCACTGCGACCTGTTCGCGAAGGTCGACGGCGCCTCGAGCCAGCGGGCGATGCTGAGCCTGTCCCAGGGCCGCTCGCCACGCATGCTGCACCGGCAGGGTGAGTTCAACGTGGCCGGGAAGTACTTTCTGCGTACCACCGAGGACGGCGTCGTCCGCTCCGCTCCGTCCCAACAGGACCTCGACGCCGTGGTCGAACGGTTTCCCGGTACCCGGATCGAAATCGATCCCGTCGTCGGCGACCGCCTCTCCGAGATGGCCGTACAGGAGACCTACAGCTTCGAGCTCGGCCGGGTCTTCATCGGTGCGGACGATCACGAGCAGCTCGACGAGCGGTTCGAGCAGATCACCCAGATGCTTCCCTTCGACATCGAACGCTGAAAGGTCGTCACGGCCCATTGGGCAGTGGCCGGACGATCGCCCGGAGGCCTCGCCCGAACGGTGCAGTCCCCGGGTGGGCGCTGGCCGACCCCGCCGTAGCCTGGGTTCGACGATCCCCCCGGGTCGCCACCCGCCACCGACGTCCAGGAGCAGCCATGTCCCGCAACGTGTTCGTGATCGCGATGGACGACTTCAACCTCGAGACCATGAAGGGCCTGCGCGAATCCGAGCGCTACTCCTTCCACTCGTTGTTGCCCCAGGACAAGGTCCTGAAGGCGGACGAATACGACTACGACGAGCTGGTGCGCGAGGCCGACGAGGAGCTGCAGAACTTCGACGGCAGCGTCGACGCCGTCGTGACGTGGTGGGACTTCCCCTCCACCGGGCTGCTGCCGGTGATCTCGGAACTGTGGGACCTGCCCGGCCCCGACCTGCGCAGCATCGTCTCCCTGGAGCACAAGTACTGGAGCCGGCTCGAGCAACGTTCCGTCGCCAACGACCACGTGCCGCCCTTCACCGCGTTCGACCCGTTCGACGACAACGCGCTGCAGCTGATCGAGAACCAGGGCGTGCCCTACCCCTTCTGGGTCAAGCCCGTGAAGTCGGTCGGCTCCTACCTCGGGTTCAAGATCGAGGGCCCCGAGGATTTCGAACAGGCCATGACGACGATGCGGGCCGAGATCGCCCAGTTCGGTGACCCCTTCCAGCGGGCGATGGACCGGGTGGACGTCCCACCCACCGTCCGTGCCGCCGGCGCCCACGCCTGTGTCGCCGAGGGCATCATCGGGGGCTGGCAGGCCACGGTGGAGGGGTACGTGACCCACGGCCAGGTCAACTGCTACGGCATCGTCGACTCGATCCGCCAGGAGGGCTCGTCGACGTTCCGCGGCTACCAGTACCCGACCCGGCTGCCGCTGCCGATCCAGCGGCGTATGCAGCAGATCTCCGAGGCGGTCGTCAAGCAGGTCCAGTTGGACTGCAGTTGCTTCAACGTGGAGTTCTTCTACGATGAGGATGCCGGGCACATCTGGCTGCTCGAGGTCAACACCCGCCTGTCGCAGTCGCACTGTGACCTGTTCGCGAAGGTCGACGGTGCATCGAGCCAGCGGGCGATGCTCGACGTCGCCCAGGGTCGCACGCCCCGGATGCCCCACCGCAAGGGTGAGCACCGGGTGGCGGGCAAGGTCTTCCTGCGCACGACCGAGGACGGCGTCGTGCGTCGGGTGCCCTCCGAGGAGGACATCGCCGCGGTGGCCGAGCGCTTCCCGGGGACCCGGGTGGAGATCGAGGCCGAGGTGGGTGGCCGCCTTTCGGAGATGAACGTGCAGGAGACCTACAGTTACGAACTCGGGCGCGCGTACGTCGGCGCCGAGTCCCATGAAGCGCTCTACGAGGCCTGGGACGAGATCGAGGACATGCTCTCGTTCGACATCGAACGCTGAAGACGGCCGGTCACCGGCTGTGAGTGGAGGCCATGTGGAGGTCCGGGACGACTATCCCCACGAGGTGGAGGCGGTCGAGAACGTCTTCATCACGCTTTCTGACGGCTGTCGGCTGGCCGCCCGGATCTGGATGCCGACGGACGCGGAGCGCCGGCCCGTGCCGGCCATCCTGGAGTACATCCCGTACCGCAAGCGCGACATCAAGCGCACCCGTGACGAGCTGATCCACCCCTACCTCGCCGGGCACGGCTACGCCTGCGTCCGGGTCGATCTGCGTGGCAGCGGTGACTCCGACGGCGTCCTGCTCGACGAGTACCTCGAACAGGAACTCCTCGACGGCGAGGAGGTGCTGCGCTGGATCTCGACACAGCCCTGGTGCGACGGCTCCGTCGGGATGGTGGGCATCTCCTGGGGTGGCTTCAACGGCCTGCAGCTCGCCGCGCGGCGGCCACCGGAGTTGAAGGCCGTCGTCAGCATCTGCTCCACCGACGACCGCTACGCCGACGACGTGCACTACATGGGCGGGTGCCTGCTCGGCGACAACCTCTCCTGGTCGGGGGTGATGTTCGGGTTCAACTCGCTGCCGCCGGACCCGGAGGTGGTCGGCGACCGGTGGCGCGACATGTGGCTCGACCGGCTCGCCGGCAGCGGCCTGTGGCTCGACACCTGGCTGCGCCACCAGCACCGCGACGAGTTCTGGCAGCACGGCTCGGTCTGCGAGGACCACAGCGCGATCCAGGTTCCCGTGATGGCGGTCAGCGGCTGGGCGGACGGTTACACCAACGCGGTGTTCCGCATGATGGAGCACCTCGACGTCCCCCGACAGGCGCTGGTGGGCCCGTGGAGCCACAAGTACCCGCACCTGGGTATCCCCGGCCCAGCGATCGGCTTCCTCCAGGAGATGCTGCGCTGGTGGGACCACTGGTTGAAGGGGGAGGAGACCGGGATCATGGACGAACCCATGCTCCGGGTCTACATGCAGGACAGCGTCGCCCCCACCACCTACTACGACCAGCGGCCCGGCCGCTGGGTGGGCGAGCACTCCTGGCCGTCCCCCAACGTGGAGACCAAGCGGCTGATCCTCGGGGGACGGTGGCGCCTGGCCGACCCCGATGACGAGGTCCTCGAACGCGAGTTGACCGTCCAGTCACCGTTGACGCTGGGCATGTTCGCGGGCAAGTGGTGCTCGTACTCGGCGACACCGGACCTGCCGCACGACCAGCGGGAGGAGGACGGGGGCGCGCTCGTCTTCGAGAGTCCGGAGCTCGAGGAGTCGATGGAGATCCTCGGCTCGCCGGCCGTGGAGCTCGAGCTGTCCAGCAGCCGGCCCGTGGCGCAGGTCGCGGTACGCCTGTCCGACACGGCACCCGACGACAAGGCGACCCGGGTCACCTACGGCCTGCTCAACCTCACCCACCGAGACAGCCACGAGCACCCCGAGGCCCTCGAACCGGGCAAGACCTACAAGGTCCGGGTGGAGATGAACGACATCGCCCACTCCTTCCCGGCCGGTCACCGGCTCCGGCTGGCCATCTCCACCTCGTACTGGCCGTTGTCGTGGTTGCCCCCGCAGTCGACCCGGCTCACGATCCACACCGGGGAGAGCCAACTACTGATCCCGGTCCGTCCGCCGCGCGAGGAGGACGAGAAGATCTCGTTCCTGCCGCCCGAGACGAGCCCGCCGCTGCGGCGCACGGCCCTGGAGACCGGCGAGCACAACTGGCGGGTCGTGCGTGACCTGGCCACCGACCGGGCGACCCTCGAGGTCATCAACGACAGTGGGCGGGACCGCATCGAGGACATCGACCTCGTCGTCGAGCAGCGCACGCGCGAGACCTACTCCTCGATCGCCAACGACTTCGACTCGGCGCGCGGTGAGGTCTACACCGTCCTCGGGCTCGAGCGTGGGGACTGGCGGGTACGCACGATCACGCGCACCGTGCTGGAGTCCGACGCCACCCACTTCAAACTCACGGCGGAACTCGACGCCTACGAAGACGGCCGGCGGGTCTTCAGCGACAACTTCTACGAGGAGATCCCCCGGAATCTGCTCTAGCGGTGCCGCCCCGGACGGGGGCGGCACCTCGCCTCCCGCGGCGTACCGCGGGGAGGCGATCCAGCTCTAGTGACGCCCGGCGCGCCGGTTGCGGCTGCGGGCACCACCGCGGGGCGTCCCGCCCGAGGGGCCCTGGCCGCCGCCACCGCCGCGTGACCGGTTGCCCTGACCCGAGCCGGAGCGTCGCGCCTGCCCCGCGCCCTTGTTCGAACCGCCGGACTTGGACTTCGACGGGGCCCCGCGGGTGTCCAGTGCCAGGACCGGGTCGGGCAGTTCCTCGGCGGTGAGGACGTCGAGGTCGATCTCGTGCAGCCCGCTCGGCAGGTCGAGTGCCCGCTGGATGCTGGCGGTCTCCTTGCCCTGCTCGGCGGCCACGAGCGAGACCACCAGACCGAGTGCGCCGGCGCGGCCGGTGCGCCCGGAACGGTGCACGTAGTCCTTGTCGGAACCCGGCAGGTCGTAGTGCACGACCGCGCCGACGTCGTCGACGTGGATGCCGCGGGCGGCGACGTCGGTCGCCACCAGGGTGGTCACCTCGCCGGAGGTGAAGCTCGCCAGCGCCCGCTCCCGCTGGTTCTGGTTGCGGTTGCCGTGGATGGCCGCGGTCGAGATCCCGTCGGTCGCCAGCTGCCGGGCCAGGCGGTCGGCGCCGTGCTTGGTACGGGTGAACACGATCGAGGAGTCGACGCGGCGCACGATCTCGGCGGTGAGCTTGCGACGCTGGTCGCGTTCGGCGGGCCAGAACACGTGCCGCACGTCGAGGTGCGCGTCGGGGTCACCGGCCACCTCGTGTCGTGCGGGCTGGTGCTGGTAGCGGCGGACGAGTTCGTCGACGTCGCCGTCGAGGGTCGCGGAGAACAGCAGGGTCTGGCGCTTCGGTGAGGTCCCGTCGAGGAGGCGCTTGACCTCCGGGAGGAAGCCCATGTCGGCCATGCGGTCCGCCTCGTCGAGGACGACGAGGTCGACGTCGCCGAGGTTGCAGTCGCCGCGCTGGACGAGGTCCGCGAGGCGGCCCGGGGTCGCGACGAGGATGTCGATGCCCTTGCGCAGACGCTGCTGGTCGCGACGGATGTTGGTGCCGCCGTAGACGGTCGCGACACGCCGGCGCCGGGTCTCGGCCAGGGGCACGAGGGTCTCGCGGACCTGGGCGGCCAGCTCGCGGGTCGGGACGAGGATCAGGGCGCGGGGGCGGCCGGGCTTGGCGGTGGCGACCCGGGCCGCCACCGGGATGGCGAAGGCCAGGGTCTTGCCGGAACCGGTGGGCGCACGGCCGCACAGGTCGCGCCCGGCCAGTGCGTCGGGCAGGGTGAGTTCCTGGACCTCGAAGGGCGAGGTCATGCCCTCCGTGTCGAGTCGGGCGGCCAGGTCGTCGGGCACGCCGAGGTCGGAGAAGGTGGTGGTCACTTGATGCTCCATGCCCCACCACGTCGGTGGGGTCGTGTCGCGCGGCGGGATGTCCGCCGGCGCGCGCACGCGTCACCCGGGCGTGGCGAACGGCCACGGCGGGCAGGAGTCGCGTGCGGTGAACACGCGAACGAAGAGGGATGCGGGGCCGTGTGGCCCCGACCGGAAATCCGGTGCCGGACCCGAGGAGCTGACCGGGGTCAGCCTGCGGGGGGCGGGCGTGTTCCGCGCGGGTCGCCCCGCGCGTGAGAAGAGCCTACCTCATCGCCGACCCCGGCTGCGCGGTCCGCCCGGCCATGCGGCACTCACCCCAGCCGTCCCGGGTGGGATCGTCAGGAGGCGATGGGTAGCGGGGTGAGCAGCTGGTCGACCGGAGCCCGATCGTCGGTCAGCACCTCGGCGTCGCCGATGAACTCCTCGAGGGCGGGGCCGTGCAGGACGACGTCGTCGCGTGCGCGCGCGGCGTTGGCCTCCGCCACCCCGTCGAGTGGCAGCGGTTGGTCGCTGGCGAACAGGACGAAGTTGCCACCGATGTCGCTGCGGTCGGGTCCGAAGGCGTCCGCGCCGCCGATCACCGCGACGTGCTCGAAGACCGCCGACACCGTCGCGGCCTCCGCACGGAGGAAGTCCCGAGACGCGTAGTCGACGAGGTTCATGGTGTAGACGCCGCCGGGGCGCAGGCGGGCGTGGATCTGTTCGACGAACTCGACGGTGGCCAGATGCCAGGGGACCGCCACCCCACCGAAGGCGTCGCCGATGACGACGTCGTAGGCCGCGACCTCCGTCCGTCGGATCCCCAGCCGGGCGTCGCCGTCGTGGACCTCGATGTCGTCCTCGAGTTCCAGGCCGAGCTCCTCCTTCGCGAGCTCCACGAGGAAGGGGTCGAGCTCGAGGACGGTGGATGTGGAGCCCGGGTGCTCCTCGCGCAGGTAACGGGGCATGGTGAAACCCGCCCCACCGACGTGGAGGACGTCCAGTTCGCCGCCCTCGGGTTCGAGCGCCGTGAGCACGTCGGAGAACCACTGCATGTACGTGAACTCGAGGTAGCTCGGGTCCTCGAGGTCGACGTAGGAATGGCGCAGCGTGTCGAGCCACAGCATCCGACCCGACTCGCGGTCCGGATCCTGCTCCACGTAGGCGCAGAAGTAGGCCGATTCGTGCTCGCACGGGTGTGAGGCCGCGAAGGAGAACGCCCCGGCCAGGACGGCGGCGACCACACTGCCCACCGACAGCGGGCGGGCGCGACGCAGCCACAGGCTGACCCCGATGCCCAGGAGCACGAGTCCGGCCGCCAGCAGCCGCACGACGGGTCGGCTCGGCAGTGCGGTGATGAGCACGAACCCGGTCAGGAACGTGCCGACGATCGCCCCGGCGGTGCTGATCGCCGAGAGCCGGCCGACCACCGTGCCCGTCTCCTCCAGGGAGGACAGGCGCAACTTGATGATCGCCGGGGTCACCCCCGAGAGCACGGCCGCCGGGGCGAAGAACCCCAGCACGGTCAGCAGCGTGGTGGTGCCCGCGGTGGCGCCGCGCAGGCCACCGCCCAGCCCGTCGATGATCGGCACGGTGAGGAACGCGAGGATGCCGCCGATGATCAGCATCGGTCCGACGAGCCCCCTGGGGTCGACCCGGTCCGACAGGCGGCCGCCGAGCCACGAGCCCACGGCGATGCCGGCGAGCACCACACCGATGATGGCGGTGTAGACCTCCAGCGTCACCCCCACGTAGGGGGCCATCAGCCGTGCGGCGAGGATCTCGAGCACGAGGACGGCGGCTGAAGAGATGAAGACCAGGGCGGCGGCGGGGAAGGCAGGCATGGGACGCGCAGGATAGGTGGTGCCGGTCCGGTGGTGGTCACCGCGGGAGCGGACCGTGGGTGCAGCACCCGCGCGGGATGCTTGCGCGACGTCGGCAGCCCGGAGTAGCGTGACCTACGACCGCCATCGTTGGCCGTTTCGAGCGGCCGGCGATGGCGTCGAGGGGACAGAGGGGCACGACGAAGGACAGGACATCTTTCAACCGCGTCGTAGCCGCACCCGGCAGCGCACGGCGGACCGGCAGCCGCGCCTGCCCCGATGTCGTGGGCGCCGCGCCGAAACGGGTGGCACGGGACGTGGACTGCGCCTGGGATGGGCTGCCGGCCCGCCGGCACCGCCGCCCGTCAACCCGGCCGGCCCCCACGGCCCCCTTTTCGTGTGTGCCTCGACGGGCACACGGATGAGTCGTTCCTTTGTAACCCGAGGAATCAGCAGGCCGCACGCCAGTGCGGCCATGACGAGAGGGAAGCGCAGATGAAGAGCACCACCTCCAACGCCCTGAGGCGACCACGCCTCACCCGACTGTTCGCGATGCTCGCCGCCCTCGCCCTGCTGCTCGCGGCCTGCGGGAACGGCGACGACGCCGACGTGGACGTCGACGACACCGACGACGACGTCGAGGACGTCGACGACGCAGACGACGACGGCGAGGCCGCCGAGGGTGTGACCCTCGAGGAACTCCAGGAAGCCGGTGTCATCCGTGTCGGTATCGCCGACGAGGAGCCATACGGCTTCGTGGACGACGACGGCAACGTCACCGGCGAGGCCCCCGAGGTCGCCCGGGTCGTGCTCGCCGAACTCGGCATCGACGAGATCGACGCCCAGGTCGTGGCCTTCGAATCCCTGATCAGTGGCCTGCAGGCCGGTCAGTTCGACATGATCGCGGCCGGTATGTACATCAACGCCGAGCGTGCGGAGCAGATCCTGTTCTCCGACCCCGACTACTGCGTCGGTGAGGCCTTTGCCGTCGAAGAGGGCAACCCCCACAACCTGACCGACTTCGAGTCGGTCGTGGACAACCCCGACGTCACCATCGCGATCCTCTCCGGTGCCGTGGAGGAGGGGTACGCCGACACCGCCGGTGTGCCGGACGAGCAGATCGAGTTCTTCTCCGACGTCAACGCGCAGTACGAGGCGCTCGAAGCCGGTCGCGTCGACGCGGTCACGGGCACGTCGCTGACCATCATCACCCAGGTCGAGGACATGGACGGCTACGAGGCCACCGAGTCCTTCTTCCCCCTCGACGAGGACGGCGAGGAGGTGCTCGGCTGCGGTGGCTTCGGTTTCCGCAACGCCGACCAGGAACTGCGTGACGCCTTCAACGACGAGCTCAACCGACTGCAGGACGAGGGTGAGCTGCTGCCGATCATCGCCGACTTCGGCTTCGCCGAGGAGGACATCGAGCGGGCCCAGGACCTGACGGTCGAGGACCTCGCGCAGTAACCGGTCCGAAAAATCCCTGCCCCGACCGGCGGCATGGCCGCCGGTCGGGGCCTAGGGTGATCTGCAGTGAGCACGACATCCGCGGGCGGACAGGAGGCGAGTGGACGCCCTGACACTGACCCCCGGTCAGTACGAACGGCTCCTCGAGGGCGCCGGTGTCACCCTGTCGATCCTGGGGTTCGCCTTCGCCCTGGGCATCGTGTTGTCGTTGCTCGTCGGGGTCGCGAGACTCTCGAAGCGGACGTGGCTGCGGGCGACCTCCCTCGTGTTCGTCGAGTTCGCACGCGGTATCTCCTCGATCATCCTGCTGTTCATCATGGCCTACGCCATCCCCATCCTGTTGGGGGTGGACCAGCGCAACCTCGTGGTCCTCGCGTCGATCGCTCTGGGCATCAACATGGGCGGTTACGGGGCCGAGATCATCCGCGGCGCGATCCTGTCGGTGCCCAAGGGGCAGACCGAGGCTTCGATCGCGCTGAACCTCAGTGACACCCAGCGGTTGCGCTTCGTGGTGCTGCCACAGGCCCTGCGGGTCATCCTGCCGCCGATGGGCAACCTCACGATCGAGATCCTGAAGGGCACGGCACTGGTGGCCCTCATCGGGTTGAACGACCTGCTCAACGTGGCCAACCGCATGCGGCCGCGCACGGACACGGTCGTGTTGTTCTTCAACGTGCTGCTCATGTACTTCGTCCTGGCCCAGGTCGTCAACGGCCTCTACCGCTTGGCGGAACGGCGCGTCGAGCGCCGTTTCGAGACCCGGAGCCCGAAGCCCGACAACGCCGGGCTCGACCCGCTGGGGGTGGCCGAGTGAGTCAGACCACGACCCCCGATTCCGCCGCCGACGCGCCGGTGGACGCCCCGTACCGCTCGTGGTGGCAGCGGCCGAAGTTCGTGCTGGGCCTGCTGGGCGTCGCCGCTCTGCTCTACGTGCTCTACCACCTCGGCACCCGCCGGATGCGGTTCACCGGGACCGACGTGCGTGGCGACCCCACGATGAACTTCGACCCGGCGTTCGCCTGGTCGCTGGTCCCCGACATGCTCAACGCGCTGACGGTCACGGCGCTGGGCACGGTGCTCGGCTTCTCCGTGGCCATCGTGCTCGGCCTGTTCCTGGCGCTGGGCCGACGGTCGAAGAGACGGCTGTTGAGCTGGCCGTTCGCCGGCTTCATCGAGTTCGTGCGCAGCACCCCGCTGCTGGTGCAGCTGTTCTTCCTCTACTACGCGCTGCCCGACCTCAACGTCGTGCTCAGCCCACTGCAGACCCTGACCATCGGGCTGGGCGTCCACTACGCGACCTACTGCTCCGAGGCCTACCGCGCGGGGATCAACAGCGTCGACAAGGGCCAGTGGGAGGCGGCCACGGCCCTCAACCTCGGCACGGGCACGACCTGGGCGAAGGTCGTCATGCCGCAGGCCATCCCCAACGTCCTGCCGGCACTGGGCAACTTCCTCGTCGCCGCCTTCAAGGACGCGCCCCTGGGGTCGGCCGTGCAGGTCACCGGCGTGCTGTTCTTCGCCACCACCACCGCCGGTCGCACGTTCCGCTCCGTCGAGCCGTTCCTGCTGATCGGTGCCGGCTTCCTGATGGTCAGCCTGCCCGCGGCATGGCTGGTCCGACGACTGGAGACCAAAATTGGCTACGAACGCATCTGAGAACCACGCGGCCTCCGTCAGGATGCGCCAGGTCCACAAGGCCTTCGGCGACAACGTGGTGCTGCGCGACCTCGACCTCGACGTCGCCCCCGGCGAACGGGTGGTCATCATCGGTCCCAGTGGGTCCGGTAAGACCACGATCCTGCGGGTGATCATGACGCTGGAGCGACCGGACTCGGGCACCATCGAGATCGGCGACGAGCACCTCTACCACGAGGACAAGGGCGGCGACCTCAAGCCGGCCAGCGAGAAGCACATCCGTGCGGTGCGCTCCAACATCGGGATGGTTTTCCAGCACTTCAACCTGTTCCCGCACATGAGTTCGCTCGAGAACATCATGCTGGCCCCGATGCGGGTGCACGGCAAGAGCCGCGATGAGGCCCGGGCACGCGGCATGGAACTGCTCGAACAGGTCGGCCTGTCCGCCCACGCCCACCACACCCCCGGGCAGCTGTCGGGCGGACAGAAACAGCGGGTGGCCATCGCCCGCTCCCTGGCCACCGAACCCGCGGTCATGCTCTTCGACGAGGTCACCTCCGCGTTGGACCCCGAACTGGTCGGTGAGGTCCTGAGCGTGTTGCGCGACATCGCCGAGGAGGGGAAGACCACCATGATGCTGGTGACCCACGAGATGGGCTTCGCCAAGGAGGTCGCCGACCGGGTGCTGATGTTCGACAAGGGGCAGGTGCTCGAGGAGGGCAAGCCCGCCGAACTGCTGCGCAACCCGCAGAAGGAACGCACCAAGGCCTTTCTGGGGGCGGTCGCGGAACACTGACGCCGCGGTCCCGACACCGGGGCAGCCGTGCGTCGCGCTCGAGGTGCTGGTCGTGCGCACCCCTGCTCGGCGTGCACGACCCCAGGTAGCCTCGCGGGCCGGATCCCCACCTGCCCGCGACCTCCTGGAGCGCCCCGATGGCCGAGTACTGCTTCGTGATGAAGGGTCTGTCCAAGACGGTGCCCGGTGGCAAGACGGTGCTGGAGAACATCTGGCTCTCGTTCCTGCCCGGCGTCAAGATCGGCGTCATCGGACCCAACGGGGCCGGCAAGTCCACCGTCCTGCGCATCATGGCCGGCGAGGACACCGAGTTCGAGGGCGAGGCCTGGGCCGCGAAGGGCTACAGCGTCGGCTACCTCCCCCAGGAGCCCGAGCTCGACCCCACCAAGAACGTCCGCGAGAACGTCATGGAGGGCCTGGGTACGGCGGTGGGCCTGGTCGAGCGGTTCAACGAACTGACCGCCAAGCTCGTCGAACCGCTCGACGACGACGAGATGCAGAAGGTCTACGACGAGATGGGGGAGGTCCAGGACGCCATCGACGCGGCCGACGCCTGGGACCTCGAACGCCACGTCGAGGTCGCCATGGACGCGCTGCGGGTGCCCGACGGGGACGCCGACATCGAGCATCTCTCGGGTGGTGAGCGTCGCCGGGTGGCGCTGTGCCGGCTGCTGTTGTCCAGGCCCGACATCCTCCTGCTCGACGAGCCCACCAACCACCTCGACGCGGAGACCGTCGCCTGGCTGCAGCGGCACCTGCAGGAGTACCCGGGGATGGTGGTCTCGATCACCCACGACCGCTACTTCCTCGACGAGGTGGCGGAGTGGATCCTCGAGATCGACCGCGGCAAGGGCTACCCGTTCGAGGGCAACTACTCGGGATGGCTCGAGCAGAAGCGTGCGCGCCTGGCCCAGGAGGAACGTGAGGAGTCGGCCAAGCAGCGTCAGCTCGCCGAGGAGGCGGAGTGGGCCAAGAAGTCCCCCGAGGGACGACGGACCAAGGCCAAGGCCCGGATCCAGGCCTACGAGTCCCTGCTCAACCGCGAGAAGCCCAAGCAGGTCACCAAACCGATCATCATGATCCCGGACGGCCCCCGGCTGGGCAACGTGGTCGTCGAGGCGGAGGGCGTGGTCAAGGGCTTCGGCGACAAGCTGCTCTACGAGGACCTCACCTTCGCGCTGCCGCCCGGCGGCATCGTGGGCGTGATCGGCCCCAACGGTGCCGGGAAGACCACGCTGTTTCGCATGATCGTCTCCGCCGCCGGACAGTCCGAGTTGCTCGGTGGCGTCGAGGAGACCCCCGACGAGGGCGACCTGCGGGTGGGGGAGACGGTGGACCTGTCCTACGTCGACCAGTCCCGCTCGGACCTCGCCAGCGGCAACAGCGTCTTCGAGGAGATCACCCAGAACCGTGAGTGGATCACGCTGGGCAAGACCGAGATGGCTTCCCGGGCCTACGTCGCCGCGTTCGGTTTCAAGGGCGGCGACCAGCAGAAGGACGTCAAGGACTGCTCCGGCGGTGAACGCAACCGGATCCATCTCGCCAAGCTGCTGCAGAACGAGGCGAACCTCCTACTGCTCGACGAGCCCACCAACGACCTCGACGTCGACACCCTGCGCGGTCTCGAGGAGGCGCTGCTCGACTTCGCCGGCTGTGCGGTGATCACCAGCCACGACCGGTGGTTCCTGGACCGGGTCGCGACCCACATCCTCGCCTTCGAAGGGGATTCGCAGATCACCTGGTTCCCCGGCGGGTACTCCGAGTACGAGGAGGACTACAAGCGCCGCCGCGGCGAGGATGCGCTGCAGCCGCACCGCATCAAGTACAAGCCGCTCACCCGCCGCACGGGCTGACGACGAAGTGGCCCGCGGACGACGTCCGCGAGGCCGACCGGAGGACCACCATGGCCGAGGAGCGCCAGCCCGCGACCACCGCGACGGACGCCACCGTGCTCGCCGAGGACCTCGCGGTGTTCGCCAGCGCCCGCCTCATCGACACCGGCGCACGGGTGGGGGCGGTGTCGTTCGCTCCCGACGACCGTGGCCGGGGTCTGGGTGACGGCCGCACCGTCAGCGGCTGGAGCGTGTTCGTCGGCGATGAGACCGACGAGGAACTCGAGGACCCCGAACGCATCCGGATGCCCACCCTGGCCCGGGTGCTCGAACGCGACCCCGGGCTGGCGGACCTCACCGACGCCCACGACGCCACGGCCGGGTTCTGGGTGCGCCAGGCCGACGGCAGTTGGCGTCGCGTGACCGGGTAGGGCCGGGTCAGCCGGGCAGTTCGATCCGCTCCGGCCGGGTGTAGACGGTGCCTTCACCGTCGCGCAGGAACCCGACCAGCGTCACACCGAGCTCCGCGGCCGTGCGCACGGCGAGGTCCGAGGCGGCGCCGACGGCCGCGACGACCGGCAGGCCGGCCAGCGCCGCCTTCTGCACCAGTTCGAACCCGATGCGGCCGGACAGCACCAGCACCCGGTCGGCCAGGGGGAGCGATCCGGCCAGCAGGTGGAAGCCCACCACCGCGTCGAGGGCGTTGTGGCGACCGACGTCCTCGCGCACCACCTCGAGGTCGCCGCCCGCTGTCGCGGTCGCCGCGGCGTGCAGCCCACCCGTGGCCGCGAAGACCGTCTGACGTTCGCGCAGCCGCGCGGTGAGGTCCGCCAGCCACGACCAGGCCACCACCGGGCCGTCGGGCAACGGCGCGCAGCGGACCACCACGTCGTCGATGGAGGCCTTGCCGCAGACCCCGCAGGCCGCCGTGGCCGCGGTCCGGCGCGCGGCGAGGGCGTCGAGGTCGATGGGGCGATCCAGGTGGACCGTGACCGCGTCGTCGGGTCGGGCGACCTCGAACGGATCGCCGAGGCGGACCTCGACGACGTCCGCCGGCGTCAACAGCCCCTCGGCGTGGAGGAAGCCGACCGCCAACTCGGCCTCGTGACCGGGGGTGCGCAGGGTGACGGCGACGTCGACCGGCTGCTGGTCGGGCCCGGCCGCGCGGATCTGCAGCGGCTCCTCCCCGGCGAGCACGTCGTCGGCGTACCGGCCTGCCCCGGCACGGACGCGCAGTACCCGGTGGGGCGCGGTCGGTGGCGCAGCGGGCGGGGTGGGGGAACTCATCGTCTGGCCTCCCAGGCGGCGACGTCCGCGGGCGTGTCGAGGTCGACGGCCGTGGCGCCCGAGGGGTCGAGACCGTGCCAGTCGGCCGGCTCGAGCACGGCGAACTCCAGGTGATCGAGCAGTGCCCGCGCCCGCCGCTCCCCGGTGTCGAGGAGGTCGCCCGTGATCGTGTGCACCCGGCGGCGGTAGGCGGCCACCAGCGGCTGCGGCCCGCGCTCGGTGCCCAGCGCGACGCCGTCCAGGGCCTCGTCGACCGAGAGGCGGCGCAGGAGCTCCCGGAGCACCCGGGGACCGGCCCCGGGATGGTCCCCGGCGAGTACCAGCACGAGGTCGTGGCGGGCGTCGGCCAGCCCGGCCTCGAGCCCCGCCAGCGGACCCGCGTCCGCACGTCGGTCGAGCACCGTGCGGGCGCCGTGGGTGTCGGCAAGTGGCCGGGTGGCACCGGTGACGACGGCGACGTCTGCGCAGACGGCCGCCACGGCCTCCACCGCCAGTGCCAGCAGTGGACGCCGACCCACCTCGACGGCGCGCTTGTCGCGACCCATGCGCCGACCCGCGCCGCCGGCGAGCACGATCCCCGAGGCGGTGGTGGTCATGCCGAGCCCTTCGTCGGGCGCATCGTCCTCGATGTTGCCGCGCTCTGGCAACCTTGCCGTCCGGACCCGCCGACCCGCCCGGCCCCGCCCCCCGTCGGCGCACCGCACCAGGAGGGACCCGATGACGCCCGAGGACTGGTTCGAACTGCTGCGCACGCAGCTGCCCGCCACCGCGGCCACCCCCGGCGACGAGGAGGTCGATGCGCTGCTCGACCTCGCCCGCGTGGCCGCCCACACCAGCGAGCGGTGGAGCGCTCCCGTCTCGACGTTCGTCGTCGGCGTCGCGCTGGCCGACCTCGACCCGGGGGAGCGGACGCAGCGCATCCGTGCCCTCGCCGACCACCTCGAGGCCCTGGCGAACGGTTGAGCAGCCGGGGACCCTACGCTTGCACACATGACTGATCACCCCGCCCCGGACATCCGGAACTACCTCGAGATCCGTACCGCGAGCCCGTCGAGTTGGGCGCCGGACGGGTCCGCCCTGCTGGTCTCCTCGGACCTGCCGGGGACCGCCCAGGTCCACCGTCTGGACCTCGACGGGCGCGAGCTGCCGGTCGCCGCGGAGGACCTCGTCGCGCTGACCGACTTCCGCGAACCCGTCGGTGCGGGCTACCTGCCCACCGACCCGCACGGCGGCGACGGCCACCGGCTGCTGGTGGCGACCGACCGCGGGGGCAACGAGCGCTACCAGCTGTTCACCATGCCGGCCGCCGTCGACACCCCGCTGACCGGGCCCGGCGAGCTCACCGGGCTGGTGGTCGACGACGACCACATCCACCGCCCCGGTGGGGTCTCCCGCGACGGTCGACGGCTGGCCTACGCGACCAACCGTGGTGACGGGGTCGACTTCGACGTCTGGGTCCGGGAGCTGGCCGGCGGCGAGGAACGCGCCGTATGGGCTCCGGGCGGCTGGACCTCCGGGGGTGGGTTCTCGCCCGACGGCCGCTGGCTGGCGGTCAGCGAACTCACCACCCGGGCCGGCGACAACCGGGTGCACCTGATCGACCTCGAGCGGCTCGGGGACGAGCCGGCCGACCACGATTCGCCGGCCGTCGTGGAACTCGCGCCGCACGAGGACGCCGCCAGCGTCGGCACGCCCTCGTGGCTGCCGGACGGCTCGGCGTTCTTCTTCGCCACCGACGTGGGCCGCGAGTTCGTCGGGATCGCCCGCGGGACCCCCGACGGCGCGTGGGAGTACGTGGTCGAGCCGGGCTGGGACAGTGGCTGCGGCATCGACTGGCACGGTCGGCACCTGCTCGTGGCCACCAACGACGACGGACGCAGCCGCGCGGAGTTGCGCGACCCCCACACCCTGGAGGTCACCGCCCGGGTCCCGCTGCCCGAGGACGGGGTGGCCGGTGGCTGGACGTTCTCCAAGGACGGGCGCTACCTGGCGTTCGTGTTCACCTCGTCACGCCACCCCGGCGACGCCTGGCGCTACGACACGGAGACGGGCGCCCTCGACCGGCTCACCCGGAGCCCGTGCGACGTCGACCCCGCCACCTTCGTCGCCCCCGACCTCGTCCGTTATCCGTCCTTCGACGGCCTCGAGGTCCCCGCCTTCGTCTTCCGGCCGACCGAAGGGGCGGGGCCGCACCCGGTGGTGGTGGTCATCCACGGAGGTCCCGAGAGCCAGTGGCGTCCATCGTTCTCCCCGCTGACCCAGTACCTGGTGCGGCAGGGGTTCGCCGTCGTCGCCCCCAACGTGCGGGGCTCGACCGGCTACGGGCGTTCGTACCAGCACCTCGACGACGTCGGGCTGCGGCTCGACTCGGTCCGTGACCTCGAGGGGTTGCACGACTGGATCGCGGCGCAGGACGACCTCGACGAGTCGCGGGCGGCCCTCTACGGCGGGTCGTACGGCGGGTACATGGTGTTGATGGGGCTGACCCACCAGCCGGAGCGTTGGGCCGCCGGCGTCGACATCGTCGGGATGTCGGACCTGGTGACGTTCCTCGAGAACACCGCCGTGTGGCGTCGCGCGTTCCGGGAGCGGGAGTACGGCTCACTCGAGCACGACCGCGAGCTGCTGGAGCGGCTCTCCCCGATCACCCACGTGGACGCGCTGCGGGCGCCGCTGTTCATCGTCCACGGGGCCAACGACCCCCGGGTCCCGCTCGGGGAGGCGGAGCAGCTGCACGCCATCCTCGAGGAACGCGATGTGCGGGTCGAGCTGCTGGTCTACGAGGACGAGGGCCACGGCCTGGCGAAGCTGCCCAACCGCATCGACGCCTACCCGCGGATGACCGCGTTCCTCCAGGAGGTGCTCGGCCAGTCACGGTAGGGCCGGCCGGCGCCCCTCGCCCCGCCCCGGGGAGGCGATCAGCCGATCACGAGGTACGAGGCGAACAGGACGAGGGTGGCGAACAGCGCCACCCAGCGGGCGAAGCCCAGCAGGTCGTCCGTCTGCACGAGCCGCAGCAGGAACCGGATCGCCCACCAGGTCCCGCCCGCCGCGACCAGGAAGCCGATGGCCAGGTGCAGCGTGTCGAACGGCGCCGTGCCGGCCGGCTGCTCGCCGAGCTCGCCCGCCCGCGCCAGGACGGTGCCGGCCACCACCGGCAGTGACAGCAGCAGTGCCAGCCGGGTGGCGCCCGTCCGCGACAGCCCCAGCGCCATCCCGGCCGCGATGGCCGCCCCGGTCCGTGACAGGCCGGGCACGACGGCCAGGGCCTGCGCGAACCCCACCCCCGTCGCGTCGGCGAGGGTCGTGGTGCCTTCGTGGCGCCCCGAGTCCGCCCGCAGCTCCCGGCGCGAGAAGTCCCTTGGAGCGCGGCCGAGTTCCGCGGCCACCCGCCGCCGGCGCGCCAGTTCGGCGCCGACGAGGAGCAGCGCGGTCGCGTACAGCGCCACGGCGACCAACCGTTCCGGCGCCCAGGCCGCGGTCAGCGGCGGGTCGAACCACCATGCCGCCACCGCCACGGGCAGCGACGCGACGGCCAGGAGGGCCACCGTGCGACGCGCGTGCGCCTGCTCGTCGGTGCCGGCGCCACCGAGTGCGAGTGCCCGGGTCACGAGGTAGGAGAGGTCGCCGCGGAAGTAGGCCACCAGCGCCACCAGCATCCCGAGCGACACCGCCAGCTCGAACGCCGGACCGCCCCGCTCCCAGGCGGCGAGGTAGAGCACGCCCTCACGGTGCCCGGACCCGGACACCGGGAGGATGCCGGCCAGGCCCTGCACGAGGGCGAGCACCAACGCTTGCACGATCAGCACGTCGAGGGCGGGTCGGCGGGAGACGGTGACCCGCGCGACGAGCCGGCGGCAGCGTAGGGCGCGACACGATGCCCAGTCCCCACCCTGCGTGGTACGGCCGATCGGCGGGGTGCGCCATCCGGCGGGGCCCGGTGCGACGAACGACACTCGACGGGGCGGTGGGTCCGCTCGTGACCGACCGAGAGGAACATCGTGCAGGTGCTGGTGACCGGAGCCACCGGGTACATCGGTGGGCGGCTCGTCCCGGAGCTGTTGGCCAGGGGACACCGGGTGCGCTGCGGCGTACGGACGCCGGCGAAGCTCGCGGACCGGCCGTGGCGCGCCGACGTGGACGTCGTGCCGCTCGATGTGACGCGGCCGGACCAGCTGGCCGCCGCGACGCAGGACATGGACGTCGTCTACCACCTGGTGCACTCGATGGACGGTCAGGACGACTTCGCGGAGCGGGACCGGCAGGCCGCCGCCAACGTCCGGGAGGCCTGCGAGCACGCCGGCGTCGGACGCATCGTCTATCTCGGCGGGCTCGGCAATCCCCACGACGAACTCTCCGAACATCTGCGTTCCCGGCACGAGACGGGCCGCGAGCTGGCCGCCGGCGCGGTGCCCGTCACCGAACTGCGGGCGGCGATCATCATCGGTTCCGGCAGCGCCTCCTTCGAGATGCTGCGGAACCTGGTCGAGGTGCTGCCGGTGATGGTCACGCCGCGGTGGGTCGACACCCGCTGCCAGCCGATCGCGGTGCGCGACGTGCTGCGCTACCTCGTCGACGTCATCGAGCATCCCGAGACGGCTGGTCGCATCCTGGAGATCGGCGGGCCGGACGTGCTCACCTACCGGGAGCTCATGCACGCCTACGCCGAGGTGGCGGGCCTGCGGCGCCGCGTCATCCTGCCCGTCCCCGTGCTGACCCCCGGGCTGTCCTCGCTGTGGGTCGGCCTGGTCACCCCGCTGCCGGCAGGGCTCGCGCGTCCGCTGATCGGCAGCCTCGTCAACGAGGTCGTGGTCACCGACGACACTGCCGCGCGCCTCCTGCCGGGCGAGCCGTTGACCTTCCGGGAGTCCGTGCGGCTCGCGCTGCAACGCATCCAGGACCTCGAGGTCGTCACGACCTGGGCGGGGGCGCAGTGGCGGCCGGAGGGCAGCCGACCGGACGGGAGCGTGGCGTCCCGGAACCGGAGGCGCGCGGAGGTGACGTCGGGTGACTCCGACCCCGTCCCGGAGGAGATGCCCGAGGACCCCCACCCCGAGGACCCCGACTGGTCCGGAGGGACCGTGTTCACCGACGAACAGGTGATCGAGACGCCCTCACCGGCGGCGGACCTGTGGGCATCGGTGTGCGAGCTCGGGGGTGACCGGGGCTACCACACCCCCCGCGTGCTGTGGTCGATCCGGGGGCTGGCCGACGAACTGGTGGGTGGCGTAGGGTTCCGCCGGGGTCGGCGCCACCCCCACCACCTCGCGGTCGGCGATGCCGTGGACTTCTGGCGGGTCGAACGCCTGGAGGAGGGCCGCCTGCTCCGGCTGCGTGCGGAGATGCGTCTGCCGGGGGAGGCGTGGCTGGATCTGCGCGTGGAGCCCACCCCGACCGGCAGTCGACTGGTCCAGCGTGCACGGTTCCATCCGCGGGGCTTGAGCGGACGGCTGTACTGGGCGGTGCTGGTGCCCTTCCACCGGGTGCTGTTCCCCCGCATGGCCCGCGGTGTGGCGGCCTCCGCCCGCGCCCGGGGTGCCGGCGCGGCACCGGGCGCCCGCTAGACGCCGAGACGCCGCGCGGTCCGGGCGTCGGTGGGGCAGGCGGCGGGCCCTCGGGGAGTGGGGTGGTCAGGGCCGACGGACGACGGTCGCGAGCGTGCCCTGCTGGGTGGCCGCCGCGGCGTCCGGTGCCTCGGCGGGATCCACCTCGAGCCAGACGTGCAGGTCGTCGACCGCGAGCACCCGGGCACCGGTGGCCAGGGTGCGGGCCCCGCCGCCACCGTCGGGGCCGACGAGGTCGACCAGCGCCCCGACCGTGTGCTCCGCGAGCAGGTCGTGCGGCACGGCGAGGGCGACCCGCCCCTCGGCGACCAGGGCCCCGCGGCCGCCCTCGCCCAGATGTGCCTCGGTCAGCACGGCCCCCGCCGGTAGCACGCCCACCAGCGTCCCCTCGACGGAACCGCGCACCGCACCCTCCGGGACGAGCCCCGCCGGCCACCGGGTCCGGGACACATCGTCCTCGGAGACGGTCTCGCCCGGCGCGAGGTCACGTCCGGCGACGGTGACCTCCACCGGCTCACCCCAGGGGGAGCGGCCGAGGAGTGCGGTCACCACCAGCAGGAGCAGGAGCGCGACCACCATCCCGAGGGCCACCCGGTGCCGGGGGCCGAGCCCCCAGTAGTGCTCGCTGCACCGGTCCACGACACGGGGCAGCGAGGGTGGTGGACCGTCGAGGCGGTCGAGGAGCGGGGGCAGGCGCATGCCCGAGAGGACACCACGGATCCGTCCCCGGGCGACGGTCGGTCGCGCCCGCGCTGTGGACGAGCGGGATCGGCAGGTCGGGCGGACCCGGCGGCGGCCGGTCGGCCCGGCCGGGAGGGAGGGTCAGGCGGACTTGGCGCTCGAGGAGTCACCGCCGGAGGAGGACTTGAAGTCGGACTTGGTGTCCGAGGACGACGAGTCGGAGGACTTCGACTCGGAGGTCGTCGAGGAGGCGTCCCCGTCCTTGCTCGACGACGCGGTCGTGGCCGCGGCGCCGCTCTTGCCCGCGTAGTCCTTGATGTGCCAGCCGGAGCCCTTGAAGATGATGCCGGCGGCGCTGAAGACCTTGCGCAGGTCGCCCTCACAGCTCGGGCACGTGGTCAGTGGGTCGTCCCTGAACGACTGGACGACCTCGAGGTGCTCTCCGCAGGAACGGCAGGCGTATTCGTACGTGGGCATGGCACGGACTCCCGATGGCTGCTGCGGGCCGTCCTCGAGGGGGCCCAGGGTGCGGTCACGCTTCAGGGATGCGGCAAGGATGCCCGACCCCGGCCCTGGTCGCAAGCGGACCTGCGTGCCTCCGGCGCAGGCCCGGAGCGGGTCTGCGCCGGCCTGGCTCAGGCATCCTCGCGGAATTCCCTGGCACGGGTGCGGTAGCGGGCCAGTTCGGTCACCACCACGTCGACCGGCTCGTCGTGGTCCTCCCGGGGCACCCGGGGGACCACCTGCACGGAGAAGCAGGTGCCGACCCGTATGCAGTCGGGGGGCAGCTGCGCCAGCAGGCGGTCGTAGTGCCCGCCACCATGGCCGAGGCGGCCACCGTGCGGGTCGAAGGCGACCCCCGGGACGACCGCGACGTCGACGATCCCCGGGTCGATCTTCGGCCCACTGGGCTCGCGGATGCCCCGGTAGCCGAGCTCGAGGGTGAGCAGGTCGGAGGCCGCGACCAGCTCGAGCCGCTCGCCGCGGACTCGGGGGAACAGGGTGCGCACCCCACGTTCGCGCAGTGGGCCGACCGCCCCGGCGAGGTCGGCCTCGTCGTCCATGGCGGCGTAGACGAGCACGTGCCCCGGCCGTTGCAGTTCGGGTTGCCGGAGCAGGCGATCGACGATCGCGGCGGCGGCGTCGCGCCGCTCGCGCGGGGTCAGCTGTCGGCGGGCGTCCAACGCCGAGGAGCGCAACCGGGCCTTGAGGTCCTCCACGGGCACGAAGTCCTTACGGGTCTGCGAAGGAGCGTACGGGGGGACGTGCCCGCACCGTGACTCGGGCCCGGCCGCGGATAGGCTCGCCCGGCGTCGCGTTTCGTTCGAGGAGCATCCGTGGTCCGCAAGGCCGTCCTTCCCGTCGCCGGGCTCGGTACCCGGTTCCTGCCTGCCACCAAGGCGGTCGCGAAAGAGATGCTGCCGGTCGTGGACCGCCCCGCCATCCAGTACATCGTCGAGGAGTGCGTGCGCGCCGGACTCGAGGACGTGCTGTTCGTCACCGGAGCCGGCAAGTCCGCGATGGAGGACCACTTCGATCGCGCGCTCGACCTCGAGGCGGCGCTCGCGGCGAAGGGCAAGGACGCCGACCTGGAGGTCGTCCGCGATCTGGCCGACCTGGCCACGATCCACAGCGTCCGCCAGCAGGAGCCGTTGGGGCTCGGGCACGCGGTGCTGATGGGGGCCGACCACGTCGGCGACGAGCCCTTCGTGGTCATCCTCGGTGACGACATCGTCGATCCGGCGACCCCCTACCTCGAGCGGATGCTCGAGGCGTACGAACGCACCGGGCGGGGCGTGGTCGGCTTGATGGAGGTGCCCGAGGATCAGGTCCACCTCTACGGCGTGGCCGCGACGGAGCCGGGTGACCGGGACGGCGAGGTCCGCATCACGGGCCTGGTGGAGAAGCCCGACCCCGACGAGGCCCCGTCGAACCTCGCGATCATCGGCCGCTACGTGCTCACCCCCGACATCTTCGGGGTGCTCGAGCGCACGCCCCCCGGTCGTGGGGGAGAGATCCAGCTGACCGACGCGCTGCAGACCCAGGCCGAGGAGGAGCCCCTGGTGGGGGTGCGCCTCGACGGCCGTCGCTTCGACACGGGCGACAAGCTCGGTTTCCTCAAGGCCACCGTGCAGCTGGCCGCCGACCGCGAGGACCTCGGCCCCGAGTTCGTGGCCTGGCTGCGCGGTTGGCTGGACGACGAGGGTGACGCGGCGGCCGACGGCGGCACCGGCGGCTCCCGATGAGCGGGTTCGTGGGTCACGGTCGGGCCGAGGTGGTCGACGCCGCCGGACTCGTCACGGTCGAGGAGCACCTGCAGGGGATCCTCGACCTGCTGCCCGCCCCCGACCCGATCGAGCTGCGCCTGTCCGACTGCCTGGGGCTCGTGCTGGCCGACTTCGTCAACAGCCGGGTGACCCTGCCGGCGTTCGCCAACGCGGCGATGGACGGCTACGCGGTCATCGCCGACGACCTCGCGGGCGCCACCGTCGACGAACCGGTCACCCTCACGGTCGCCGGGGAGGTGGTCGCCGGCGGGGGCTGGTCACCGGACGTCTCCCCGGGCCGGGTCGTGCGGATCATGACGGGTGCGCCCCTGCCCGAGGGCGCGGACACGGTCGTGCCCGTGGAGACCACCAGCGGGGCCCAGGGCGCCGTCGCCTTCCACCGTGCCTACGAGCGCGGCGCCAACGTGCGTCGGCCCGGCGAGGACCTCACCCCCGGCCAGCCACTGGTGGCGGCCGGGCGCCGGATCACCCCCGCGGACATCGGGCTGCTCGCGGCCGCCGGCGCGACCCGGGTCAGCTGCCTGCCCCAGCCCCGGGTGGTCGTGCTCTCCAGCGGTGACGAGCTCGTCCGTGCGGAGGACGAGCCCCACCCCGGACGCATCCGCGACGCCAACGGGCCGATGCTGGCGGCGTTGATCAAGCAGACCGGTGCGCTGCCGTTCTCCGCCGGGATCGTGCCCGACGACCGCAAGGCGCTGATGTACGCCTTCGACACCAACCTCGGTCACGCCGACCTGTTCGTGTGCACCGGCGGGGCGAGCGCGGGCACCCGGGACCTGCTGCCCGACGTGATCGACGCGCTGGGGGAGGTCACGACCGCCAAGGTGGCGATGAAGCCGGGCATGCCCCAGATCCGGGGGCGGATCGGCGAGACCCCGGTGATCGGGCTGCCGGGCAATCCCGTCTCCGCGTTCGTCTCCTTCGAGGTCTTCGTGCGGCCGGCGCTGCGCCGGCTGCAGGGCCGTCGCGACGTCAACCGCCCGACGGTGACGGCGGTGGCCACCGAACCGCTGCGCGCATCGGCCGGCAAGCGGGCCTACCTACGGGTCCGCCTGGCGCGGGAGGAGGGCCGCTGGCTGGCCACCCCCACCGGCCCGCAGGGCTCGCACGTGATCTCCTCCATCGCCCGCGCCGACGGGCTGGCGGTGATCGCCGAGGACGTCGACGAGGTCGCCGCCGGGGACGAGGTGCGCGTGCACCTGCTGGTCGACTGATGGGTGAACTCGCCCACCTCGACGACGAGGGCCACGCCCGCATGGTCGACGTGGGCGGCAAGGACGTCACCGACCGCACGGCCGTCGCCACCTGCCGGGTGGAGATGGATACCGCAACCGCCCGCCTGCTGGCCGGCGGTGACCTGCCCAAGGGCGACGCGCTGCCGGTGGCGCGCATCGCGGGGATCCAGGCCGCCAAGCGGACGCCGGAACTCATCCCGTTGTGTCACCAGGTGGCGCTGACCTCGGTGGAGGTCGAGATCGAGGTCTCGGTCGAATCGGGCGTGGTCGAGGTGACCGCCACCGCCGCCGCGGCCGACCGCACCGGCGTGGAGATGGAGGCGTTGACGGCGGCGGGCGTCGCCGCACTGACCCTCTACGACCTGTGCAAGGCGGTGCAGCGCGACATCGTGATCACCGACCTGCGGTTGCGGGCGAAGCGCGGGGGACGCAGCGGGGACGTGTCCCTACCCTGATCGCCGCCCGTGCACGACCGCTCACGCTCCCCACCGTTCCCGGCGTCCGCCAACCGCCCGGTGCGGGGACCGCACCCATCGGGGACGTCGCGGGTGCTTCGACCCTCCGCGGCCCGGTGTTAACTTCGGCCGCGAACGCGCCCCGAGGGGGTGCGAACCGAAAGGTCGAGCCCCGTGAGGATGCGGTGAACGAGGCGATCGTCCTGCTGATGCTGCTGTGGGCGGTCCTGCTGCTCCCCGGCGCGCTACGGTCTCGCAATTCTTCTCCCCACGCCACCGTCGGAGGGTTCTCGCGCGCCATGGATGTCCTGCGCACCAAGCCCGGTCAGGGGCGAGAGCTGATGGTTCCCGGCGACGCCGGTCGCATCGTCGCCCGGGGGCTCTCCCGCGACGCGGCCGAGCCGTCCGTCCGCGAGGCCGCCCGCCGGCGTGCCCTGGCCCCGCCGGCGGCACCGGCACCCTCCGACCGCGGGGAGGACCCCGTGGTCGCCCGGCGACGGACCTGGTTCCTGCGGCTGCTGGCGGGCACCGGCGCCGCGCTGCTGCTCGCGCTCGGCGTCGGCGGGTGGCTGTGGGCGCTGTTCACGCTGTCGGTGGTGGTCACCGGTGGCTACGTGACGCTCCTGCGTCGACTGAAGCTCCAGCACGACGAGGCCCGCCGGGTGGTCCGTGACCTCGAGCTTCGTCGCTCCGAGGATCAGCTGCCCGACCAGGCCCCCTGGCCCGCCGAGGATGCCAGCGGCCTGGCCCTCGGCACGGTGCGGCTGCGTCGCTGGGAAGCCTGACGGTGCCCTCGCCCGGCGACCTGCAGGCGCTCAGTGAGCCGGTGCGGCGGGAACTCATCGCGCGCCACGAGGCCCGGGAGGTCGCGCTGCAGGCTGGCCGGGAGGCGACCCGTGCCGCCGCGAACGCGATCCGGGCGACCCACCGGGGCGAGGCCGACCGCGCGGACGAACTGCTCGAGGTCGCGCGCACGGAGCTGCAGCGTGCGGAGGCGGCCTGCGCACCGCATCCCGAGGTCCGGTACGCCGGCTTCATCGCCGACGCGGCGAAAGAGCTCGCGGAGGCGGTCCTGACCCGTGACGCCGTCGCGGGCCGGCCCCTGCCCGGCCCCGAGGAGGTCGGCGTCGACGGCGTGGCCTGGCTGCACGGGCTGGCCGAGACGGTGGGCGAGCTCCGGCGGGCGAGTCTCGACCTGGTCCGTGCGGAGGAGATCGACCGGGCGGAGACCCTGCTCGCCCTGATGCAGGAGATCCTCGGTGCGCTGGCGACCATCGACGTGCCCGACGGGTTGACCCGGGGCCTGCGCCGGGCCACCGACGCGGCCAGGGCGATCACGGAGCGCACCCGCGGGGACCTGACCACCGCCGTCGGCCAGCGGCGCCTGCGTGAGGCGCTGGACGCCCACCGCGCCGCCGTGGAGCGGGAAGCGGCACCGGACGGGCCGTGAGGCGGCCCGGCGCTCGACGCACCCGGGTGCGGGGGTGCGCCGCAGGAACGGGGCGCATTGTCACCCCCGACCTCGGGGGGCTACCATCCCGCGCTCGGCGGCCTGAGGCCACCGTCTCCATCCCCGGGGGTGTAGCTCAGCTCGGCAGAGCGCTTCGTTCGCAACGAAGAAGTCGTCGGTTCAAATCCGATCACCTCCACCACGAGAACCGCAGTCCAGGACCACGGGCGACGACGACACCCGCACGGCGGTGGACTCCAACAGGCGGGCGGCCGCCTGCCGGGTCGCATCGTCGGTGACCTCCAGCAGACACACCTTGCTCCGGGCTTCGTGCAGAGCCTCGAGATCGCCGTCAGCGAGCCGCTCGATGACGTGCGTGGGGTTCTGCGCGCCGGCCACGACCATGCCGAGCGCGGTGGCGGCGAGGAGGGCGGCCGCCGGGCTGGTGGTGCTGCAGGTCCGGGGTCCGGACCCGTCGGTGGCCAGGTCGATGACCTCGGAGCTCGGCCGGTGGGCAGGCATCCGGCCGTGGTCGTCGGCGTCCGGGTGCAACGCATGCAATGTGGGCATGGCGTGACTTTCCGAATGGGAGGTTCGGGCTCTGGGCCCGCACTCATGGTGGGGGGCGGCCGGTCGACATCGGTGTCGGTCAGAAAGAGGCAGACCGACCGGGAGGAGCCGCGCTGCGGTCCATCGGTGGCGTGGCGGACCCCAGCGCGACCACCAGCATCGCCAGGGGTGCTCGGACCGCAAGGGACATCTGCCCCCGGACTCGTGTCACTCGATCGCTCGCCCGGGAAGGTTTCCGAGGTAGCGCAGGTGCCCGACTCGGCAGCTCGGCCCGCGACACTCGAGCTGCCCGTCCTCGAAAGTGGTCGCAGGCCCTTCGGCGGCCACTGTCCGGGACTTCCGCACCTGGACGGGGACCCGGTACCGAGGGACCCTAGAGAAGGGTGGAGATTGGGCAGGTGTCCCGTGGGAACGTTCATGGTACGGACGTCGCTGTTGGTCGCCGTGGCCGCGGTGGTGGCCCTGGTGTTGGTCCTCGCGGGTGACCGAGAGGGTGACCCCGGGCGACCCGATGCGGACGGGGTCGTGGAAGTGGTCATGGACCGGTACCAGTTCGAACCCGACGAGCTCTTCGTCACTGCCGAG
>SLRZ01000215.1 GCA_007130695.1 Nitriliruptoraceae bacterium
CCGGACGTGTTCGATCGCCCCGTCGGCGTCCTCGTCCGCCTTGTTGACCGCCACCACGAAGGGGACGTCGGCGAGTTCGCTGAAGTGGTGGTGGATGCGCTCCGCCTCGTGCCCACCGTCGGCGTCCAGGGTGGTCGCATCCACCATCAGCACGAAGCCCAGCATCCCCTCGGCCAGGATGTCCCACATGAATTCGAAACGTTCCTGGCCGGGCGTGCCGAACAGGTACAGGGCCAGGTCGCCGGGCAGGGTCAGCCGGCCGAAGTCCATCGCCACGGTCGTGGTGCCATTCGAGTGCTCACGGTCCGAGACGGGCCGTTCGGTGGACAGGACCGTGGTTTCCGAGATCGTGCGGATGAAGGTGGACTTGCCCGCGTCGAACGGACCGGTGACGACGACCTTGAGGGTCCGGGGGCGGCCGCGACGGGAACGCATCAGAGGTTCTCCACACCGTCGATGAGCCGCTGGACCAGGTCCTCGTCCACCTCCGGGTCGGTGCGCACACGCGGGGTCCGGGCCCGGGCCCGCAGCGAGGTCACGCCCGCCGGGGTGCGGCCCTCTGGCTCGGTCGCGTCGGCCCCGTCGTCTTCCTCGTCGTCGGTCGCCTCGGCCGCCTCGGCGTCGGCCTTCGGGGCCGACTTGGCGCGGTGGGAGGCCATCTCGCCCACGGCGGAGGAACTGCCCTTCGGCGTGGGAGCCGAGGCGTCCTCGGCGGCCGTCTCCGCCGCGACAGGGGTGGTCGCGCTGGCCTCGTCGGCGGCCTCGGGCGCCGTGGCCGCCTCCGCGGAGGCGGTAGGCGCGGCGTCAGTCGGAGCCGGCGCCGGTGCTTCGGCCTTCTTCGACGGCGTGACCGCAGGCGCGGGCTTCGGCTCCGAGGTTGCCGCCGCTTCGCTGGTCGCGGGGGGCGGGATCGAGGTGGCCGAGGCGCCGTCGTCCGCCGGGGACAACCGCGCCTCGTGGGCCGCCAGGGTCTCGTGGGCCGCCAGGAGGCGCTCGCCGGGCGGCAGGCTGTCGGGGTCGCCGACGGCGACGATTCCCTCGTCCAGCAGCGACGCCAGCGTCCGTCGGGTGCGGTAGTCCCCCTGCCCGGTCAGGCGCACCAGGTCCCCGACGGTGCGTCGGCCGTCGATGAGGGCCAGCAGGCTCCAGCCTTCCGGGCTCAGGCCCACCTCAGCGCGTTCGCGGCCGGGGCGGGAGATCGTGACGACGGCGTCGGCGTGGCCGGTGCGCTCCTCGATGGCGGTGTGGGCCTCCAGGCGCCGGGTGACCTCCTCCAGCACGTCGTCGACGGTCAGGGCGAGGTCCAGCACGGACGGCCCACGATTCTCCGGCGTGCGGGACTCGAAGCGGAAACCCCCGTCGGTCCAACGCAGCAGTTCGAACAGGGCGTCGACGACCTGCTCACGCGCGATGTCGCCCAGCAGCGCGGTGTCGATCGCGTCGGCCTCCGCGAGCCGGCGGGCGAGTTCGAGGTCGGTGGGCAGTTCCCCGAGCGGGTCGAGCACCTCGGCGATCGTGTCGGCGCCGACGAGGTCCTGGCCCAACAGACGGCGGGCGAGCCCGAGGCGGGCGGCGTCGGCCGCCGCGTCACGGACGCGACCCTCGAGGACGTCGATGCGGGCCTCGACCCCGTCCGTGGACACCCACAGCCGGCCGCTCTTGGCCGTGAAGGCCAGCAGCCGCAGGATGTCGGGGAGGGTGAAGTCGCCCAGGCGCCCTTCGAGCACGTCGTCTCCTAGCTGCCCCAGGCGGCGTCGCGCGGCGGTTCGACGAGGTCGAGGCGGGTGGCCCCGGCATCGTCGCCGTGACCGCCCCGGTACGTCTCGTGGGCGGCGTGGCCACCGTGGCCCCCACCGGCGAACTGATCCTGGTGGTCTGGCGCGGGCGACGGTGCGGGCGCCGGCGGAGCGGGCGGCATCTCGGCGGCGGGCGGCATCTCGGCGGGTTCGAGGATCAGCCCGATCCGGTCGGCGGCGCGGCGCATCTCGTAGAGCATGAAGCCGATCTTGGCGGTGCGGCGGGCGATCGCGGCCAGCACGGCCTGGTCACGGGTACTCATGAGGAAGACGAACCCGTGCTCGCCCTCCACGAAGACCTGGTTGAGCTGACCCCGACCGAGCCCCATCGCCGCCTGCTCCCCGAGGGACAGCAGCGCGGCGCTCATCGCACCCAGCCGGTCCTCCTCGAGGTCGTCGGGCAGGGCGGAGGCCATCGGCAGGCCGTCGAACGAGACGATCGCGGCCGCCTCGACGTCGGGCGAACTGCCGATGAAGTCGTCCAATGCCGTGACGAGACGATCGGCGCGGGTGTCGTGGGCATCGACCATTGGGCGGGCTCCTACTGCCGGGCACGGTCAACACGACCGTCCTGCTCTCCCGAACTACGGCCTCGGCACCCCGGACCTTGAGACTCGAGGTGACGTTGCACACTCGTGAGACTAGGTGCTGTCGGGTGTATTCGCGTGCGTGAGCGCCGACAGGGCGGCGGCCGACATGGTGTCGCGGGGGGCCGGCCGACCGATCCAGCGCCGGTAGGAGGCGGCCGCCTGGCCGACGAGCATGCTCAACCCATGGTGGGTCTCCGCCCCCGCGGCGCCGGCGTCCGACAGGAACGGGGTCTGGGTCGGGGCGTAGATGAGGTCGTAGGCGATCTGGCCGCTGCCCAGCCGGTGGCACGGGTCGGGCAGGAACTCCCCCGCCATCCCCAGCGGTGTGGCGTTGATCACCAGTTCGGCGTCCGCCACCGCGCGGGTCAGCGCCGCCTCGTCCCCGAGGTCGCAGGCGTCGGCCGACGGCCCGCCGGCCCGCTGCGCGAGCCCGGCGACCTCCGCGGCTGCCTCGGGGCGCGGCCGGACGCCCAAGGCTTCGGCGAGCGTTTTTTCGGTCAGCGTTTCCACAGCATCGTGTCCTCGTTGAACACCCGCCTGACGGCGGGGAGTCGGCGCTACGGGCGCGGTGCGCCCGCGGCCGCGGGCGCGCCCCGTTCGCACGGGCGCAATGCGGCCAAGTGCTTGCGCGCGACCTCGCGGTCGTCGAAGGGCGCGGTATGGTCGCAAAAAATCTGCACGGCCTCGTGGCCCTTGCCGGCGATGAGCACGGCGTCGCCGGGCCGGGCCTCGGCCAAGGCCTCGCCGATGGCCAAGTCCCGGTCGGGCTGCACGCGGCAACGGGCCGTGTCGTGGACGCCGGCCAGGACGTCGGC
>SLRZ01000251.1 GCA_007130695.1 Nitriliruptoraceae bacterium
AAGAGCGCCCGGTCCGTCCTCGAGACGGACCGGGCTCTTTCGTGGTGACCGCCCCGCCCCCGGCCACCGCCGTCCCCGTTGCTGGCGGCCCGGCCCCCGCCGCGACCCTCGTCGACCACGCCGCCGCTGGCTGTGACGGGAGACGTTCGCGGTCGGTGCCCGTTCGTCTCAGCGTGACGGGCTGTGACGTGCGGCACGCTGGTCCGCAAGGCTGAGGTCGCAGCCCGGCCAGCGGTGACGTGAGATTTGCAGCAGCGATACGGCGGCGTCACACCCCGCTGGGTCGAGGTGCGCCATGGCGGCCTGGATCGGTCCGCCTGCCGGCGGCCGGGTGGTGCCGGTCCACAGGCGATCCGGGACCCGTCGACCCCGACGGCCTGGGTCGGGGCAGGCTGGCCCGATGAGTACCGTCGAGGCAAGAGCATGTGACTTCGGGCGTCGTCAGCACGGTCTGGCGACGCGCGAACAGTTGGGCCGCGTGCGGATCTCGCCGGCAACGGTCCACCGTCGGCTGGTCTGTCGCCGCTGGTCCGAACCGTTGCCCGGCGTCATCGACCTCGGGACCCACCCACCGTCATGGCATCGCCGCCTGCAGGCGCTGTTGTTGGCAGCCGGGCCGAGTGCCTGGGCATCACACCGCACGGCCGCGTACCTCCATGGCTTTCTCGACGTGGCCCGGCCCTCCCGTCTCGACGTGGTGGTACCGAGGGGCCGCCACCCCCGGGTGGGGCGGTTGCGGTTACACACCACCGTTGCGCTCGGGGAGGACGAAACCGAGGTCGTCGCGGGATTCGCCTGCACCGCTGGAGCCCGAACGCTCGTCGACCTCGCGGCCTTCGAGGATGACGCCGTGTTGGAACGCCTGACGCTCGATCTCGGGCGCCGCGATCCCGGACAATTCGCGCAGCTACCGGCGGTTCTGGGTCGTCGGCGGGGTGCCGCGGGCCGGCGACGGCTCTGGCGAGTCCTCGCCAGGGTGCCAACCGATGTCGCCCGACTGGAGTCTCCGCTGGAGGTGCTCGGCGTCGCCCGGCTCGTGAACGCAGGTCTCCAGACACCGCAGTTGCAGTATCAGGTCTTGGATTCGGGCGGAGAGCGATTGCGCCGGGTCGACGCTGCCTGGCCCGCCCGCCGGGTGGCCGTGGAGTTCGACGGCGCCGCGTACCACGATCCCTCGGCGCAACGCCACGAGGACGATCGGGTCCGTCGGGCCATGCGTGACCTTGGCTGGGAGGTCGTCGTCCTGCGGGCGCACGACCTCTCCGGTCCAGAATTCGACCGGGCAGTGCGCAGGATCCGTTCTGCCGGGGTGTGAAGCGGAACGGGCGCGCCGTCTGGCCCTGTTCGCCGAAGATCCCCTCCGGGCTCACCCCTGACCACGTCGATGGATCGGGTGGTGACGTGAGCCGTGCGGGGGTGACCGGGTGGTGTCGCAGCGGCGTGGGTGGTGACGTGAGCCGTGCGGGGGTGAACGGGGGGTGTCGCAGCGGAGTGGGCGGAGACGTGGGGCGTGCGGGGGTGAGCGGGTGGTGTCGCAGCGCCGCGCCCACCCCCCCGCCGGCCCGGGCGTTGGCTACAGCACCCCGCCCTCGGTCATGCGCTTGTAGTCCAGCGTGCGGTCGAGGACCGCCTCGTCGACCCCGTCCTCCAGCGCGACCTCGCGAAGGGTCTTGTCCTCCTTGAAGGCCTTCTTGGCCAGGCCCGCGGAGCGTTCGTAGCCGATCTCGGGCACCAGCGCGGTGACCTGCATCAACGACTGTTCGACCAGTTCCGGGCCCCGCGAGGTCGCCTCCGTGCCGGCTAGGCACTTGTCGACGAACACCCGCGACACGCTGGCCAGCAGGTTCTCGGACTCGATGACGTTGGCGGCCATCAGCGGGATCATCACGTTGAGCTCGAGCTCCCCCGACAGCCCACCCACGGTCACGGCGGCGTCATTGCCGATGACCTGCGCGCCGACCTGTCGGACCGACTCCGGGATCACCGGGTTGACCTTGCCCGGCATGATCGAGGACCCCGGCTGGATCTCGGGCAGCTGGATCTCGTACAGCCCGGTCCGGGGGCCCGACGCGAGCCACCGCACGTCGTTGGCGATCTTGATCAGGCTCACGGCCACGGTCTTCAGCGCGCCCGACATCTCGACCAGCGCGTCGCGGGAACCCTGCGCTTCGAAGTGGTCGGCGGCCTCCCGAAAGGGCAGTTCGGTGCGGTCGGCGATCAGTTCGATGACCCGGTCGACGAACTCCGGCGGGCAGTTCAGGCCCGTGCCGACGGCGGTGCCACCCAGGGCGAGTTCGTACACGGAGTCCAGGGCCTTCTCGACCCGTCCGATGCCGAGCTCGATCTGGCGCGCGTACCCACCGAACTCCTGGCCCAGGGTCACCGGGGTCGCGTCCATCAGGTGGGTGCGCCCGGACTTGACGACGTCGGCCCACTCCTCGGACTTCGACCGCAACGACCCGGCGAGGTGCTCCAGCGCGGGGATCAGGTCGTTCTTGGCCACCCGTGCCACCGCCACGTGCACCGAGGTGGGGAAGGTGTCGTTGGACGACTGCGAGGCATTGACGTGGTCGTTGGGGTGCACCTTGGTCGACGACAGGTCCTCGCCCAGCAACTGCTTCGCCCGGTTGGCCACGACCTCGTTGACGTTCATGTTGGTCGAGGTCCCCGAGCCGGTCTGGAAGACGTCGACCGGGAAGTGCTCGTCGAGTTCGCCGGCGATGACCTCGTCGGCCGCCCGCCGGATCGCGTCCGCGACGTCCGCGTCGACGCCGCCGGTCTCCTCGTTCGCGGTCGCGGCCGCCCACTTCAGCATGGCGTGGGCGTGGACCACGTCGAGGGGGACGGGCTGGCCGGACACGGGGAAGTTCTCGACGGCCCGCTGGGTGCTGGCCCCCCACAGCGCGTCGATCGGGATCTGCATCTCGCCCATCGTGTCGTGGGCGGTACGGAAGTCTTCAGCCATGGTTGCTCGCTCCTGGGAACCGGGGGCCCGTCCGGCCACCGCTCTGCTTTCGAGGCTAGGGCGCGCGACCGCCGTCGCGCGACCCGTGGAGGCGCCTCGTCTACCGTGCGGGTCCGCGACGCAGAACATCGCCGAGGTGGCCGTGGAACTGGTGAACATCGACGCCGTGCGTGCGGCCGCCCGGGGGCTGGCCGGTGTGGTGCAGCGCACCCCCGTCGAGCGTTCGCGCGCCATCGGTGACGCCGTCGGTGCCGAGGTACTGCTCAAGTGCGAGAACCTCCAACGCACCGGCAGTTTCAAGATCCGTGGTGCGTCCAACCGCATCGCCCGGCTGACCGATGCGGAACGGGGCGCCGGTGTGGTCTGCGCCTCCGCGGGCAACCACGCGCAGGGGGTGGCCCTGGCGGCGCGGCTGCAGGGGACCACGGCGACGGTGTTCATGCCGGTCGAGGCACCGCTGCCGAAGGTGCAGGCCACGGAGAACTATGGCGCCGAGGTTCGCCTGGCCGGGGCCGATGTGACCGAGACCCTGCACGAGGCGGTGGCCTTCGCGCAAGCCGAGGGCCGGGTCTTCGTCCATCCCTTCGACCACGCCGACATCATCGCCGGGCAGGGCACGCTCGGGCTCGAACTGCTCGAACAGATCCCGAGCCCCGGCACGGTGCTGGTCCCGCTCGGCGGCGGGGGCCTCATCTCCGGGTTGGCCGTGGCGTTGCGGGCGTTGAGCCCGCAGACGCGGGTCGTCGGCGTCCAGGCCGCCGGTGCGGCCTCCTTCGCCCCGTCGCTGGACGCGGGCGGCGCCCGCGAACTGGGCGAGGTCGACACGATCGCGGACGGGATCGCGGTCAAGCGCCCCGGAGAGCTGACGTTCGCGCACGTCGACGAGCTGGTCGACGAGGTGGTCACCGTCGACGACGACCTGTTGTCGCGGGCGGTGGTCCTGCTGCTCGAACGCGCGAAGCTGGTGGTGGAGCCGGCCGGCGCGGCCGGGGTCGCGGCGGCGATGGGCGGCCTCACGCACCTCGTCGAGCCGGTGGTACCGGTCCTCTCCGGCGGCAACATCGACCCGCTGGTGCTCAACCACCTCGTCACCAGTGGTCTGACCTCGGAGGGCCGTTACGCGACGTTGCGGACCCGGATCGCGGACCGGCCGGGGGAACTGGTCCGCCTGCTGGGCATCGTCGCCGACGCCCGGGTCAACGTGGTGGGGGTGTCCCATCACCGGCTCGGGCACCGGCTACGTCTCGGGCAGGTCGCCGTGGTGCTCGAGCTCGAGACCAGGGGCCACGGGCATCTCGCCGACCTGCGCGCCACCCTCGAGGCGTCCGGGTACCCGATGCAGAACGAGTGAGCCGGCCGGGCCCGGGGGCCGTGCCGGTACCTTGGGCCGTTCCAGCCAGCGAGGCGGTCGTGCCCAGCTCCGAGCCCCCCGAGTCCCCGCCCTCCGCCCAGGGTGGCGACGACGGTGTGCCCGGGATCCCGCCACCCCCGCCCCCGTCCCCGCAGGTCGACGAGGTCGAGGCGGAGCAGGCGCCCCCGCCGATCCCGGCGGACGCCGCCGACTGGTCCACCGCCGAGGTCCCGGACGGCCCCGGACCCGTCCCCGGACCCGGCCGCCGGCGGCTGATGCTCTGGGTGCTGGTCGCGGTGCTGGTGATCGGCGTGCCCGTCGGGCTGGCGATCGTCGCGGCGGTCTCGGCACCAGCACCCGGGGACGAGGAGACGACCGCCCCGGCCGACGCCGAGGAGCCCGACGCCCCCACGGACGTCGAGCCGGAACCGCCCGACCTCGACACGCTCTCGGGACGGGACGCGGAGCTGGCGGGGTTCCTCCACGATGTGGACGAGTCCGAGCAGGCGATGATGTCCTTCCAGGACCGGCTCGGCGAGGCGCTGCGCGACGGGGGCCGGGAGCCGGCCGAGCTGCTCGCCGAGGTGGCTGAGGCCGCGGCGGAGGGCGCCGGGGCACTGCGGGAGGTCCGCCCGGAGCTGGTCCGCCCCCTGGACGACCGCGACTTCGAGGAGGTCCGTGTCGCCTACCTCGCCCACCACGACGCCTGGGCCGATTACCTCGACGCGGTCGCAGAGGACCCCACGGTGCTCGGCGGCGAGGCCGAGGACTCGCGTTGGCAGCTGTCGATCAACCTCAGCGCCGAGGTGTTCGCCCGAGAGCTTCGCGGGGCGGTCGACGACGACCTCGAACGGTCGGTGCGGACGTACGCGACCGACATCCTGCGACGGGGCTTCGAGATGCCCGACCGGGTCCCCGACGCCTGATCGGCCCGGCCCCTCGCGGTCCGGTCGGCTGGGGAGCGGCACGTGCCCCGGTGGCCGCCGCCGCGCGCTGGCCGCGCCGTCGCAGCGGATCCGGGCTCCTCGTGCCCCTCGTGCGTGCCGGCGCAGGAGTCCGCGTCCCCGGTGCGGAAACCCTCTGGGTCGACGTCCATCGTCCCCAGGGGTTCTTCGTATGCAACGCACCCGTGCCGCCGCCGCGCTCCTCGTGGGCGCACTGTCGCTCTCGCTGGTCGCCGCCGGCCCGCCATCCGAACGTCCGGGTCAGGGGCGCGGCCCCGCCGACGGGCAGGGCCCGTGGGCGGAGCAGCCGGACGAGACCGAACCGGAGGAGCTCGCCCCGGCGGACTACATCGCGCAGAGGGACTCGCTCTCGCAGGAGGAATACCCGGAGACCATCACCGAGGAGCTCTCGATCACCACCCACGACGGTGAAGAGCTCTACGTCGAGCTCACCCGTCCGGATCCGGAGGTGTACCCGGACGAGCGGTTCCCGGTGATCATGGAGGCCAGCCCGTACCACGGCACGTTGGCGGACCGTGACGGCATCCGCATCTTCCCGGACCCCGAGGACGAGGACGGCGACAAGATCGGGATGACCGGCTACTTCGCCCCGCGTGGCTACGCGGTCGCGATGGTCGGTCTGCGCGGCACCGGCCGCTCGTCGGGCTGCCTCGACCACCTCGGTCCCGACGACGCGAAGGACCTCAAGACGGCCGTCGAGTGGGCCGCCAGTGACGAGCGGGCGTGGTCCGACGGCAGGGTGGGCATGACCGGCCACTCCTACGTCGGCTCCACCCCGAAGGTGGCGGCCGCGCAGAACCCCGAGGGGCTGGTCACCATCGCGCCCAGCGCCGGGCTCGCCTCGATGTACGACCACCAGTTCCAGCACGGCGTGCCGTGGTTCCTGCAGTGGGCCGGCCCGCACTACGCCTACCCGTTGCTGGCCACCAACCGCGATCTGCCCCCCGGTATCGACACCCCCTTCGGGCCGACCGGTGACGATTTCGGCGACAACCCGCAGGACACCGGTTGCGGCTGGCAGAACTCCGCGCTGCTCGCCGGGCACGGGCAGGTCACCGGCGAATACCAGAACTGGCACGCCGAACGTGACTGGCGCGCCGGCGCGGCCGCCGCCGACCTCCCGATCTTCATGATCCACGGCGTCAACGACAACGCCGCCCGCATCCCCGCCGCCGAGTGGTTCTTCGCCGACCGTGAGCCCCGCGAGGACGACAAGGTCTGGATCGGCCAGTGGGACCACGGTTCGGCCGGGGCGACCACCTGCACCGACGCCGACTCCGTGGGACACGTCACCTGCCGTTTCGACCAGTGGCAGTACGCGCTGCACGCCTGGTTCGACCGGCACCTCAAGGAGATGGACGTCGACACCGGTCCGAGCGTCGAGGCGTTCCTCAACGGGGACAAGGTCTCCGTCGACGACCGCTGGGAAGCCCGGCCCGGCCAGCTCCCCCTCTACCTCGACGCTGAGGGTCAGGACGGACCGACCCTGTCGACCGAGCAGCCCGACGAGGAGTCCAGCGTCTCGTTCAGCGCGCTCGCCGGCGAGGGCAGTGTCGAGTTCGTCTCCGAGCCGTTCGACGAGGAGACGGTCCTGCGTGGGATGCCCGAGCTGGACCTGGTGGCCTCGGTGACCGGGCAGGTCGTCCACCTCGTCACGTCCCTGTGGGTCGAGGACGAGGACGGGCAGCGGCGTGCCGCCAACTACTGCGCGATCAACACCCACCTGCGTCACGACGTGCGCGTCGCCTCCCCGGTGGGGCCGGGCGAGCCGATGGACCTCTCGCTGCAGTGCTTCACCCAGACCCACCGGATCGGTGTGGGCGAGAAGCTGGTGCTCGAGGTCGGCACGACCAGCGAGCACCATGTCCCGAGCTTCGCGCACGACGCGGACATCACCGTCTACACCGGTCCGTCGGCCGGCGGCTACGTCCTGCCGCTCGTGCCCGGCGACGAGCTGCACGACGACGTCCCGCTGCGCGAGGGTGAGGACGGGGACGGCGACGAGCCCGCGCCGGCGTACGAGGGCCCGGCGCAGGGACCGATCGAGGAGACCGTGACGCTGCTGGCACCGAACGCCGGCCTGTTCACCGCCGACGGCGTCACCGACGGGTACGCCGAGTTCGAGGTGCTCGGGCAGGACTCGGACGGCGGGCCCTACGACAACGCCGAGATCCAGGTCGTCGCCGAGGTCGCGGTGCTGCCGGCTGACATCGACCTCCACCTGCAACGGCGGGTGGGGGACGACGAGTGGGAGACCATCGCCAGCGGTGCGACCTTCGACCTCGAACGCGAGACACTGTCGGCCGGTCGGCTGGAGCCGGGCGACTACCGGATCCAGGTCCAGAACTGGGCGGGCGGTCCCAACCAGGTGGACGTGTTCATCCGGTTCCTCGACTCGGCGGGCGAGACGGGCTGATCCCGCCAGCTGCGGCGGCTGAAGAGGGGCTGGACTCGGGCGGCACTCCCGGAGTTCAGCCCCTCTTCAGCATTGGGGGGAATCCTTAGGGGACCGGACGCAGGAGGCCGTATGCACACCCGACATGCGGCGCCCCGTCTGGTCCTGTGTGAGGACGACCCCGTCCTGCGCCGCTGGGTCGCCCGTCTGGCGGAGAAGGCCGGCGTCGAGGTGGTGGCGCAGGTCGAGCAGTGGGCCCACGCCCTCGAGCAGGTCGTCGAGCACGAAGCCGACGTGGTCGTCATCGACCTCGCCACGGTCGGGCGTGTCGGGGTGCGGCTGGTCCGTGCGCTGCGACGGCTGGCGCCGCAGTGCGAGGTCCTGGTGATCTCACCGTTGCACACGGTCGGGGTGTCCGTGCTCGAGGCGGGCGCGAGTGTCGTCACCGGGCCGACCGACCTCAGACCGTTCGCGGTCGCGTTCGCGAGACTCGTGGGGCAGACCCAGCCGGTGGCCTGACGGCCTCGAGTCGGTGGCGCAGGGACACGGATCAGCCGGCCCCGTCGCCCCCGGTGGCCTCCGCCCCGGTGGTGATCGGCAGGTGCAGTTCGAAGCCCCGCTGGTCGCAGGTCAGTTCGCCCCCGTGGGCGACCACGATGGCCCGGGCGATCGGGAGCCCGAGCCCCGATCCACCCTGACCGTCCAGGGTGGCGAAGCGCCCGAAGACCAGGTTCCTCGCCTCGGGTGCGACCCCTGGGCCGTCGTCGTCGACCCGCACGCGCACCCACTCGGGTGTCGCCTCGAGGGTGACGTCCACCCGGGTCGCGGCGTGGCGTCGGGCGTTGTCGAGCAGGTTCGCGAGGACCTCCCGCAGGCCCGACTCGTCGACCTCGGCCGGCGGGGGAGCAACCGGACACGTGCACTCGACCGCGAGGTCGGGTGCGAGTGACCGGGTGCGCTCGACCTCGTCGCGCGCCAGGGCGTACAGGTCGGTTGGAGTGCGTTCGGGGGGCCGGCCGGAGTCCAGACGCGCCATCTGGAGGAGGTCGTTCAGCACGCGACTGCCCCGTGCGGTCTCACGGATCAGGTTCGTCATCAGCCGGTCGCGGTCCCGGGGGTCGTCGGTGTGCAACAGCGATTCGACCGAGGCCCGGACGCCGGCCAGGGGCGTGCGCAACTGGTGGGCGGCGTCGACGACGAAGCGGCGGGTGGACTCCTCGGCCTCCTGCGCCCGCTCGAGCGCACCCTCGAGCGCGTCGAGCATCTCGTCGTAGGCGACCGCGAGGTGGCCGAGCTCCGTGTGCTCGTCGTCGGGACGCAGCCGTTGCCCACTCTGGCCCGAGGTGGTGCGCCGTGCCGCCTGCACCATCTCGCCGAGCGGGGCCATGGCCGTGGCCGTCACCCGGCGCAGCAGGAGGAAGCCCAGCGCCAGCGCCAGCAACGTGCCGATCCCCATGAGGAGCAGCACCCGCCGCATGGTCGCGTCGACGCCGGCGCGGGAGGCCACCACCTCGACCTCGCCGCCGTCGGGAAGGGCCAGGACCTCGGAGATGTGGGGGCCATCCAGCGCGGGGGCCCGTCCTGGGGGGCCGGGGCCGTAAGGCGGTGTCGTCGGCGAGGTGACGGCGACCCCGCCGTCGGCGTCGGTGATGACGGCGGGAATGCCGAGGGCCGTCAGCCGCCCGGGCAGGTCGGTGGCGTCCTCGGTGTCCACCAACTCCAGGGTCACCTCCACCCGGGCCGCCAGGACCTCCCGGAGGGTCTCCTCGAGGTTGGCACGCAGGCTCACCGCGATGAAGGTCTCGAGGGCCAGCACGAGGGTGGCGAACACCGCCAGCGCCGCGACCATCACCCGCCGGCGCAGAGACGGCGTGCGCATCAGGCCTGCAGCCGGTAGCCGACGCCACGGACGGTGTGGATCATCCGTGGACCCTGTACCTCGAGTTTGCGTCGCAGCGCGCTGACGTGGACCTCGACGAGGTTGGGGTCGTGCCCGTCGAAGCCCCAGACCGCGGCCAGCAGCTGGGTCTTGGACACGACCCGTTCCGGATGCCGGCCGAGCACCACGAGCAGGTCGTACTCCAGGCGCGTGAGTTCCAGTGGCTGACCGTCGCGGTGGGCGCTGTGGCTGCCCTCGTCGACGACCAGGTCCCCGACCTGCCACACCTCGGAGACCAGGCGTCCGCTCCGGCGCAGCAGGGCCCGGACACGTGCCAGCAGCTCCGACGTCGAGAACGGCTTGATGACGTAGTCGTCGGCGCCGGCCTCGAAGCCGGCGAGCCGGTCGTCGACCCCGTCGGCGGCGGTCAGCAGCAGCACCGGCAGGTCGGTGTCCTGCCGCAGCACCCGCGCCAGGCTGAGCCCACTGGGCCCGACCGGCAACCGGACGTCGAGCACGGCGAGGTCCGGGTGGAACCGGGCCAGTTCCCGCGCCACGGTCGTTCCGTCGGGTAGTGCGCAGACCTCGTAGCCCTCCGAGCGCAGCGACGAGGCGACGGCGTCACGAAGTGCGTGATCGTCCTCGACCAGCAGGACCCGTGGTGGGTGGGTTGTCATGGACGGAACACTAGACCCAGGAGGGGACGCAGGTGCGTGGTCGGGGCGGTGGCCCGGAATTCTTCAGGGTGGCTTCAGGTTCGGGTGCCATACTTCGTGCAAGGTCGCGCCGGGGAGTAGGCCAGCAGGTGGCGGCCCGCGGGGTTGGGGAGTAAACGAAGTCGAGGGGCCGCCCAGATCAGCGGCCCCTCGACTCGTGTCTCGCCGAACCTTCAGTCCTCGCGGCGGGTGAGCTTCCACGCCAGTGGCACCAACGCGGTGGCAGCCGCGATCTTGAGCGCGTCACCGATGAGGAACGGCACGACGCCGGCCGCCAGCGCCGCAGTCGTGTTCAACGACAGCACGTAGGCCAGTACCCCGACACCGAACGCATAGATGACGACGTTGCCCACGACCATCGTCAGGGCCACGGACCCCGGACTGCGGGCGAAGCCACGGTCGGCGATCAGGCCCACCACGACGGCCGCGGCGAGGAAGCCGATGATGTAGCCGACGCTGGCGCCGCCCCCGGTGGGCGCGAACCACGGCACGCCGGCCATGCCGAGGGAGAGGTAGAGCCCGCCGCCGACGGCGGCGCGCCCGAGGCCCAGCACGATGGCGCCGAGCAGCACGGCGAAGGTCTGGCCGGTGATCGGAACCGGCTGCAGGGGGATGGCGACCTGGGCCGACACGCCGATCGCAGCGGCATACCCGACGGTCAGCAGCACGTCACGGACGCGTTCGCCCGGGATGACGTCACCGAGGACACGGACTGAGGGGTTCGCTGCGGACGCGTAGCTGCTCACGGGGGCTTCCTTGGGACGCGGGCGGGTGGTGGCAGAGCCTAGAGAGCGGGATCCGGGATCGGGTAACCGGCTCGGGGGACCAGGAGGCCTCGAGTTCCAGGATCCAGGTCCCGATTATCGGCACTTCCAGGCAAGGTTGAGGCGGGCTTTCGGCGAGAGGTCGCTGTGAACCTCGATCCCGGAGCCGAAGGCGCGGCGGACAACGCGCAAGCTGTGGACGGCCGCAACTCAGGCCTGGAGCGTGTCCTCGGCGTGCGAGACGATCTCGTCCCGCCCCTGGGCGAGCGCCTTCCTGTAACCACGCCGGGCCATGAAGCCGTTGGCGAGCAGGAGCAGGGTCTTGTTGGGCGGTGTCACGAAGGCACGGCGTGTGTGGGGCGTCCAGCGCACCTGACGTTCTCCGCCGGCCTGGAGCCATCCCGTGTGCGTGGCGTTGGCCAGCCCCACGAGCCCTGGCCGGAAGTCGTGTGCCAGGAAGCCGGCGCGACGTGATCCCCGCGGTAGCAGCGGTGACGGCACGTCGAGTCGCAGCGCGTCGCCGCCACGACCGGACGTCTGCGTCGGCAGGACCAGCGGCCTGCCGTCCGCCTGCACCACCCCGATCAGTTGGTGTGGCAGCTTGTGGGCGCCCTTCAGCGTCTTGTCCACCGGCACCCGCGCGACGGTCGCCTCGCGGGGCGGGTCCTGGTCCGGCACGGTGGCCTCCGGAAGCGCGGCGCCGAACACCTCGGGATCCTTCGTGGTGTCCCCGTCCGGCCACCACAGGACCCGCTCGGCGGTGATATTCACCTTGACGCGGTCGTAGTAGTAGACGCGCAGCCACCGGTCCCAGAACCATCCCGAGGCGGTCTGGCCCATGAAGCGCCCGGCCCGGTCCTGGATGTCCGCCATCTCCTCGGCGGTCATGGTCGCCGGCCCGCGGACGGACGCGCGGCCCTGGACGAGGACGTAGCCCGGCCGGTCCGTCCGGCCGTGCTGGCGGGTGTGGTAGGCGACCGCGATCCGAGGGTCGTCCGCGATGCGTTCGAGCTTGCGACCGAACCCGAGCGACGTGGTGAAGGTGACCGTGCCGGCGTCGCGGTCGCGCATCCCCAGGGTGGTCACCGTGGACAGCGAAACACCCTGCATCCCGGTCGGCATCCCGATGGCGACCGTGAGGTCGCTGCCAAAGATCTCGTCGACCTCGTCCGGCCACTGCACAGCTCGGGCGCTCTCCACGACTACGCCCTCCCGGCCTCGACCCTTGGCTCGAGAATATGCCTGGAAGGC
>SLRZ01000095.1 GCA_007130695.1 Nitriliruptoraceae bacterium
AACGCCGTGTCACCCGTCGTCAGCCGGTCACCGTGCCCCTGCGTCATCCACATCCCTTCGCGGCGCACGACCCTGCGACACCGCCCGGCGAGCCTACGCCACCGCCCCGGCACGTTGCCACGGCACGGCCGTCCCCCTGCGGGCGCCGCAGGGTCGCCCGGCCCGCGGGTCAGTCCGCGCCCGCGTCCGGGGGTTCGATCCGCAGGGGCCGCCGCAGCCCCAGCCCGCGGATGCGCACGGGGCGGATCCGCTTGGTGTCGAACGGGCCGATGAGATCCTCCTCGAGCTGCTCGTCCGCGAGCAGACTCCAGGGACGGGCCAGGTCGGTCAGACGCGCCGCCATGTTGACCGCCTCGCCGTAGTAGTCGCCCTCCCGTAGGCGGACCCGGCCCGCCGCCATGCCGCCGCGCAGGGGTGCGTCCTCGAGCCCGTCGTCGAACCGCGTGAGCTCGATCATGGCGCGGGCGAGGCCCCGTGCGTCGGGGGCGACCAGCATGACCGCGTCGCCGACGTACTTGACCACGCCGACGTCGCCCTCCGGCGGGATGACCTCCACGACGCGCCGTTCGAAGGAGTCCAGCACCGCGTCCAGGCCCTCCGGGTCGATCCGGGAGGACAGCCGGGTCCAGCCCACCACGTCCACGAACCCGACCGCCAGGTGCAGTTCGGGGTCGCCGGACCGGGCCATCACCGCCGACAGCTCGGAGCCCACCGCCTGCTCGAGATGTTGGCTGTAGGTGTAGACCAGCACGTCGCGGGCGATGGTCTCCAGTTCCCGCGCGGCCTCCGCCATGGCCACCGCGACGGTGAGGTCGTCGGCCCCCTCCCGGCGCAACGGGACGATGAGTTCGTCGCGCACGGTGCCGAGGTCGCTGCGTGCCGCGGTCGCCAGCACCGTGCCACGGGCCCGGGCCGCACGCAGCACGGCCTCGGGTGCGAGCATCTCCAGCAGCTTGTCGAGCCGGCGGGCGTAGACCAGGTCGGAGCGGGTGTAGCGCTCACGCAGGGGAAGGCCGCTGGCCAGACGCACCTCGGCGAGGAACTCGGCGGGGACCCCGGAGTGCCTGGCGAGGTCCTCGAGCGTGTAGCGGGGCTTGTCGCCCAGGACCTGCTGGGCGAGCACGAGGGGGACCCGGTCGGTGCGGACCGCCTCGCGGGCCTCCGCCTCGCTCAGGCCGAGGTCCACCAGCGCGAGTGCGGTGGCCTCCTGGTCCTCGTCGAGTTCGGCGCCCACCCCGATCTCGGCGGCGGGCTCCTGCTCCCGGACCGCGTCACGCACGAACCTCGGCAGCTCGCCGAGGATCTGCGCGACGCGGTACGCCTGACCCTTCACCACCTCGCCCGTCCCGACGCGGCCACCACGTGCGGCCGCGTCATCGTGCCGGCATGCGCAGGCCTCCGTCGAGCCGGATGACCTCACCGTTGAGGTAGCCGTTCTCGACGATCTGGCGGACCAGCAGCCCGAAGTCGGCCGGTACCCCCAGCCGGTTGGGGTGGGGGATGTCCTCGGCCAGGGCCTGTCGGCGCTCCTCCGGCAGCCCCCGCAGCATCGGGGTGTCGAAGGTCCCGGGGGCGATCGTGAGTACGCGGATCTGGTGGCGGGCGAGGTCGCGGGCGGCGGGCAGGGTCATCGAGGCGACACCGCCCTTGGACGCGGCGTAGGCGATCTGGCCGATCTGCCCGTCGAACGCGGCGACCGACGCGGTGTTGATGATCACCCCGCGCTCCTCGCCGACGGGGTCCTGCGCCGCCATGCGCTCGGCCGCGAGGCGCAGCACGTTGAAGGTGCCCAGCAGATTGATCTGGACGACCTTGCCGAAGACGTCGTAGTCGTGGGCCCCGTTGCGGGACACCACGCGCTGGGCCCAGCCGATGCCGGCGCAGTTCACCGCGATGTGCAGCCCCCCGAAGGACGAGACGGCCTCCTCGATGGCGGCGGCGACCTCGTCGGGCTCGGTGACGTCGGTGGGCGCGAACACGGCGCGCTCCCCCAGCCGCTCGGCGACGGCCTGGCCGTCTGAGGAGGGCAGGTCCACCAGCACCACCGACGCGCCGGCGGCCAGCAGGTGCTCCGCGCTGGCGAGCCCCAGTCCGGAGGCGCCTCCGGTGATCAGTGCGACACGGTTCTCGAGCTCCACGGTTTCTCCTGGGTCGGTGTTCGATGTCTGACGTGTGTTTCGCACGCCGCGGCCGGCGGCGGGTTCGTGCCGTCGGGTCAGGCGCGGGCCGCCTCGGCGCCCCCGACACTGCGCCGCAGTGCGGCGACCAGCTCGGTGGGATCCCCGCTCTTGAGGATCAGCTCCACCCCCTGGGCCTTGACCCGGTCCCGGGCGTAGCGGCCCGCCACCGCGGTGTAGGCGACCACCCCGACGTCGGCGTACTCCTCCTGGAGCCGGTCGATGGTCGTGAAGCCGTCCAGGTTGGGCATCAGCAGGTCCATGGCGACCGCGTCGGGCCGGACCTCACCCACGACCTCGAGCGCCTCGTAGCCGTCGGCCGCGGTGCCCACCACCTCGACCCCGCCGACGAGGTTGAGCTGGACCCGCAGCATCAGGCGGAAGTCGTCGTCGTCATCGACGACCACGACACGCAGGGGGGCGTCGGTCACGGGCACGGCAGCTCCACGACGGCGACGATGCCGCCGTCCTCGTTCTCCAGCTCGACCGATCCGCCGAGGTCGGTGGCCAGCCGGCGGGCGATCGTGAGCCCGAGCCCCAGCCGGGCGCCGGTCACGGTGACTGCCCGCTCGCCGCGGTAGAAGGGCTCGAAGCCGAGCCGACGGTCGTCGTCGTTCATGCCGATGTCACCCCGGGGTGAGGAGACGCGGATGCGCGTGGCGCCCTCGTGCTGGGAGAGTTCGGCCCGGACCACCCCCTGCCCGCCGTACCGGCCGGCGTTGTCGAGCACCGTGCGCAGGATCCAGCGCAGGGCGTCGCGGCCCGCGCGGACCTGCACGGTCTCGTCACCAGCGACCTCGATCTCGGTGACGACCTCGAGATCATCGGCCACCACGCGGACCTCGTGGGCGACGTCGAGGTCCTCGGTCCGGCCCGTCGGCAGGCGTGTCTCCAGCCCCTCGCCGACGAGGACCTCGTCGATCATCTCCTCCAGGCGACGCGCCGAGCGGCGCAGCACCTCGACGGTCTCACGCCGCTCGTCCTCGTCCTGGGTGTGCGCGAGGATCTCCGCCTGGCCTCGGATGGTCGCCGCCGGCGTCCGCAGCGCGTGGCCGATCACGTTCGACAGACGCCGGTGGAGGCGGTCGAGGTCGTCGGCGTCGCGCACCGTCGCCGCGCCGATGTCCTGGTGCCCCTCGTCGACCACCGCGTCAGCCTTCGTCGTCGGTGCACACGTGGTGGCACGAAGACTAGTGCCCCGCACCACCACCGCGGCCACGAAGCTCGAGGAAGCGGGCGCGGGCCTCGGCGTGGTCCACCAGGGGCGGCGGGTAGCCGGCCGCGGGGGCGGCCCCACCGGCACGCCACGGGGTGTGCACGAGCGCGTCGTCGACACCGGCGAGCTCGGGGACGTACCGGCGGACGTAGGTGCCGTGGGGGTCGTGGCGCTCCCCCTGCGTGACCGGATTGAGCACCCGGTTGGGGCGCGAGTCGTTCCCGGTCCCGGCCACCCACTGCCACTGGGCGAAGTTGTTGGCCAGATCGCCGTCGAGCAGCCAGTCCATGAAGTGCCAGGCGCCGACGCGCCAGTCCACGTAGAGGTGCTTGGTGAGGAACGACGCCGTCAGCATCCGGGCCCGGTTGTGCATGAAGCCCTCGTCGCGCAGCTGGCGCATCCCGGCGTCCACGACCGGGTAGCCGGTGCGGCCCTCCTTCCACGCGGCGACGGCCTCCGGGTCCTCGTCCCAGTCATCGCCCCGCGGGCGCAGATCCTCGGTCACCAGGTCCGGGCGGGACGCCAGCAGCTGGTGGTTGAACTCGCGCCAGCACAGCTGGCGCAGGAAGGGCTCGTGGCCCGACCGGCGGCGGTCGAGCCGGGCGACGACCTCGGTGGGCGAGACACAACCGAAGTGGAGGTCGGCCGACAGCCGGGAGGTGGCCTCGTCGGCGAGTCGGTCGCGCCCGGCGTCGTAGTCGCCGATTCCGCCGTCGAGCCAGCGCTCGAGCCGGGCGAGCCCCTCGGTCTCACCCCCGCGGCTCCGGTGGGGCGAGGTGGGCCCCGCCACGAGGTCGCCCAGCGGGGGGATCTCCCCCGGCGGTACGGCGGCGGGGGGTGGCAGCGCCTCGGGAGCCGGCGCCAACGGACGCCGGGGCTGTGCCGACCAGCGCCGCCAGTAGGGCGTGAACACCTGGTAGGCCCCACCGCCGGTGGGCGTGACCGCCCCGGGTTCGACCACCGTGACGCCGGGGTGGATCTCGAACGCGCACCCGTGGGCCCGGGCGAGGCGTGCGAGCGCGTCCTGCCGTCGGACGGCGTGCGCGGACACGTCGCCGCTGACGTGCAGCCGCGTCGCGCCCGTGGCCGACACGAGCCGGTCGACCTCGTCGATCGTGTCCCCGCGACGCACGACGAGGTCCGAGCCCCGCGCGCGCAGGCCCGCCCGCAGGTCGGCCAGGGCCTCGAGCAGGAAGGCCACCCGGTTGGGTGCCGCGTAGCGGGAGGCGAGCAGCGCGTCGTCGAGAACGAACAGCACCACCACCCGCTCGGCGTCACGGCAGGCGGCCGTCAACGCCGGGTGGTCGTGCAGTCGCAGGTCACGGTTGCAGAGCACGACCGTCGTCGCCATGGTTCGTCGCTTCCCTCCTGGGTGGGGATGAGTCTCGGGGGTTCGTGCCCGGCGGTGGGCCGGCCTGCCCCGGCCGTCCGTCACGGGCCACGGGTAGCTTCGCCGGATCATGAGCGACGCCCTCTCCCGGTTCAGCGAGCCGGTCCGGACCTGGTTCCAGACCGCGTTCCCGGCGCCCACCGCGGCGCAGGAACAGGGTTGGCCCGCCATCGCCGACGGCGAGCACACCCTCATCCTCGCACCGACCGGGTCGGGCAAGACCCTCACCGCCTTCCTGTGGGCACTGGACCGGTTGATGACCCGCCCGGTCCCCGAGCGCAGCCAGCGGCTTCGGGTGGTCTACGTCTCACCGCTGCGTGCGCTGGCCGTGGACGTGGACAAGAACCTGCGGGCGCCGCTTGAGGGCATCCGGCTGGCGGCCGGGCGGCTGGGCACCGAGGTGCACCGCCCGGAGGTCGGGGTACGCACGGGCGACACACCCTCCTCGGAGCGGGAGCGGATGCGCCGCACGCCCCCGGACGTGCTGATCACCACGCCCGAGTCGCTCTACCTCATGCTCACCAGCCGTGCGCGGGAGACGCTGCGCCACGTCGAGGCCGTCATCGTCGACGAGATCCACGCGCTGGCGCCGACCAAGCGGGGCAGCCACCTCGCGCTGACCCTCGAACGGCTCGAGCACGAGGTCCTGCACGGCGAGGCCGACGACACGGAGGGGGCCGGAGCGGCCGGCCAGGTCGACGATCCACCCGGGCCCGTGCGACGGGCACCCCAGCGGATCGCGCTGTCGGCCACCCAGCGCCCCCTGGAGGAGATCGCGACCTTCCTCGGCGGCTACCGGCCCGACGGACAGACGGGCGAGCTGCAGCCCCGACCCGTGACCATCGTCGACGCCGGGGTCACCAAGGCCCTCGAGCTCGAGGTAGTCGTGCCGGTCGAGGACCTCGCCGAGCTCGGCTCGACCGTCGAGGCCGGCCGGGACGTCGAGCTGTACTCCGGCGCCGCGGCCGCGGGCCCCGCCCGACGCTCGATCTGGCCGGCCGTGCACCCGAAGCTGCTGGAGCGCATCCTCCAACACCACACCACGCTGGTGTTCGTCAACGCCCGGCGGCTGGCGGAGCGGTTGGCCGCGAAGCTCAACGAGCTCCACGCCCGCCAGCTGCTCGAGGAGGAGCTGCGCAGCCACGGCCTGGCCGGCGACGAACTCGAGACGGCGCTCGACGAGCACGCCGGACGCGGCCCCGACGGCCAGCCTCCGCCCGAACTGGTCAAGGCCCACCACGGGTCGCTCTCGCGGGAGCGCCGGCTGCAGATCGAGGACGAGCTGAAGTCCGGGCGGCTGCGTGCCCTGGTCGCCACGTCCAGCCTGGAGCTCGGTATCGACATGGGTGCGGTCGACCTCGTCGTGCAGGTCTCCTCCCCCGGTGCGGTCAGCCGCGGCCTGCAGCGGGTCGGGCGTGCGGGCCACCAGGTCGGCGAGCCCTCCCGCGGGGTGTTGTTCCCCAAGTTCCGGGGTGATCTGCTCGAGACGGCGGTGGTCACCCGGCGGATGCACGAGGGGCTGATCGAGTCCACCCGCTATCCCCGCAACCCGCTGGACGTCCTGGCCCAGCACGTCGTGGCGATGACCGCCATGCGTCAGTGGCCGGTCGACGAGCTGGCCGCCACGGTGCGCCGCGCCGCCCCCTTCGCCGAGCTGTCGGACGAGCTCCTGCACGCGGTACTGGACCTGCTCGCCGGGCGCTACCCCTCGGAGGAGTTCTCCGAGTTGCGGCCGCGGATCGTGTGGGATCGCGTCGCCGACACGGTCCGCGGCCGGGCCGGGGCGCAGCGCCTGGCGGTGACCAACCCCGGCACGATCCCCGACCGGGGCCTGTTCGGGGTCTTCCTGCCCGACGGGACCCGGGTGGGCGAGCTCGACGAGGAGATGGTCCACGAGTCACGGCCGGGCGAGACCTTCGTGCTCGGCGCCACGACCTGGCGGATCGAGGACATCACCTACGAACGCGTGGTCGTCACCCCGGCACCGGGCGAGCCCGGCAAGCTCCCCTTCTGGCACGGGGACGGCCCGGGGCGGCCGCTGGAACTCGGCCGGGCGCTGGGCGCCTTCGTCCGCGAGGCCCACGCCGCGGCGCAGACGGACCGGGACGCGGAGCTCGGGCGCCTGCGGGCCGAGCACGACCTCGACACCTGGGCCGCCGACAACGTGCTCGGCTACCTCGAGGAACAGGCCACCGCGACCGGGGTCGTGCCCGACGACCGCACGCTGGTCGTCGAACGCTTCCGGGACGAACTCGGCGACTGGCGGTTGTGCCTGCTCTCCCCCTTCGGCGCCCAGGTCCACGCCCCGTGGGCGATGGCGATCGAGGGGCGCCTGCGTGAGCTCGGGCTCGACCCCGAGGTGATGTGGGCCGACGACGGCATCGTGCTGCACCTGCAGGAGGCGGCCTTCGGCTGGGGCGGCGACGTCCCGGGCGGGTTCGACGTCGGGTTCGACGTCGGGTTCGACGACGACCCGCCGGGCGGACCGGCGGGGGGCGGCTTCTCCGTCGACGAACTGCTGCTGGACCCCGACGAGGTCGAGCAGCGGGTCGTGGACCGGCTGTCGGGCACCGCCCTGTTCACCAGCGTGTTCCGCGAGGCGGCGGGCCGGGCCCTGCTGCTGCCCCGGCGGCGCCCCGGGCAGCGCACCGCGCTGTGGCAGCAGCGCCAACGGGCGGCGGGGCTGCTGGAGGTCGCCAGCCGCTACCCGACCTTCCCGATCCTGCTGGAGGCGACCCGGGAGTGCCTGCGCGACGTCTTCGACCTGCCCGGGCTCCAGGACGTCCTGGGGGAGCTGCGCAGCCGCCGGATCCGTGTCGTCGAGGTCGAGACCGCCTCGGCGTCCCCGTTCGCCCAGTCGCTGCTGTTCGGCTGGGTCGGGCAGTACATGTACGAGTACGACGCCCCGTTGGCCGAGCGTCGTGCGGCCGCCCTCGCGCTCGATCCCGACCTGCTGCGCGAGTTGCTCGGTGGCGACGAGTTGCGCGAACTGCTGGACGCCGACGTACTCGCCCTCCTCGAGCGGGAGCTGCAGCACCTCCCCTCGGGCGAGGACGCCGACGACGCGATCGACCCACGGGCGCGGGACGCCGACGAGGTCCACGACCTGCTGCGGCGCCTGGGTGACCTCACGCGCGCGGAGGTCGCCGAGCGCTGCGTCGCCCCGTCCGACGACTGGATCGCCGGCCTGCTGGAGGCCCGCCGGGCGATCGAGGTGCGCGTGGCCGGCGAGGACCGGCTGGCCGCGGCCGAGGACGCCGCACGGCTGCGTGACGGGCTGGGAGTGGCGGTGCCGCCCGGCTTGCCGCAGGCGTTCACCGAACCCGTGGAGGACCCACTGGGCGAACTGGTCGCGCGCTACGCCCGCAGTCACGGCCCCTTCACCACCGCCGAGCCCGCCCGGCGTCTCGGGGTGCCCGCCCCCCGCGTGGAGGCCGCCCTGCGGTGGCTGGAGCGGTCCGACCGCGTGGCCAGCGGCGCGTTCCGGCCGGTGGAGGCCCTCGGCCCCACCGGCGGTGGGCGCGAATGGATCGACGTCGAGGTGCTGCGTCGCCTCAAGCGGCGCTCGCTGGCGGCCCTGCGCCAGGAGGTCGAACCCGTCGACGGGGACGCCCTCGGACGGTTCCTGCCCGCCTGGCAGGGGGTCGCCGCAGCCCCCGGGTCCGCGGGGCGACGGCGCGGCCTGGACGCCCTGGTCGAGTCGATCGCGCAGCTGCAGGGCGCCCCGGTCCCGGCGTCGGTGCTGGAGGCCGACGTCCTGCCCGCGCGCGTCGACGGCTACCGGGAGAGCGACCTCGACCAGCTGATCGCGGCCGGGGAGGTCGTGTGGCTGGGGGTGGAGCCGCTCGGTGCCCGCGACGGGCGCGTGGTGCTGTGCTTCCGGGACACGGTGGGCCTGCTCGCCCCGGGCCGGTTCGACGCGGACGGTGGGTGGCGGCCGGGCCTCGGGCGGTCGGGCGGTGACGGCGAGGTGCACGAGTCCCTGCGCGAGCACCTGCGCCGGCGGGGGGCCTCGTTCTGGCCCGAGCTGCTGGGGGCCGCGGGGGTCAGCGACCAGGACACGGTGCTGGCCGCCCTGTGGGATCTCGTGTGGGCCGGCGAGGTGACCAACGACACCTACGCCCCGGTCCGGGCCCTGCTGGCCTCGGGGACCGGGTCCGGCACCCGTGGCCGGGGCCGGCCCCGGCCGGGTGGCCTGCGCCGGGTCGGTCCGCCCGCCGGCGCCGGGCGGTGGTCACTGACCGAGGACCTCCTCGCCGCGGCCCCGACGCGGACCGAACGTGCCCACGCACTGGCCCAGCAGCTGCTCGAGCGGCACGGGGTCTTGAGCCGCGAGGCCCTGCGGGTCGAGGCCGTCGAGGGCGGCTTCGGCGGCGTCTACCGCGTCCTGAAGGCGATGGAGGAGGCGGGCCGGGCACGGCGCGGGTACGTGGTCGCCGGCCTCGGGGCCGCCCAGTTCGCCCGACCAGGCGCGATCGACCGCCTCCGGGCGTTCCGCGAGCCGGTGGCGTGGTCGGAACTCGACGAGGGTGACGAACGGGCACCCGGGCCCGTGACGCTGGCGGCGACCGACCCGGCCCAGCCCTACGGGGCGGCGCTGCCGTGGCCCGAGGGGCCCGGCCGGCCGGGACGCACCGCCGGCGCCTTCGTGGTCCTGCTCGACGGCCGGCCAGCGGCGCACCTCGAACGCGGCGGACGCAGCCTGACCACCTTCGGGCATCCCGCCCCGCCCTCGCACTGGCTCGGCGGCCTGACCGGCCTGGTCACCCGGCGACGGCTGCGCAAGCTCGAGATCACCCGTGTCGATGGCGTCGAGGTGCACGACACCCCGTGGGCCGGCCACCTCGCACGGGCGGGCTTCACCGCCGGCTACCGGGGCATGACCCTGCGGCCCTGAAACGGTCGTCGGCGGGCCGGACGACGGCGGTCGGGTGCGGTCCCGCGAGGCACCCGGCGGCGGTAGCCGAACGCACAGCGGGGTGCGCTCATCGCCCACCCCGGCCGCCCGGAAGGGCGAGGGTGCTCGCAATTGGGGTGGAACGGCCTCTACGGTGCGCCGGACCGTTCACTTCAGGAGGAAAATCAATGGCGGACTCTCTCATCGTCCAGAGCAAGGTCAAGGAAGCCGTGAAGGGCCTCGAGCTCCGTATGGACTCGAGCCTTCCGGACGCGCTCAACGACAAGATCAACAGCATGCTCAAGGATGCTGCCGAGCGCGCCAAGAACAACAACCGCGGCACGCTGCGGCCCTACGACCTCTAGATCGTCGCAGGACACGCGTGTGGGGCCGTCCGTGAAGGGCGGCCCCACACGCGTGTGGGGCCCGGGCCCCCAACGGGGCCTCGTACCCTGCCCGCATGCCCGAGGGTGACACGATCCACAGAGCGGCCGACCGGTTGCGCACCGCCCTGTCCGGCCAGCCGCTGCGACGGGTGGAACTGGCCCGGGTCGCACCCCCGCTGCCGCGACCCGGTGCCGTGGTCGAGGCGGTCGAGGCCCGGGGCAAGCACCTGCTCATCCACGCCGACGACCTGGTGGTGCACACCCACCAGCGGATGACGGGCTCCTGGCACCTCTACGCGCCCGGACAGCGCTGGCAGAAGTCGTCCCGGGCGGCGCGGGTCGTGCTCGGGGTTCCGGGCGCCGTCGCGGTCTGTTTCTCGAGCCCGGTCGTCGAGGTGCTCGACGCGCGGGGGCTGGCCCGCCACCCGGACCTGCGCCGGCTCGGCCCCGACCTGTGCGACCCACGGGCCGATCTCGACCTCGCCACGCACCGCCTGTTCGCCCTGTCGACACCCGACCGACCGATCGGTGAGGCCCTGCTCGACCAGCGCATCGCCTGCGGGGTCGGCAACGTCTACCGCTGCGACGTGCTGTTCCTGCACGGCCTCGATCCCCGCACCCCCGTCGGCGACCTCGAGCCCGCACAGGGACACGCACTGCTCGGGCACGCCGCGGCGCTGTTGCGGGAGAACCTGGACGCCCAGCGGCGGACCACGGTGTCCGGCGCGCCCCCCGGCACGCTGTGGGTCCACGGCCGCGCGGGCGCCCCCTGCCGGCGGTGCGCCACCCCCGTGGTGGTCGACCGGCTCGGGGAGCAGGCACGCCATATCTACTGGTGCCCCACCTGCCAGCCCCCCGTGCGCCGGGCCGAGCGGGACGAACCGGCCTGAGCCAGCGACCACCGTGACCGGCACGGCGCGGATATCATCCCGGAATGCTGTCCAAACCGACGGGCTCGGCCCGTGCGCCGGTCCCAGCCCGCGGGCTGTCGGCGTGGCGTGCCTTCCTCGAGGCCCACGCCCGGGTGAGCGAGGTGCTCGCGCGCGAGCTCAAGGACACCGAGGACCTGCCGCTGACCTGGTACGACGTGCTCGTGCAGCTCTCCGAGGCCGACGACCACCGGCTGCGGATGCAGGAACTCGCGGAGGCCGTGCTGTTGTCGAAGTCCGGGCTCACCCGCCTGGTCGACCGCATGGAGGACGCCGGGCTGGTGCGTCGCATGAAGTGCCCCGACGACCGCCGCGGCACCCTCGCCGAGATGACCGAGCAGGGCTACCAGCGGCTGCGCCAGACGGCGCCCACCCATCTGCGGGGCGTGCAGGACCACTTCGTCGACGTCCTCACCGACGAGGAGGCGCAGGTGCTCGAGACGGCCCTGGCCAGGGTCGCCGAGCGCGCCCGCCGCAGCGCCGGGACCTCCGAGCTGCCCCGACCCGCCCCCTGATCGGACGGCCGACCCCCCGCCGTGGGGGCGGGCGTGGGACCGACGGGGCGACTACCGTGGAGGGTCACGAGCTTCGATCAGGAGAACCCCGCCGCATGAGCGAGACCAAGGACACGCTCACCGTCACCGACAACCGCACCGGCCGGACCTACGAGCTCCCGGTCGAGGACGGCGCCGTCCGCGCGATGGACCTACGCGACATCAAGGTGGACGAGGACGACTTCGGGCTGCTGGCCTACGACCCGGGCTTCAAGAACACCGCCTACTGCCGCAGCGAGGTCACCTACATCGACGGCGGGAAGGGTGAACTGCGCTACCGCGGCTACACCATCGAGGAACTCGCGGAGCACTCGACCTTCCTCGAGGTCGCCTACCTGCTGATCTACGGCGAGCTGCCCACCCGAGAGCAGTACGACCAGTGGGTCCACGAGATCACCCACCACACCTTCATCCACGAGAACATCAAGAAGTTCATAGACGGGTTCCACCACGACGCCCACCCGATGGGCATCCTGGTCTCCTCGGTCGGCGCGCTGTCGACCTTCTACCCGGAGGCCAAGGGCTTCGACGACCCCGAAACCCGGCACCTGCAGATCGTGCGACTGATCGCCAAGTTCCCGACGCTGGCGGCCTTCGCCTACCGGCATTCGATCGGGATGCGCTACGCCTACCCGGACAACGACCTGTCGTTCCCCGGCAACTT
>SLRZ01000071.1 GCA_007130695.1 Nitriliruptoraceae bacterium
CCCACCCGACGCCGTCGGACGGTGGGAGCTGTAGGAGCTGGCCAGTTGCGAGTACTCGGATCGCGGCCGGTGGCGCCGACGTCGCTCCTCGGCTTGGCTGTCTCCACCGCCGATGCGGACCTCGATCGCTCTCCGGCCGGAGGGAGCCGGGCCGTTCTCGGTGGCCGCCTTGGTGACGAGGTGTCACTGCAGAACCGCGAGCCGCCGTCGATCGCGAGTCGGCGCCACTCCCCTGGTCTGGCTGCTCACGGTTGGTGACGACCCCCGCTTGGTGTCTCCGGGCGGAGCCCCCGGGCACCTCGACTCACCGTGGCGACCCGACGTCCGGAATCAGGCCGACGTGGAGGGTCGGACGAACGGGTGGCGTGCGCCGGGCCGCTAGGAGGGCGCCGGGGTTCCCCGGCCCAGAACCGGTCGACGGAACGGCAAAGCTCGCCCCGGCTCCCCACCGCTGACCGAAGGCGTCAGCAATCCTCGAGTGCGGAGTATGTCTCCTCCCTCCGCCGTCCTTGCCGGGCCGGCCTCCGCGGCGAGGTCGAAAAGGCACGGGCGGAGGAGGCCCACACAAATGACCGCAAAGCACGGCCCCGGTGCCGGCTTCGTCGACGAACCGAACCCGCTGCGGACGTTTGTCTATATATCGATAAGAGTGTCGACAAGACGATAAATTATCGTTATATGACGCGACCTCGGTGGCCGGACACGATCAGGATGCCTTGGAACCGCGCGCCCGCTGCCTGTTCCGCGCAAGTCAGGCTGCCTGTTCCCACCAGTCAGGCTGCCTGCTCCGCGCAGTCGACACAACGGATCGACAGCGGGCGCACCTCGAGGCGAGCCTCGACGATGGCGTTGCCGCAGTCGGCGCACACGCCGTAGGTGCCCTCGTCGATCCGTTCGAGGGCCTCGTCGATCTGGTGGATGCGGCTCCGGGCGGACTCGATGTGGCCCAGGATCTCGGAGCGTTCCTCGGTGGCCTGCGCCGAATCCGCGAAGCCGTCGTTGGCCACTCCGAGGTCTCGGACCTCCTCCCCGTACGGGTCGGCCCCGTGTTCCTCGAGGAATTCGAGCTGCCCGTCACGGTCGGCAACGAGCTCCGCGCGCAACTCGTTCAGCTTCGTCTTGTCCATGGGTGCACCACCTTCGACTTCCTCGAGGGTAGTCGCGGTCTGGTCGTGGGGAGGCGGTGGCAACGCACGAACGACCCCCGGTCCCCCGACGTTCAGGCGCGGGGATGCGCCCGCTCGTAGACCTCGCGCAACGCCTGACGACTGACGAGGGTGTAGATCTGGGTCGTGGTCACACTCGCGTGGCCCAGCAACTCCTGGACCGCCCGCACGTCCGCTCCCCCGTCGAGCAGGTGCGTGGCGAACGAATGCCGCAGGGTGTGCGGGGAGACCTCCGCGTCCAGCTCGACCCGTTCGGCATGCCGTCGGACGATCTTCCAGACCCCCTGCCGGCTGAGGCGATCCCCCCTGGCATTGACGAACAGCGCCGGCGAGGACGGCGACAGGGTCGGGCGGCCGGAGACGAGCCACCGCTCGATCGCTCGCCCGGCGACCTCGCCGTAGGGCACGATCCGCTGCTTGTCGCCCTTGCCGTGGACCCGGACGAGCCGGTCCGTCTCGTCGACGTCGTCGACGTCGAGGGAGGTGAGCTCCGTGATCCGGAGCCCGGCTCCGTACAGCAGTTCGAGCATGGCGCGGTCCCGCAAGCCGCGGGCCTCGTCGCCCACGGGGGCGGCCAGCAGTTGCTCGACCTGATCGAGCGACAGTGCCTTCGGCAGGGCACGGTCTGCCCGGGGGGTACCCACCGCGGCGGCGGCATCCTCCTCGACCAGTCCCTCCCGCGCGAGGAAGCGGTGGAAGCCGCGGACGGCGACCACGATCCTGGCGACCGACGACGGCGCGTAGGGGCGCCCCCTCGCCGAGGTCCGACTGCGCAGCCACCCGACGAACGCCTCGATGTCGTCGGCGAGGACCTGCCGTGGATCGGAGATGTCGCGTTCGGCGAGGTAGCTGCCGTAGACGTCGAGGTCCCGCCGGTAGGCGTCGAGGGTGTTCCCCGCCAGACCACGCTCGGCCCGCAGATGATCGAGGTACCGCCCGACGAGGGGCACGTCGCGTGTGCTCACGATGCGCCGACGAGTGTCGCGGCATCCGCCGACGTGCGGCCATGGGCCGAGGCGACCCCGTCGTTGGTGATCTCGCCCTGCGCGACGTTCACCCCGGCGAGCAGGCCCGGGTCCCCGGCCAGTGCCGGTCCGATCCCGTCCGCCAGTCGGAGCACATAGGGCAACGTCGCGATCGTCAACGCCCGGGTCGAGGTGTGGGGCACCGCACCGGGCATGTTGCCGACGGCGTAGTGCACCACGCCGTGTTCGAGGTAGGTCGGTGCCGCGTGCGTGGTCATGTGCGTGGTGGCCACGCATCCGCCCTGGTCCACGGCGATGTCGACCACGACGGAGCCGTCGGGCATCGCGGCGACCATCTCCTCGGTGACCACGTGGGGCGCGCGTGCCCCTGGTACCAGGACCGCGCCGATCAGCAGGTCGGTGTCCTCGACGAGCCGGTCTAGCGTCCAGCGGTTTGAGTGCAGGGTGGTGATCCGGCCGTCGCCGAGCGCGTCGATCGCACGCAGCACCCCGAGATCGATGTCGAGGACGGTGACCCGCGCCTGCAGCCCGGCCGCGAGCAGCGCCGCGTGGCGCCCCGCGGTCCCGGCACCCACCACCACCACATGTCCGGGAGAGATGCCCGACACCCCACCGAGGAGCACCCCGCGGCCTCCGCGTTCGCGTTCCAATGACGCGGCGCCCACCTGTGGCGCCATCCGGCCCGCCACCTCGGACATCGGCGCGAGCAGTGGCAGGCCACCGTCGGCGTCGGTGACGGTCTCGTAGGCGACCGCGAGCACCCCGGACTCGCACAGCGCGTCGGTCAGTGCTTCGTCCGCGGCCAGGTGGAGGAAGGCGAACAGGGTGAGGTCGTCGCGCAGGCGCCGGTACTCCTCGGGTGTCGGCTCCTTGACCTTGCAGACCAGGTCCGACTCGCCCCAGACCTCGTCGACGTCGGAGACGATCCGGCCCCCCGCGGCCTCGACGTCCCGGTCCCCGATCGCGGAGCCCGCACCCGCCCCCGAGTGGACGAGCACCTCGTGACCGGCCAGCGTCAGTTCCCGGATGCCGGCCGGTGTCAGCGCCACCCGGAACTCGTGGTCCTTGACTTCGGTGGGGACCCCGATGCGCATCATGCCCCCTTCACCGCTTCGGATCACGAGCCTACTGCCCGCCGCAGGCCACCGACCCGGTTCGGCTCCGCATTCGCCCCGCATTCCTGGTCCGGCTTTGCGGCCGGGCCACGGCCCGCACCCCGATCGGCGCCTTCCGGGATGCCGACCCGGGGACTCCCCTCACGATCCGCCGGTCCGACCCTCGGCCAGCAGCAGGCCGATGAGGGTCTTGGCGTCACGGATCTCGCCACGACGCGCTGCCGCCGTCGCCTCGACGAAGCTGAGGTGGACGAGTTCCATGTCCGCCTCCTCGTGCTCTGCCTCGAACCCGTCGGGCGCACCGCCCCGGTGCACGCCGGTGGCGAGGTAGACGTGCGTACGCTCATCGGTCCAGCCGGCGGAGTTGTCGAACGTCACCAGGTGCTCGAGATGCTGCGCGTGGTAGCCCGTCTCCTCCGCCAACTCCCGTGCGGCCGCCTCGCGGGGGTCCTCCCCCTCGACGTCGAGTTTGCCCGCCGGAACCTCGAGGAGGTGCTCGCGAACCGGCTGGCGGTAGTGGCGGAGCAGCAGGACCTCGTCGTCCCCGGTGAGCGCCACGATCGCCACGGCGTCGTTGTGGATGACGATCTCGCGCTCCATCTCGCCGCCGTCGGGCGTGCGGACCGTCTCCGCGCGCACCGTGGAGAAGCCGACGTAGCGGTCCTGGGAGTCGATCGTCTCGAACCCGGATCCACTCATGCCGGAGCACCCGGAACGGCATCACCGACGGGGCCAGTCCCGTGACCGCCGGCCGACATCGTCGCCTCGCTGATCTCCGACGCCGTGGGCTCGTCGAGTTCGACCGGCAGTCGTCCGGAGGCCTCACGCCGGTGCTGCAGCGCCGCGGCCACGAATCCGTCGAACAACGGGTGGGGCCGGTTGGGGCGCGACTTGAGCTCCGGGTGGGCCTGCGTGGCGACGAACCAGGGATGGTCCGGCAGCTCGATGAACTCCACCAGCCGGTCGTCGGGCGAGAGCCCGGAGAAGACCATCCCGGCGTCCGTGAACGCCTGCCGGTAGCGGTTGTTGAACTCGAAACGGTGGCGGTGGCGTTCGTAGACCACCGGCTCATCGCCGTACGCCGCCCGGGTCCGGGTCCCCTCGACGAGCTTGGCCGGATAGGCCCCGAGCCGCATCGTGCCGCCCTTGTCGGTCACGTCCCGCTGGTCGGGCATCAGGTCGATCACCGGGTCGGGGGTGTGGGGCTCGAATTCGGCGGAGTGTGCCCACGGCAGCCCGACCACGTTGCGCCCGAAGTCCACCGCCGCGACCTGCAGGCCGAGGCACAGCCCGAGGTAGGGCACCTCGTGGACGCGGGCGTGGCGTGCCGCGGCGATCTTGCCCTCCACGCCGCGCACACCGAAGCCGCCGGGCACGAGGACCCCGTCGACGCCGGCGAGCAGCCGGTCGACCTCGTCACGGTCGTCCTCGCGCTGGCGACCACCCTCCGGGGTGAGGTCGTCGGACGGGATCCAGCGGATCGACACCTCGGTGCCGTTGGCGAGCCCGCCGTGGCGCAGCGCCTCGACGACCGAGAGGTAGGCGTCGGGGAGTTCGACGTACTTGCCCACGATCCCGACGGTGACGTGCTCCCGTGCCGAGTGGACCTTGCGTACGACCTGGTTCCACTCGGTCATGTCCGGTTCGGCGTGGGGCAGCCCGAGCTTCTTGGTCACCACCTCGTCGAGACCCTCGTCGCGCATCGCCAGTGGCACGTCGTAGAGCGAGGCCTGGTCGGTCGCGGCGATCACCGCGTCGATGTCGACGTCGCACTGCAGGGCGACCTTGCGACGCAGGCCCTCGTCGAGGTCGCGGTCGCTGCGCAGCACCAGCACGTCCGGCTGGATACCCACGGCCCGGAGCTCGCGCACCGAGTGCTGGGCGGGTTTGGTCTTGAGTTCACCCGCCGCCGCGATCCACGGCACCAGCGCACAGTGGACGTAACAGATGTTCTCCCGGCCGATCTCGTGGCGCAACTGCCGGATCGCCTCGAGGAACGGCAGTCCCTCGATGTCCCCGACCGTGCCACCGACCTCGGTGATCACCACGTCCACGTCCTCGGCGACCCCGCGGATGCGTGCCTGGATCTCGTCGGTGATGTGGGGGATCACCTGGACGGTCTTTCCCAGGTAGTCGCCGCGTCGTTCCTTGTTGATCACCGACAGCCAGATCTGCCCCGAGGACACGCTCGAGCCACGGTGCAGGCTCTCGTCGATGAACCGCTCGTAGTGGCCGAGGTCGAGGTCGGTCTCGCCGCCGTCGTCGGTGACGAACACCTCCCCGTGCTCGAACGGGTTCATCGTCCCCGGGTCGACGTTGAGGTAGGGGTCGAGCTTCTGGAGGGTGACCCGCAGGCCCCGTGCCTTGAGCAACCGGCCGAGCGAGGCGGCGGTGATGCCCTTGCCGAGCGCGGAGGCGACGCCTCCCGTGACGAAGATGTGCTTTACCACGTCAAGCGCACCTTTCCGACCCGCGACGGTGCGATCTGTTCGACCATCGCCTTGCTCGGGCCGCGCCGGGTGCGGCCCGTGCGACGGTAGCGGGCAGCCCGGAACGGATCAACGAAGCCCCACCCCGCTAGGCCTCGTCGTCCTCGTCTTCATCTTCGTACTTCACTTCGATGTGGACGTGCGGCCAGCGGTCCGGCTCGGTGTAGCGGTCGATCTGGCTGCCGAAGGGGAACGGGCGGGCGGTGCCCGCCAGGTGGGTGTGACCCGCGACGAGGTCATCGCCGACCTCCACCTCGACGTCGTCCATGTGGATGAGCACCAGGCGCAGGTCCGGATGTCCCGCGGGTCGGATCTCGATCCGGTGGTCGGTGTGTGACCCGTAGAGGTGGTATTCGCGGACGTCGGTGACCGTGCCGTCGACCGGACTGCGCACGGGATCGTCGACGTGCATGATGACGTCGACGGCGCTGGTCGCCGCCTGCCGTCGGCCCCGTGAGGAGAGCACGAGGTACTCGCCGCCCTCGTCCACCACGGTGGGCGGTTCGAACTTGGTGGTGTTCTCGTTCTCGACCACCGTGCCCCGGGGGCCCATCTCGAGCGCGTCCGGGCTCGACGCCTCATGGAAGCCGACCAGGATCGGCCGGGGTGTGGGCAGGTGCAGGTCGAGGTCGCCGTAGGTCGCGAACACCTTCGTGTCCGGCTCGTCGGGCGCGTCGGGCGGAGGCGCCGCGGACGGCGCTGGCTCGGAGACGTCCCCCGTGCCGCCGGTCCCGGGTCCGTCCCCGATCGCCGCCGAGATCGGCGCGCTGGAGAACGTGAGCCAGATCGCGAGCACCACCAGGGCGCCCAGCAGCAGGGCCGGCACCGTCCGGCGACGTCGACGCGCGACGAACATCGGCCGTTGGGGGCCGCTGTTCGCCAACGAACGGGGCACGTGCACGGGCTCGGGTCCTGTGGTCGAGGAGGCAGGCGCGGACGATATCGGCACGGTGGGCGCTGGACGAACATCCGGGGCCGTCCGCCGCGGACGTGTCCGTGACGTTCGTGGTGGATGACCCGGCCCCCGGGGCGCGGCGTAGCCCGTCCGCCGGGTCGTGGCTCAGCCGGCACGCCGCGCGGAGGCCGTGTCGAGCAGTTCACGGGCGTGCTCGAGTCCGGCACGCGCGTCGGGGTCCCCACCCAGCATTCGCGACAGCTCCGCGACCCGGTCCTCGTCGGCGACCTGCCGCGACGAGGTCACCGTCCGGCCACCCGACAACCCCTTCTCCACCACGTGGTGGACGTCGGCGAACGCCGCGAGCTGGGCGAGATGGGTCACACAGAGCACCTGGCGGTCTTCCGAGGCCAGGCGGGCGAGCTTCTCCCCGACCGCCATCGCCGTGGCGCCGCCGATGCCGGCGTCGACCTCGTCGAAGACCAGCACCCGGGCATCGTCGACGTCGGCGAGCGCCACCTCCACGGCCAGGGACACCCGCGAACGCTCGCCGCCGGAGGCCGCGCGCGCGAGCTCCCGCGCCGGTTCACCGGGGTTGGGTGCCAGGCGGAACTCGATGTCGTCACCGCCGTGGCCGGCCAACCGGTCGGCGGCCGCGACCTCGACGGAGAAGCGCGCATGGGGCATGCCGAGGTCGGCGAGGTGACCGTCGACGACCTCGGCCAGCCGCGTCGCGGCCACCTCCCGGCCGCCTCGGACGTCCTCGGCGAGCCCGACCGCGGTCGCATGGGCCTCCTCGACCCGTCGGTCGAGATCACCGGCGTCGGCCTCGAGCTCCTCGAGCTCGACCAGGCGTTGACGAGCCCGTTCCGCCGAGGCCAGGACGTCGGCGACCTCGGGCCCGTACTTGCGCACGAGCCCCGTCACGATCCGCTTGCGTTGCTGCAGTTCCTCCAGCCGCGCCGGGTCGGCCTCGATCCCCTCCGCGTAGCCCCGTGCATCGGCGGCCAGCTCCGTGGCCTCGGCGGCCAGGCCGGTGGCGCGCTCCAGCAGCGCGTCGAGGTCGGGGTCGGCGACCGGTGCGCGCCGAAGGGCATCGAGGGCGATTCCGAGCGGATCACCCGCACCGTCGGATCCCAGCGCGTTGGCGGCCTCCGCCGCGGCCAGGCGAAGCTCCTCGGCGTGGGCGAGTCGCTCGACCTCGACGTCCAGCCGCGTGTCCGCCTCGAGGTCGAGTTCGGCCGCCTCGATCTCCTCGACCTCCACCCGCAGGCGGTCGATCTCTCGCGCACGCTCCCGCGCCTCGGCATCGATGCGCTCCCGACGGTCGACCAGTTCGCGCCAGGCCCGGTGGGCTTCGCGGTAGGCGGCCAGCGTCCGGGCATGGGGTTCACCGGCGAACCGGTCGAGCAGATCGCGCTGCACCTCGACTCGTCCGAGCCGGACGTGTTCGTGCTGACCGTGCACCTCCACGTGGCGCCCGAGCAACTGTGCGAGTGTGGAGACCGGCGCGAGACGGCCGTTGATCCGGGCCCGGCTGCGGCCGTCGGCCGGCAGCTCGCGGGTGACGAAGAGGTCCTCGCCGTCCTCCACCCACTCCTGCGCTTCGGGCGGTGCCGGGGAGATGACCGCTTCCGCGAGCGCGACGTCGGTGCCGGCACGCACCAGGGCACTGTCGGCCCGCGCCCCGATGAGCAGCTGCAGGGCCGTGACCAGCATCGTCTTGCCGGCACCGGTCTCCCCGGTGACCACCGTCAGGCCGGACGCGAGGCGCAACGACGCCTCCTCGATGACGCCGAGCCCGCGGATGTGCAGCTCGTCGATCACGTCGCCTCACCCCACCTGTCGCGTCGACCGCCTCGAGGCTAGCGCGCGTCGCCCAGGCCTCCCTCGGGGTGCCGCGGTGGCTGTTGACAACGCCGTCAGCGCAGTCCGAACTTGCGCCGAACCAGCGACCAGAAGTCGGGCTCCCCCACCCGGGCGATACGCACCGGGCGGCCGCCGCCGCGCGCGATCACGGACCCTCCGGCACCGACCTGCACCGGCTCTCGGCCGTCGCAGGAGACCACGGCGGGTGGCTGGTCCTCCGGGAGCCAGACCCGCACCTCCTCGCCCGGGCCCGCGACCACCGTGCGGTCGAACAGCGAGTGCGGCGCCACCGGCACGACCAGGGTCGCGGCCAGTTCCGGCGAGAGGATCGGCCCACCGGCGGACAGCGCGTAGGCGGTCGACCCGGTGGCCGTGGCGATGACCAGGGCGTCCGCCGGGACGCGTGCGAACAGGCTGCCGGCGACGTGGACGTCCATCTGCAACAGCCGCTGGCGCGCCGTCTTCTCGATCGAGACCTCGTTCAGCGCCCAGTCGAGCGAGCGCCGTGTCCCGTCGGGATCGAGGACCTCAACGTCCAGGGTCGCACGCTCCTCGACCGTGAACGCCCCGGCGGCCACGGCGTCCATGGACGCCTCGAGTCCCTCGAGTTCGATCTCGGCGAGAAACCCCAGCCGGCCGAGGTTGACCCCGAGCACCGGGACCTCGACGTCACGCGACAGGTGCGCGGCGCGCAGGAACGTGCCGTCGCCACCGAAGGAGACCACCAGGTCGAGGTCGTCGGCGAAGCCGTCACGGTCGCGCACCTCGACCGGGCCGTCGTCGAGCACCGGCGGGTCCTGACCGGGTTCCGCCTCGCGGGCGACGACGACCCCGACACCGTGCTCCTGCAGCCGACGGGCCGCACCGGTCGCCGCCGCGATCGACTCCTCGCGTCCGGCGTGGACCACGATCCCGACCTTCACCTTGCCGCGCCTTCGTCGGAGGGATGCCGGTCACCGGCCGGGCCGTCGGTGGCGTCGCCGGGTGCCGCGCGAGGTTCCTCGGCGCCGGCCGGCCCGCGCCCCGCCCGTCTCGCCCGCCCTTCCTCGACCGCCGCGTCCAGCACCGCACCGGGGGTGTCGGTGACGTCGTCCTCCGCGGCGAGGTGCAACAGGAACTCCACGTTTCCGGCGGGCCCGAGCAGCGGCGAGGCCGTGGCGCCGTGCAGCCGCCAACCTACCGCCGTCCCCGCCTCGGCCACCCGGGCCAGGCATGTCCGCCAGACGGACGGGTCGCGAACCACCCCGCCCTTGCCGACCTGCTCCCGACCCGCCTCGAACTGGGGCTTGACGAGCACGAGCGCCTCCGCCCCGGGTGCGGCGAGATCCCGCAGGGTCGGCAGCACACTGGCCAGCGAGATGAACGACAGGTCGGCGACCACGAGATCCGCGGGTGGGCCGTCGAGGTCCGCGGGCGAGAGCTCGCGAACGTTCGTGCGCTCGAGGACCACGACGCGCGCGTCGCGGCGGAGCCGGTCGTGGAGCTGGCCGTAGCCGACGTCCACGGCGACCACCCGCTGCGCCCCGTACTGCAGCAGACAGTCGGTGAACCCGCCGGTCGACGCCCCCGCGTCGAGGCAGACCCGACCCTGTACCTCCACGCCGAAGGTCTCCAGCGCATGGGCCAGCTTGTCACCGCCCCGGGAGACGTAGGTGCGCGGCGGGCCGGCCAGCACGATCGCCTGTTCCGGGCCCACCTGCCTCGCCGTTTTCATGGCGGGCGCGCCGTCGACGGTGACCAGGCCGGCCTCCACCGCCTCGCGCGCCTGCACCCGACTGTCGACCAGGCCACGGCGCAGCAGCTCGGCGTCCAGACGGCGACGGCGACTCACCCGCTGGTGAGCTCGTCGAGCGCTGCGAGCTCGGCCGCCAGCACCTCGTTGGCGCGTTCGAACCGGGCGAGACGGTCGGCGACCGGTGCGTCGTCGACCGTCTCGAGGTCACGACGCAGCTGCTCGAGGACCTCGCTCACGAGCTCGACGACTTCTTCGCGGTCGCCTTCTTGGTCCCGGCCTTCTTGGAGGCCTTCTTCGCGGTCGACTTCTTCGAGGCGGACTTCTTGGAGGCCTTCTTCGTCGCCTTCTTCGCCGTGGACTTCTTCGCGGCCTTCGTGCCCGCCTGGCCCTCGACCTTCTTCACTTCGCGCTTGAGGTCGGCGACCTGACGCTGCAGCCGCTCGACCTCCTTGTTGGTCGCGAGCCCCATGGCGCGCACGGCGCGGTTGGTCTCGCTCTTGACCAGCGCGGCGACGGCCTCCCGGTTCTTCTTCTGGCGCTCGAGGAGCTCGTCGACGAGTTCGCCCATCTGGTCCTGGGCCGCCTCCCCCGACTTCACGAGCTGCTTGGCGATCTGCTCCGCCTTCGCGGTCGTCAGGGTGGTCAGGCCCGACGCGGCCTCGACATAACGCTGCACGGCTCGGTTCACGCGATCTCTCCCAGGAGTCGACTTGTAGAGCCGAGACTAGCGAACCGCCTCTCGATGGCGTCACAATCCCGCGTGGGCCCGCCCGGCGCCACTGCCTCCGCCCCGGCGCCACCGCCACCGGCCACGGCCCCGGCCACCCGCCGTCGCGCCACGGACGTGCCGCGCAGCGCCGGTGCTACCGTTTGAGGTTCGAACCACCCCCGGAAAACAGGAGCGTCGGCGTGGCCACCGTGCCGGAGGTCGAGGCGGTGCTGGACGAGCTCCTGTCCCGGTTCGGCCAGGTCGACAACGGCACGCGCGCGGTCCTGCCCAACCGACGCACCATCGAGGCACGTTGCCCCGACCTCGACCTGGTGCACTACGCGGAGTGGCGCGACGGAGAGCTGACCGTGCTCGACGGCCCCCCGCCGCGCCGGCCCGACATCCGCGTCAGCATCGAATCCGACGACCTGATGGCGATCGCGGAGGGCCGGATGACCTTCTCGCGCGCCTACACGGCCAACCGGGTCCGCCTGGACGCGTCGATGACGGACCTGTTGCGCCTGCGCGCGGCGCTCTAGCCCCGGATGGTCCTGCCCGTCGGTGACATCAATCCGACCAGCCGCCGGGCCTGGGTCACCGGTCTGCTGCTCGCGATCAACGCCGCGGTCTTTCTGATACTGCAGGTGCCGCTGGACCGGTGCGAGTCGCTGGCGTTCATCTACCAGTGGGGAGCGATCCCCGTCGAGCTGCTGACTCTGCAGACCGCGGACATCTCCGAGGTGGCCGCCAGGGTCGGCGAGGCCGAGGCGTGCACGTTCGGCGAGGTGGACAAGTCGGTGCCGGCGTCGGCCGTCAGTGCGATGTTCCTGCACGGCAACCTGATGCACCTGCTGGTGAACCTGCTCTTCCTCTGGATCTTCGGCGCCAACGTCGAGGACCGCCTGGGCCACGCGCGCTACCTCGGCTTCTACCTCGGCGGCGGACTCATCGCCACCTATGCCTTCGCGCTGCTCAACGCCTCCGCGGTGGTGCCCATGGTCGGGGCGTCCGGCGCGATCGCCGCCGTGCTGGGGGCCTACCTGATCTGTTACCCGCGGGCCAGCGTGCTCACCTACGTCCCCTTCCCGCTCTACCTGCTCGCCCTGATCATCCCGGGCATCCGGATCCGCAGTTTCTGGCTGATCTTCGCGATCGTGACGATGCCGGCATGGGTACTGCTCGGCGGCTGGTTCGTGTTCCAGTTGAACGCGGCCCAGGCCCCGGCGGCGGGCGGCGGGGTCGCCTA
>SLRZ01000011.1 GCA_007130695.1 Nitriliruptoraceae bacterium
CTCGATGGCGTCGTAACAGGCCAGGAACGCCTCCTCCTTGGATGCGAAGAACTTGTAGAAGGTCTTCTTCGAGACCCCGGCCTCGGTCGTGATCCGCTCGATCGTCGCCGCGGCGTAGCCCCCAGCCGCCATGGTCCGGGCCGTCGCGAGGAGCAGTCGCCACCGCTGCGATGCGAGCACCTCGTCGGGGTCCAGGCGGGCCCGGTCGTGCGAGAGCACCGCGGGCGGGGCAACGGCATCCACGAGGCCCGGCAGGGCGGCGAGCAGGAGCGGGTGCACCTGCCCCAGCGAGGCGGCGACGTCGTCGGCGGAGCTTGACGGGACCATGGCCCGAGCATAGCTTGCGGCTGGAAACTGCTTGGTTTCTAGTCGCTCCGGAGGCCCCGCCCGATGACCAGCACCACACACCCCCGGCGCACCACGGCATCGCGCGGCGTGGAGCCGATGCCCGGGCCCGGCCTACGCGACCTGCCCGGCATCGTGATCGACCACGTCCGCCACGGCGAAGCGGCCACCGACCGGCTGTTCGAGCGCTACGGCGACGTCTTCCGGATCGGCCTACGGATCCTGCCCGGCACGACGTCCACGGTGCTGCTGCGCGACCCCACCCTCGTGCGGCCGCTGTTCACCGCCTCGGCTGACGAGATCGACTCCACGCACGCCAACAAGATCCTCCGGCACCTCTACGGCGAGCGCTCGCTGTTCCTGATCGACGGACACGAGCACCGCCGTCTGCGTCGGATCCTGCTGCCGCCGCTGCGGAGCACGGCGCTCGAGTCGTGGCGGGAGACGATCGTGGAGGTGGCCCGCAACTCGGCCCGGCGCCTGCCGTCGGGCGAGCCGGTGCAGCTGCACCCCCGGATGCTGGCCGACTCGCTCGACATCATCCTGCGCATCGCGCTCGGGGTCACCGAGGAGGAGCGGCCCCGCTGGGTGCCTCCCATGACCGAGCTGCTCGAGCTCGCCCTGTCACCGAACGCGGCGCTGCAGATGGTGTTGCGCCGCGTGCTGCGCCGTCCGCCGTGGGAGCGCATGCAGCGCGTGCTGGGTGAGTGCGAGACCCTGATCTACGGCGAGATCGCCCGACGGCGGGCGACGCCCGACCAGGAGCGCCACGACCTGCTCGCGCTGCTGATGCAAGCCGAGGGCGAGCCCCTCACCGACGTCGAGCTGCGCGACCAGGTGATGACGATGCTCATCGCCGGCCACGAGACCTCGGCCACCGCGGTCAGCTGGGCGATCGAGCGGCTGCTCCGCCACCCCGAGGCGCTGGCTCGGGCCACCGAGGAGGCCCGCTCCGGCGACAGCGACGCCTACGCCGAGGCGGTCGTGCTCGAGACCCTGCGCCTCCGCCCGCCCATTGCGGTGGTCGGCCGGGTGACGCGGGGCACCTTCCAGCTCGGCGAGTGGGAGCTGCCGCCGGGCACGCTCGTGTCGCCGTTCATCCGCGGCATCCACGAGAGCGCTGCGCTCTACGACGACCCGAAGGCGTTCCGGCCCGAACGCTTCCTCGACGCCACGCCGCCGCCCTACACGCTGGTGCCATTCGGCGGCGGACTGCACCGGTGCCTCGGGGATCGGCTGGCGGTGTTCCAGTCGAAGCTGTTCCTGCAGACCTACTTGCAGGAGGCCGACCTCGCGCCGGTGTCGGGCTCGGACGAGAAGATCAAGCGCAAGGCGATCGCGTACGTACCCGGTGACGGCGCCCGCGTGCGCGTCCGCCGTCACGCCGGCGCCGCCCGTACGATCCGAGCGTGACCGCCATCGACTTCTCGGCTCGACTCGACGCCGACCAGGCCGCCCCTTGGGTCCGGGCCGCGAACGCCGCCCTCACCGTCAACCACGCCACGACCTGCGGGAACATCATCTACGTCCGGGCTCGTCCCGCCACCGGGTCAGCCGCCGCTGCCGCGACCGGGGGTGACCACCTCGTCGATGAGGCCGTACTCGACGGCTTCCTCGGCGGTCATCCAGTAGTCGCGGTCGGTGTCCTTCTGTACCTGCTCGACGGACTGACCGGTCCGTTCCGCCAGGATCTCGTTGATGCGCTCTCGCATCCACACGATGTTCTTGGCCTGGATCTCGATGTCCTTGGCCGTGCCCCGGGCACCACCGAGGGGCTGGTGGATCATGATCCGGGAGTTCGCCGTGGCCGACCGGGTCCCCGTGCCCACCGCGAGCAGGAACGCCGCCGCGGACGCCGCGAGGCCCACGCACCGCGTGTCGACCTTGCTGCGGAGCAGCTTCATGGTGTCGTGCACCGCGAACATGCCGGTGATGATTCCGCCGGGGGAGTTGACGTACATCGTGATGTCGCCGTCCCCGTCCGCATCGAGGGCGAGCAGCTGTGCGACCAGGAGGTCCGCCGACTCGTCCTCGAGGGGCCCCTTCATGAACAGGATGCGCTGTTCGAACAGGCGGTCGAAGGCGCGGCGATGGCCGCCGAGCAGTTTCTCGATGTCGACGTCCTCGGGCACGAGGCCTCCTGTCGGATCTGATCTTCTGCGCTCGGCTCGCGCACGGTCACGGGCGGGGGATGGTAGCGACGTCGCCACCACGGTCCGGCAGCTTGAGCCGTATCGCCGCAACGGTACCCACCTCCCGCTGCGGCCCGGCCACAGCAGGCCGGGTGCTCACAGCAGTTCGGGCTGGTCCCGCTCCTCCGACATACCGATGGGCCCCTCGGTGATCCCGTGGAAGAACTGCTGGCACGGCGCGTACCAGCTGTTGAACATCTCGTCGACGCGTCCGAAGGCCACCAGGTTGCGGCGAAAGAGCAGGCCCATGTAGTCGGCCACCTGCTGGGCCGAGGGGATGTGGTGGGTGACGATGATGATCGTCGAGCCGAGCTCGGAGGTGATGTCGCGGGCGAGGTCGTTGAGGTAGGCCGTGCGCACCGGGTCCAGGCCGGAGTCCGGCTCGTCGAAGAGCAGGATCTCGGGCTCCATGGCCAGGGCCCGGGCCAGGCCGCACCGCTTCTTCATGCCGCCCGAGATCTCGTCGGGCATCTTGTCGATGGCCCCCTCCAGGCCGACCAGTTCGAGCTTCTCCATGACGATCTCGCGGATTTCGCGCTCGGACTTGCTGGTGTGTTCGCGCAGCGGGAAGGCCGTGTTGTCGTACACCGTCATCGACCCGAACAGGGCGCCGTCCTGGAACAGCACACCGAACTTCTTGCGAATCTCCAGCAGCCGCCGACGGGACATCGCGGTGATGTTGTCCTCGCCGACCCAGACCTCACCGCGGTCGGGGGTCAGCAGCCCGATCAGGTTGCGCAGGAACACCGACTTGCCCGTTCCCGAGGGGCCGAGCACCGTGGTGATCTTTCCGCGGGGGAAGTCGATCGAGATGTCCTCGAGCACCGTGTTGCTGCCGAACGACTTGGTCAGGCCCCGAACGCTGATGACCGGATCGTCGATCACGGTGTTGCCCGGATACACCGGGTCGGCGTACTTGTCGTAGTCGGCGGGCGGCTCGTGCAGGGAACTGCCGCCGAAGCCGATGCCGGCGCCCACGGGCTCGAAGTTGGTGACGTAGTTGGTTGGGGTGACCATGGGACTCCCTCTAGCGCGTGGTGTTGACGAGCAGCAGGTCGGTGGGGACCTGGTGGGTGATGCGGTTGGCGACGGAGCCGAGCAGCCGTGACGGGCCCGACATGGCCTTGTTGCCGATCGCGAGCAGGTCGAAGTCCGCCGCCGCCGTGGTGAGTGCCGTCGCGGCGTCGCTGTCGACGACAACACGTCGGTCCGCATGCGCCGCGGCGGGAAGCTGCTCGGCGACGCGGTCGAGTGCCGCCCGGCCCTTGGCCTCGCCACGTGCGGCCGTCAAGAGCGTGGGACGGGACCCGAGTGCGTTGGCCAGTGCGAGTCCCTGGCCCACCGCCCGTGCCGCCGTCTGGGAGCCGTCCGTTGCCAGGGCGACCGTGCGCCAGGGCTCCGTGCGGACGCCGGTGCTCAGCAGCAGGTCGATCGGACTGTGGTGGGTCATGGCGTGGGGGACGTTGCCGACGAGCCGTTCGGCGCGGTCGGCGAGGCCATAGGTGCCGAGGACGAGCAGCGCCTGCGGGTGGTCGGAGGCCTCGCGGAGCAGTGCCTCGGCCGCACTGCCCTGGGGCTGGTGCTGGTGGATCTCTCCCACACCCTCCTGTCGGGCGATCGCCGCTGCGTCGGACGTGGCGTTGGTCGCCCAGGTGGCTTCGGCCCCGGCGGCGCCGCCGCCGGCCGGGTAGGCGGCTTCCTCGGACGGCGCGGGAGGGTCGGGCTGGTGACGACGCCAGGCGGTCACGATGAGCAGCGGCAGCGACAGCACGGCGGCGAGACGGCTGGCCGTGACCACCGCCTGCGACGCCGTGGAGGAGCCATCCGTGCCGACGAGGATCTCGGTGTAGCTCACGGTGCCTCCTGCCCGTCGTCGGCGCCCGGCGAGATGGGCGTCGCTTCCTGCTGCGCGACGTCGACCAGCAGCTCGACCTCGTCGACGAGCCATTCGGAGTCGCGCTGCAGCAGCTCGAGCTCCGCGTAGCGGACCGAGATCTCCTCTCCTTCGGTCACGTCGGTCGCCAGGCGCTGGACGAGGACCACCAGCGTCACGGCCCGACCGTCCTCGAGCTCCTGGACGAAGAACCGACGGACCTCACCCTCCGAACGGGCACCGACCTGGGCGAGCTCGCGGAGATCTTCGGTGGTGCCGAACAGTTCGTCCACCTCGCCGGCGAACCGCTCCGTGCCGTGGGCCCGCAGCTCCTCACGCACCGCCCCCATCCCGTCCGTCGCGTCCCAGTTCGTCAGCGTGAGCATGAAGGTCCCGGCGCTCTCGGCTACCGCCTCGCGCTCCTGCTCCTCGCCGGCGAGTTGCTGCCACTGCCACGTGCTCGCCGCCGCGACCGCGACCGCGAGGCCCACCAGGACCCACGGCAGCAGCCACGCCCACCGCTGCCAGCGCCCGGGACCGGCGTCGACGGGGTCGTTCCCGCCGCCGCCGGCGTCGGCGGCGGACCTGTCGGGTCCGTCGTCCACGGCCGGACCCGGGACATCGGCGTCCGTGGCCCCGTGACCGGTCTGATGGCTCGTCTCGCTCATGTGGCCCTCCTGCGTCTGACCAGCATGACCACCAGGACGCCGAGTGTCAGCAGGGGAAGGCCGATCGCGATGAGGTCGACGAAGGAGCGTCCGGTGTCGGCCAGGTCGTCGGGGGATTGGGCCTCGAGGTCCGTGGTGTCCCGCTCCGCCTCCGGGTCGTCGTGGGCCGCCGAGGGGGGTGCGCCGGTTCCGTCACGCCCCGCGTCGCCGCTCCCGTCCCCGTCGGCCATCTGCGTGGAGGACGCGGACGAGGGGCGCGCGAGAGTTCGTTCACCTTCGGCGAGGGGGGCGTAGTCGATGGAGCCCGCCGTGGGGTGCGGCTCGGCGGGGTCGGACTGGCGCACGGCGTTCACACCGAGGCCCCAGTCTTCGCTCACGCAAGCGGCACCGGCCCGCGGCTGCGGTGTCGGGCGGAGACCGTCGAAACGCTCGGCGTCCTCGTCCTCGTCGCCCAGCATGTGGACCCGGGTCCAGCCCAGGCCGGTCCTGGGGTCGGGCTGGGCGATGATGTGGAAACCGAGGTCGAAGAAGAAGCGGTTGTTGACCAGCATCCGCTCGAACTCGTCGAGCTTCGAGTCGTACAGCCCCTGGTGCTCGCCGGAGTAGGTCGAGGGGCCGAGCATCATCTCGTTGAACTCGGTGAAGTCCTCCATCAGGCAGGAGAAGTTCGCCCGGGTGTTCCGGGTGAAGACATCGAGCTGGTCGAGCGAGCGCTCGCCGGTGTCCAGCAGGTTCTCGAGGTTCGGCCGCTGTTCGGCGAAGATCTCGGTGAGGTCCGCCCCGGTCCCGAAGGCGGCGGCGAGGTCGTGGCGGTGCTCGCGCAGGGCGTCGAGCACTGGTCCGCTGGTGTCGATCAGTCGCTCGAACTCGGGGATCCCGCCGACCAGCGTCCGGTTGAGTTCGAGCGAGTCACGGTTGAGGTTGCGCAGCCGCTCGCCCCGACCGTCGAGTCCGAGGGCGAGCTCCCGGACGATGGTGGAGACGTCGTCGACCTCCATGGTCTCGAACAGCCGCACCGTCTGCTCGAGCAGGAAGGGGACCGGGGCGGGCACGGTGGCCTCGCGCGGCTCGATCAGGCTGCCCGGTTCGGCGCCGGTCCACCCGGACTCGATCGGCAGGAAGTCGACCGCCTGCTCGCCGATGGGGGAGCGTCGCAGGACCTGCACGTCGGCCTCGGCAGGCACCTTGTCGTCGCCATTGATGCTCAGCGTGATCAGGACACCTTCCTCGATGACCTCCACCTCGCTGACCTGGCCCACGGCCTGGCCGAGGACCGTCACCTCCTGGTTGGGCAGGACCCCGCCGGCGTCCGGCATCGGAACCTGCACCTCGTAGGAGTCGTCGAAGAGCACGCCGGTGGCGTACGTGAGGAAGGCGCCGATGACCACCATGGTGCTCACGATCAGCACCGTGAGGATGTTGATGGAGACGCGCGAGGTGAGCCCGCTCATCGCGCCTGCTCCCGGTCGGTTTCCTCGCGGCACACCTCGAGGTCGTCGAAGCACTCCTCGGAGCGGGGATGACGGTCGACCTCGGCGCTCTCGCCCGGGTTGGGTGGGTCGCAGGCCCGGGACGGATCCCCGGGGGTGTCGTTCACGCCGCAGACGATGAAGTCGAGCCACACCTGCGCCATGTGGTCGCCGGAGCCCTCCTCGAGGATGACCCCGTTGGGCACGTGGATGTTGTGCCTCGGCGCCCAGGTCAGCAGGTCGCTCAGTGCCCCGTCGACGCGGGTGAGCTGGGCCAGCAGGATGCGCAGCCGGCGGATGTTGTCCTGGATCTCCTCCCGGTGTTCCTCGAGGATCCGCTCGCCGACCTCCGCGAGGTCCGTGAGGTCGGACAGCGCATCGATGAGGCGGTCGTCCTCCTCCTCGAGCACGCGGGAGGCCCGCTCGAGGACCGCCAGCGACTCGGCGTTGACGTCCGCGTCCTGTGCCAGGCCGGTCGTGAGGGCGTCCACGCTGTCGATGAGGTGCAGCAGGTCGTCGCTGCCCTCCTCGTAGCGGCCGACGAAGGACTCGACGTCCTCGATGAAGCGGCCGATCAGGCCACCACGGCCGCCGAAGGCGATCGCCCCGGTCTCCACGGCGGCTCCCAACAGGTCGGCGGAGACCAGGGAGAGGGTCTCGTCACCGCTGCGCACCAGGTCCTCGAACTCCCGCACGGTGCGGGTGTCCTCCAGGACCATGCCGTCCTCGAGGCTGCCGCCCTCGCCCAGGGGACGCAGGTCGATGTAGCGCTCGCCCAGCAAGCCGGTGCGGGAGAGGACCGCCTCGGTGTCCGCGGGCAGGCCGGTCTCGTGATCCACCCGCATCGTGACCTCGGCGGAGAAGTCGTCGCGCAGCTCGATGTCGGTGACGACCCCGATGGGCACGTCGCCGGCCCGGACGTGGGCGTCGGTCACGAGGTCCCCGACGTCCTCGTAGGTGGCGACGAGTTCGATCTGGTCGTTGTCGCCGACCAGACCGCAGGAGGTGAGGCCGAAGGCCAACACGAGCCCGGCCGACAGGCGGCGCAGGGAGGGGCGTGACGGCCTCATCGGGCACCCCCCATCCCGAGCAGCCCGTCGAGCAATCCGCCACCGGCGTCGTCCTCGTCGACCTCGGGCTCGAGGTCGGGCAGGGGCTCGTCCTCCTCGGGCTCGGTGTCCTCGGCCTCGGCCTCGCGCTGTTGTTCCTGTTGCCGTGCCATCTGGTCCAGCAGGGCGTCGCCCAGGTCGGGGTCCTCTGCGACGAGCCCGACGAGTGCGTCCTCGAAGGGGATGGCGTCACCGTTCTCGTCGCACGGGACGAAGGGCGGCAGGCACACGTCGCCGCCGAGCAGCCCCTCGATGAGGTCGAACGTGCACTGGGCCTCGTCGAGGCCGGCCTGGAGGCACATGCCCTGCAGTCGGAAGACGATGGCCTCGGTGAGCTGGGGGACGAGCTCGCCCACCTGGCTCTGCAGCGGGATCATGTTGCGGTCGCGCTCGATGACCCGCTCGGCGTGGCGGAACAGCTCCGCGCTGTGGAGCACGCCGACGGAGACGTAGTCGAGGTTGCGTTGCGCGGTGCGGCCCACGCGGGTGAGGGTGCCGATGTCCTGCTCGAGGGTCTCGCGGTTGGTCTCGAAGAGTTCGGCGAGTTCGCGGGTCATCCGTACGAGGCCCGTCAGTGCCGCGTCGATGTCCTGGCGATCGTCCACCAGCGATTCGGTGAGCAGGTTGAAGTCCTGGATGATCTTGCCCAGCTGCTGGTCACGGGTGGCGAGGGTGGCGTTGAGGTCGGCGAGCCGGCTCACCAGCGCGATCAGTTCGTCGTCGTTGTCCTTGAGGACCCCGATGGCCTCGTGGGCCTGGTCGATGGTCCGACCGAGCTGTTCGCCCTGCCCGTCGAAGGTCTCGGCGAAATTGGCCACGAAGCGGGCGACCTCGTCCTCGTCGAGGCCGCCGACGAACTGGTTGAGGCTCTCGAGCACCTCGTCGAACTCGGCGGGGACCTCGGTGCGCTCCAGCGGGATCTCCGCGCCGTCCTCGAGCTGGTCGCCCTCCTCGTAGGCGGTCAGCTGGACGTAGCGCTCGCCGATGAGGGCCTCGGGCACCACCACGGCGGTCGCGTCGGCGGGCAGCGAAACGTCCCCGTCGATGCGCATGGTCACCTGGACGGTCTCACCGCCCTCGGGGACCTGCACGTCGGCGATCGTGCCCACGTCGATGCCCACGACCCGCACGGGGGAGCCGGGGAAGAGGTTGTACGAACGGGCCAGCTCGGCGGTGACCGTGTAGTCGCCGTTGTTGCCCAGCACGCCGCAGCCGGAGGCCACGAGCGCCAGCGCGACTAGTAGCGGGGTCAGTCGTCGGCTCATCGTCCACCCCCCGGTCCGGAGAGGAACGAGGACAAGCTCTCGCTGGTCGTCGGCGGGTTCAGGAGGGAGTCCACGGCATCGGCGGGGTCGAGCAGGGGATCGTCGTCCTCATCGGCGTCCTCGCGGGGTGGGCCGTCGCCGGGCGTGGGGTTCTCGCCGGGGTCCTGCTCACAGCGTGGGTCGGGGCCCATGAGGTCGGTGAGCAACTCATCGATCGCGCCGTTGCACTCGAGGAGCGCGCCGACGCCGATCGATCCCAATCCGGTCGGGAAGACGTTGCCCCAGTGGGGGTTGTCCCGTTGGGCGTCGCCGCCCTGGTAGCCGATCCCGGCGAAACCCTCGAGGCCCGCGGCCAGGCTCGAGAAGGTGTGGGCGAGGTCCACCTGGTGGGCGTCGACCACGCGCAGGTCCCGGTGCAGCGTGGCGAGCACACCGTCGATCTGGTCGCGGCGCTCCTCGACGAGGTCCGCCGTGGTCGTACTGCCGGCGGCGGTCTCGGTGAGGAGGCGGCTGATGTCGTCGCGTCGGTCCACCAGCCGGTCCAGCACCGAGCCGAAGTCGTCGATGATGGCCACGATCTCCTGGTCCTTGTCCGCCGCGGCGTCCACGACGGTCTCGGCGTGCTCGAGCACGTCGCTGATCTCCCCACGGCGGTCGGAGACGATGCGGCTGACGTCCTCGACACCCACCAGCAGCGCCTCGACGTCGTCGTGGGCGCCGTCGGTGACGTCGGCGAGGGCCGTCGTGAGGTCCTGCAGGGACTCGACGTCCACGCCACCGAGCAGCTCCTCCGAGCGGTCACCGAGCTCCGGGAGATCGACGGGCGTGCCCGTGCGGTCGATGGAGATCTCGTCTCCGTCGGTCAGCATGGCCGAGGAGGTTCCCGGTGTGACCTTCAGCGCGCGCTTGCCCAGGGTGTTCTGGATGATGATGTCGACGGTCGAGTCGGCCGGGATCTCGGGAGCCGTGAGCGTGAACTCCGCACGCGCGACCGAACCTTCGATGTCGACGTCCATGACCCGTCCGGCCCGGTGGCCCCCGACGAGGACGAAGTCGCCCTCACTGATGCCGGCGGCATCGGTGAACTCGGCACTGATGAGATCCCCGGGCTCGAACATGCCGGCGGTGGCCAACACGCCGAAGGTGGCGCCGCCGCCGACGACGGCGGCCGCGATGATGCCGATGACGGCCTGGTTGCGTTCGATCAGCATCCCGTCATCCCCCACTGCCGAAGAAGGCGCCGAGGTCGCCGCTCTGGTCGGAGGAGCCGTCCTCGCGCGGATAGCCTGCACCACGCTCGGTCGAGATGACGGTGCCGTCGGACGAGGCACCGACGGCGCGGATGTTGAACCACTGGCCCGTCCGCGAGATGAGGTGGTAGGCCAGGAATCCGCGAGGTCCGGTGGCCAGCGTGCGTGACAGATCCTCGCGCTGTTGCGAGGTCACGTCGGTGAGGTCCTCGAGCGCGTCGAGGGTCAGGCGGACCTCGTCCTCGTTGTCCTCGACGAACCGGCGAAGTTCCTCCTGGCCGTCGGCGAGCCCGACGATCGCATCGTCGATCTCGTCGTTGCGCTCCGAGAGCGTCGCGGAGACCTCGGCGAAGCTGTCGAGCAGGCCGCGCAGGTTGTCCTCACGCTCGCCGTACGCTTCCAGGATGGTCGCGGAGTTGGTCAACAGCGACTCGATCTCCTCGTCGCGCGTCGCGAGGGTCTGTGTGAGCTCACCGCCACGGGCGATCAGCGAACGGACCTCCGCCTCGCGCCCGACCAGCCCGTCGGAGAGCGCCTCGAGCACCTGGTTCTGCAGTTCCGGCTCGAGCGCCTGGAGGAAGGGGGTGAGTCGCTGCAACATCGAACCGAGGTCCGCGGGGGCCCGGGTCTGTGCGACGTCGAAGGTGTCCCCGGGGCTCATGGTGGCGTCGGACTCGCCGGGCTCGACGTAGAGGAAGCGCAGGCCGAACACATCTCGCCAGCGCACCACGATCTGGCTGTCCTCCGGGAGCTGTACGTCGTCTCGCATGCTGAACTCGACCTCGACGATGCCGCCCGGCAGGTGTTCGATGTCGTGGACCTTGCCCAGGGTCACGCCCGAGATCTTGACGTCGTCGTTGACCAGGAGCCCCTGGACGTCGTGGAACTGGGCGGCGTACGTCTCGCGGGACTCGAAGGAGATGTTGCCCATCACGATCACGAGCCACCCGGTGAAGCCGAGGCACAGCAGGCTGAACAGGCCGAACTGGAGGAGGGGGAGCCGACTCATGCGACCCCCTCACAGGAGGGGAGCTGATCGCCGAAGGCGTCACAGAGTCCGCCCTCGAGATCGAGGTCCTCGTCGTCCTCCAGGATGACGAAGATCCGGAAGCCCGCCCACTCGCTGCCGTCGTCGAGCAGCATCCCGCCCATGCCCAGTGAGCGGACGTAGAGGTGGAGGCCGTTGATGAGGTTGCCGATCTCGGGGGCCTGACGCTCGATGACGTCGCCGACCGGCTGGCTCGTGCGTAGGAAGCGGGAGAGCGCGTCCTCCTCGGTCTCGAGAAAGGCCGTCAGCGTGTTGGCCGCCCGTGAGGCCGTCTCGAGGTTCCGACGGATGTCGTCCTGGCGCTCGTGCAGCAGTGCGGTCGCCTCGGGCAACGTCCGGTTCATCCGGGCGAGGTCGTCCGTGGCGGGCGCGAGGGCCTCGGCGATGTCGGCGAAGGAACGCAGACGGTCGAGGCTGTCGTCCGCGGTGCGGGACCCGAAGGCGAACAGCTCCTGCGAGATTTCGATGTTCTCCGCGATGCGCTCACCCTCCCCGTGCTGGGCGCCGAGCGTGTCGACGATCGTGGCCAGGTCCTCGGGGTCGACGGCCTCCACGAACGGCACGAGCGCGTCGATGGCCTCGGTGAGCTCCGTGGGTTCGCGGTCGGCGACGACGACGTCGCCGGCCTCGAGGAACGGCTCGGTGCCGAACCGGTCGTCGTCGAAGGACAACTCGACCTGCTTCTCCCCGAGCAGGGTCTTGGCGGTGACCACCAGCTCGAGGTCCTCGGCTTCGGGCAGACGGGGCTCGCCCTGCATCGTCATCACGGCCCGGGCCCGGCCGTCCTCGTAGAAGACCTCGGAGACCTCCCCGACGTTGACGCCGCGAAGCTTGACGTCGTTGCCCGCGCGCAGGCCCGAGCCGGCGCGCCCGAGGTCGGCGGTGACCTCATAGCTGCCGGAGGGCGGTGCGAAGCGCGCTTCGAGCACCACGGCCGAGACCGCGAGGATGAGCAGCACCGAGGCGGTGCCCATGATGCGGCGGACGAGGACGGGGTCGACGCTCATCCCGCGATCTTCACGGTCTCGCCGCCGGCCAGCCAGATGCCGATCGACAGCACCATGTTCAGGATGACGACCACGGTGATGCTGGCGCGGATCGCGCGCCCGACGGCCACGCCGACCCCGGCGGGTCCGCCCTTGGCGTAGAAGCCGTAGTAGGTGTGGATCAGGACCACCACGATGGTGAAGATCACGGCCTTCATGACGCTGTAGAAGATGTCGATCGGTGGCAGGAACAGCGCCAGCCGGGTGTCGTAGGTGCCCGTCGAGATGGTGTAGAAGCCGGTGGCGATCAGCCGGGTGGCGAACAGCGCGCTGAACAGCGCCAGCAGGTAGAGCGGGATGCCGGGGATGAGCGCCGACCACAGCCGGGTGGAGACGAGGTAGGGGATCGGGCGGATGCCGATGACCTCGGCGGCGTCGATCTCCTCACTGATGCGCATGGCGCCGAGCTCTGCGGTGTAGCCGGCACCGATCTTCGCGGCCAGGGCGACCCCGAAGATCAGCGGCGTGATCTCGCGCACGTTGGCCCAGGAGGCCACCAGGCCGATGTAGGCCTCGACCCCGATCTGCTGCAGGCCGGCCACACCCTGCAGGCCGACCTGGGTTCCGGTGAAGAACGCCAGCGCCGCGACGACGAAGAGCATGCCACCGCCCACGATGATCGCGCCGGCGCCGATCACCACGTCGGAGATCTGGGGCAGGATCACCGACTTCCACCACTTGAGGCTGTAGGGCATGGCGGAGACCGCCTCGCCCCAGAACTTCATCTGGTCGGCGAACTCCTCGAAGACCTTCAGCGGGCGCGAGGCGGCCCGCAGAGCGCGTGTCTCTGCGGAATGCCGCGTCGGGAGCTCGTCGACAGCCACGCTGATCAGACCTTCGGGGGAACGATGTTGAAGTACAGGGCGGTGAGGATGAAGTTGACGAAGAACAGGACCACGAAGGTCAACACGACGGCGCGGTTGACGGCGTCGCCGACCGCCTTCGGGCCGCCCTTGGCGTTGTAGCCGTACCAACAGGCGATGGCGGCGGCGAGGTAGCCGAAGATGACGGCCTTGACGGTCGCCGACCACAGGTCGGGCAGGTGGGCGAGCTCCGTGAAGGAGGCGAAGTAGGCGCCGGAGGTGCCGCCCTGGACCGGCACGGTCATCACCCAGCCACCCATGATTCCCGCCACCGAGACGATGCCGTTGAGCAGCACCGCGACCAGGGCCGCCGCGAACAACCGCGGCAGGACCAGGCGGTGGATGGGGTCGACGCCCATGACCTCCATCGCGTCGAGTTCGGAGCGGATGCGTCGCGAGCCGAGATCGGCGGTCATGGCCGACCCGCCCGCGCCGGCGATCAGCAGTGCGGTGGCCACGGGGGAGGCCTCCCGGACGATCGCGAGGACCATGGCGGCGCCGATGTGGCTCTCCGCGCCGATCTGCTGGGCGATCGAGCCGACGTGCAGGGCGATGATGACGCCGAAGGGGATGGAGATCAGGACGACCGGGACGCTGGTGACCTTGGCGATGAACCAGCACTGCTGGATGAACTCGGAGAACGGGAAGCCCTTGCGGATCGCCAGGGCGCCGTCGATCCCCATCGACGTCACACCGCCGAGCTGCTCGACCCCGTTCTTGAGGCTCGGCAAGGCATCCCTCCCACGCTTCCATGCCGACGAGTCACGCCGACTTCGACCATCCGGGCACCGTACTCAACGACCCGGGGGGACGTGCGTGACGCCGTGTCTCGGCCGCCGCCACGGTCGAACGACCGCAGGAGCGCTTGACCGTGCGCGGGTCGCGCAGCACACTCTGCCTGCGTCACCGCACTCACGTGTGCGGCCCCGCCGCAAGCCGACAGCGGGCGACGCCAAGGTCACGGCGTCGGACCGCCTCCACGGGGGCGGACAACGGGAGGAGCCACAACGTGGCAACGGAGGACAGCAAGCGAGGTCGACGGTCGAGCGGGTCGCGCACCCTGGCCCGGGGCCTCGCCCTGCTCAACGCCCTCGGAGAGCACAGCGACGGCGCGACGGTGTCCGGGCTGGCGGAGTCGACCGGCCTCGACCGGGCGGTGCTCTACCGGCTCCTCGACACCCTGACCGCCGAGGGGTTCGTCACCCGGGACTCCGAGACGCGCAAGTACCGCCTCGGTCTGTCGATGCTCGAACTCGGCGTCCGGGCCGCACAGGGGCTCGAGGTCCGTCGGCTCGCCGGCCCACCGCTGCGGGCGTTGTCGGAGGACACCAACGAGACGGCGTGCCTCGCCGTGCGGGACCGCGACGACCTCGTCGTCGTGGAGGTCATCGAGCCCGGGGACCGCTTCGTCCAGGTCAACTACCGGGTCGGCTTCCGGCATCCCCTCGGGGTGGCGGCGCACGGCCGGGCACTGATGGCGTTCCTGCCCGAGGGGGCCCGCGACGCCTCGCTGCAACCGGTCCGCCAGCGTGGGGTGGCCTACACCCGCGACGAACTCGAGCCCGGGGCGTCCGGGGTCGCCGCGCCCGTCTTCGACCACACCGGCAAGGCGGTGGCGGCCGTGGGCATCGTGGCCCCCACGGCGCGTCTCCCGGAGCCCGAGGCGATCGCCCTGCGCGTCCTGCGCTCGGCGCGCGAGATCTCCGAACGGCTCGGGTGGCGCCCCCGCCGGGCCACCTGACGCCCCTGCGGTGACGCGGTCGCCCGCGGGCCGGTACGCGCGCTCGGCGCAATGGCCCGTGCGGCCACCGAGGGCGGGATGCAGGATGCGCCCCACGATCGAAGGGGCCAGGGCATGCCGCAGTACGTCCGCGGGACCGTCACCCGGCAGGCGCACGTCTCGCTGCCGGCGGGCACGGTCGAGGAAGAGCACGGTCGCAGTGGATTCTACGGTCGGGCGAGCCACCTCTACCGCCGCAACGCCCCCACCGGGTGGAGCGCCATCGACGGCCCACTGCGCCCCCACGCGCTGGAACTGTCGGACCTCCCCGCCGACGGTCGGTTCCCCGAGGTGGTGCTGGAGAACGAGGACGTCGGCATCGGTGTCTGGCAGGTCGACCGGACCCACCCGTGGTTCCTGCGGGACGCCGACGGGGACCTCGCACTGTTCGTCCACCGGGGCACGGGGCGTCTGGAGACCGACTACGGGCCGCTGACCTATGCGCCCGGTGACTATCTCGTGCTGCCCCGGGGCACCACGTTCCGCCTCCAGCCCACCAGTCCGACCCGGGCGTTGACGATCGCGACCGTCGCGGAGATCGAACCGCCCGACCGGGGCCTGCTCGGCCGCCACGCCCTGTGGGACGAGACCGTGGTGCGTATTCCCGAGGTCGAGCCACACGACGAGCGTGGGGACTTCGAGGTCCTCGTGCGCCAGCAGGGCCGGCTGACCTCGATCCGCTACCCCTTCCACCCCCTCGACGTGGTGGGGTGGAAGGGCGACCTGTGCCCCTTCGCCCTCGCGGTCTCGGACCTGCGCCCTGTGAGTTCCTTCAGCTACCACCTGCCGCCGAGCGCGCACACCACGTTCAAGGCCGACGGGGTGGTCGTGTGCTCCTTCGTCCCCCGGCCGCTGGAGACCGCTCCCGAGGCGCTGAAGGTGCCCTTCTACCACCGCAACATCGACTTCGACGAGGTGATCTTCTACCACCACGGCGACTTCTTCTCCCGGTCGGGAATCACGCCCGGGATGCTGACCTGGCATCCCCAGGGCATCCACCACGGCCCGCATCCCAAGGCCGTCGCGGACGCGGGGACGAGGAGCTTCACCGAGGAGGTCGCGGTGATGGTGGACACCCGTCGCCCGCTCACGGCGACCGCGGCCGCGACCGCCGTGGAGCGTGGGGACTACTGGGCCTCCTGGCAGGAGTGAGGCGACGGCAGACGCGGCGACCAAGCGACTACTCTGGTTCCGGCATACCGAAAGGCGGCCTGTGGCGGACGACGAGATCGAGCTCGCGACGGTGGAGCTGCTCGGAGCGCTGGCCTACGGGCAGTTGCGCTCGTTCGAGGTCAGCAGCCGCGCCGTGCGACACGCACCCGATGCACGCCTGGCCGACCAGGTGGCGGAGTTCACGCTGCTCGAGCACCGCGGGTACGCACTGCTGCGCGATCACCTGATGGAGCGCACCGACCTCGGCCTGGCGGTCATGGACCGTCAGAAGCCGCACTTCGACGCCTATTTCGACCGGGTGCCCCTCGAGGACTGGTTCGAGGCCTGCGCCTTCTTCGCGCTCGGTCTGCCGCTGGCCGCCGACTTCGGGCGCCAGATCGCGCCGCTGCTGGAGGAGGGCACGGGCCTGGTCGTGGTCGGGGCACTGGCCGACCGCGGCCCGTTCGAGCAGTTCGCCATCGAGCAACTGCGCGTGCAACTCGTGGACGACGCCGCCTGCGAACGGGCCCGGCGCCTGGTCGCCGACATGATCGGGCGGGCACTGACGGGGTTCCAGGGGGTCATCAGCGACACCGACGCGCTCAAGGTGCTGGTGGCCTCGGCGGAGGAGGGGGACGAATCCGGTGAGGCCCGGGTCCGGCGTCTGGCCCTGTCGGTCATGGAGCACCACCGTCGCCGGATGCTCGAACTCGACCTCGAGGATCTCGACGAGTTCGGGTAGCCCGAGGATGCGGGTGGCCCTCAGGACCCGGCGCGCCCGGTCACCTCGATGTGCGCGCCATCCCAGGCGGGATCCGTCTCGGGCAGGTCGGCGCGACGGTGGCCCCCGCGGGACTCGGTGCGCAGACGGGCGCCCTTGACGATCAGGGCACAGGAACGAAGCGCGTGGTGGACCTCCACGGCGCGCGGCTGCGGGGCGGGGGGGCCGGTCTCGTTCGTGAGCGCCTGCAGGTCCGCGGCGAGCCCGGCGAGCCCCGGTCCGCTGCGTGCCGGCCCGGCCTCGGCCCACATCCGCCGACGCAGTCGGGTGCGCAGTTCCTCGACGTCGGTGCCGTCCCCGTCCGCCATCGGCGGCGGGTCCCCGTGCGGGCCGTGGTGGTCGGGCAGCTCCGCGGCCAGGGTCACGGCCGCCCGGGCACCGAAGACGAGCGTCTCCGACAGGGAGTTGCCCGCCATCCGGTTGGCGCCGTGGACGCCGGTCGAGGCGACCTCACCGGCGGCGTACAGGCCGGGCACCGAGGTCCGGCCACCGAGGTCGGTGCGCACACCCCCGACGTGGTAGTGGGCCGCGGGGGTCACCGGGACCCGCTCGCTGACGAGGTCGAAGCCGTGACGCCGGCCCCCCGCCAGCACGGTGGGGAACGCGCGGGCGAACCCGGCCTCGTCGAGGTGCGTGGCGTCGAGCCAGGCGGTGCCGCCCGCCAGTTCCAGGATCGCCCGGGCGACGACATGGCGCGGGGCGAGTTCCGCGTCCGGGTGCACGTCGAGCAGGAAGCGCTTCCCGTCCGCGTCGTGCAGGGTGGCACCGGCCCCACGGAGCGCCTCGGTCAGCAGGAACCGCCACGAGCCCTCCACCGCCAGGCCGGTGGGGTGGAACTGGACGAACTCCGCGTCCCGCATGCCCGCTCCGGCCCCGGCGGCCAGCGCGAGGCCGTCACCGGTGGCGTGGTCGGGGTTGGTGGTGGCCGCGTAGAGGCCGCCGCACCCGCCGGTCGCGAGCAGGACCGCACGTGCCTCCAACGCGACCAGCTCGTGGCCACACAGCACCCAGGCGCCCGTCACGCGCCCGTCCCGGTCGCGTGCCAGCGAGCGGACCGTCCCCTCCAACCGGGAGACCCGGCCCGCCACCGCCCGGCGCAGGACACGCACCATCTCGGCGCCGGTCGCGTCGGCTCGGTGGACGGACCGCGAGACCTGCTGGCCACCCTCCCGTGCGAGGTGGAGGTCGGCCGGGTCGAGGGACTCGAGGCGGTCGGGGACCCGGTCGAAGGCCGCACCCATCGCCAGGAGCCGCACCACGTGCCCCGGCGCCTCCCGGGTGAGGACGTCCACGGCGGCCGGGTCACACAGCCCGTCACCGGCGCGCAGCGTGTCCTGTGCGTGCATGGCGGGGGAGTCGTCCGCGCCCAGCGCCACGGCCAGGCCGCCCTGCGCCCAGGGGGAGGAGCCCGAGTCCCCACCGGCGGGGACCTTGTCCACGATTACGACGTCGAGGTGTTCGGGCAGCGTGAGCGCGGCATACAGGCCGGCCACGCCAGCACCGATGACGGCCACGTCGGTGCGCACCCGGCCGGGCCCCGCCCAGTCGGGTGGTGGGGGAGGGCCGGGCACCTGCGCCAGGCTCACGCGGAGACGTCCACGGGTCCCGGATCGTCATCGCCCCGGCGGGCGGCACCCGGTACACGCTCGGTGACCGTGGTGTGGTGCACCACGGAGTTGGTGAGCAGTTCGCCGAAACCCTCGGGGTCGGCCAGCAGCCACGAATGGCCGGCCTCCGCGATGATGTCGCCCTCGGAGCCGGCGGCCTCACACAGCGACAGGAAGGTCGCCTCCGGCACCACCGTGTCCTCGGAGCCCCACAGGATCGACACCGGCAGGCCGCGCTCGGCCAGTTCCGCCAGTTCGTCGCGCAGGTCGGCGGTGCGGGCGAGTTCCCCGGCACGCATCAGTGCCCGGGGGTTGGCGAGCGCGTTGCCCACCAGGTCGCGCAGGACGACGGGCAGTACCTGGCGGTAGGCGCGCTGGCGGAACTCCGAGGGCAGATGGAGGCCCCAGTCCCACAGCGGCCGGTCGGCGAGCAGCCGCTGCTTGCCGCTGCCGCCCTCCTTCCACACCGAGCCGCCGACGGAGTTGACCAGCACCAGCGCCCGGGCCCGGTGCGGGTGGTGCCAGGCGGTCGCCGTCGCGACGCCGCCTCCGAAGGAGTGGCCCACCAACACGGCCGGCTCCTCCACGCCCACGTGCTCGAGCAGTTCGTCCAGCCAGTTCGCGAACTTCTCGAACGTGAACTTCCCGCGCAGCGGATCGCTGCGGCCGAAGCCCGGCAGTGCCGGGGCGATGACCCGGGCCCCCGACGAGGCGAGCTGGGGCAGCACCTTGGCGTAGGCCCGTGCCGTCAGTCCCCACCCGTGGATGAAGACGACCGGGGGGCCGTCCCCGGCCTCCCCGTAGAAGGCCGTGTCGCCGTCCAGGGTCGTGCGGTGCCACCGCAGACGCGCGTCATGGGCGGGTGACACCTGGGCGACCTTGTGAAGAAGGGGGCACGACGTCGTACGTACGTCGTGCCGAGAGTCTACCGTCGCGGGCCCCCGGACATGCCCCGAGCGGGCCCGCCGGGGGACGAGGGCCGGGACCGGCCCGTCGGCCGCACGACGTGAAAGGCACCGCATGGAGACGATCGGGATCCTCGGAGCGACCGGCCCCCTCGGGCGCGGGCTCGCGGCCCGGTGGAGCCGGGCCGGATACGAGGTACACCTCGGCTCCCGGAAGCAGGAACGGGCCCGGGAGGCGCGCGACGGGCTCATCGAGAAGGGTGCTCCGGCGGAGCAGCTGCGCGCGGGGAACAACGCCGAGGTCGCTGCCGCAGCCGACGTGGTCGTCGTCGCGGTGCCCTACGAGGGTCAGATCCACGCCCTGCCGCCGTTGGCGGACGCACTCGCGGGCAAGATCGTGTGCACGGCGGTGGTCCCGCTGGGCTTCGACGGGGACGGCCCCCACCTGCTCGAGGTCGAGGAGGGGTCCGCCGCGCACCAGTGCCGTGCCCTGCTGCCCGGCGCGCGCGTGGTCGCGGGCTTCCACGCGGTGTCGAGCAAGCGGCTGCGCGCCGTCGATGAGCCGGTCGGGGCCGACGCGATGCTCTGCGGTGACGATGAGGAGGCCATGGCCGTCGTCGCCGGGCTCGCCGACGCGATCGAGGGGCTCCGCGGGGTGATCGTCGGTCCGTTGCGGCTCGCGCCGCAGCTCGAAGGGCAGACGGCGGTCGTGCTCGCCTACAACCGTCGGGCGAAGACGGAGGCGGGGCTGCGACTCGTGTCGTCGTGAGCCGGGCGAGCCCGGCTCACCACGTGCCGGCCGCCCGCTCCCGGGCGACCTCCGCGGCGTAGGCCCGTTGCAGCCGCCGGGTGACCTCCCCTGGGGGCGACCCACCGATCTCGTACCCGTCGACCGTGCGCAGGGGCACGAGCTCGCGGGTGGTGGACGTGAGGAAGGCCTCCTCGGCGCCGGCGAGCTCCACCACGTCGAACGGGCGCTCGTCGACCCCGATCCCCTCGGCGCGCGCCAGTTCGAGCACCACGCCCCGGGTCACACCGGCCAGCAGTCCGGCGTCGGCCGAGGGCGTGAGCAGGGTCCCGTCACGGACCGCGAAGACGTTGCTGCCGGCCCCTTCGAGGACACGGCCGCGCTCGTCGGTGAGCAGGGCCTCGTCGGCCCCGAGCTCCTTCGCCCGGCGCCGGGCGGTCATGGCCACGAGGTAGGACACGGCCTTGACGTGGGGTAGCTCCCGCGTCAGGGGGACCGTGACCGCGTGGGCTGCCTCCGGGGCCTCGGCGAGACGATGGGAGGTGACCACCACGGTGGACGGGCCGGCGGGGCGGCCCGGGATCGGAGAATCCGGGTCGATCCGGCCCGCGGAGACGGTCAGGCGCAACGCCGAGTCGCGACGGTCGAGGGTCTCGAAATTCGCGGTCGCGGTGCGCCTGACCGCTTCGGCGAGCCGGTCGGTGGGGCCGGGGTCGAACCCGAGCTCGAGCGCGCCCGCACGGGCGCGCTCGAGGTGGGCACGGAGCCGGAAGACGTGCTCGCCGTAGGCGCGCAGCGTCTCGAAGACGCCCTCACCCGTGCGAAACCCCCGGTCGTAGACCGACACGGTGGCGTGCTCGGCCGGGACCAGCCCGTCATCGACCCAGACCTGCAGCATTCGGCGCTCCTCGTCGGTCTCTTCGCAGGCTACGCCGGGCGGGCTCCCACCGTCCGGAGGAAGGCGGCGGCCTTGTCGAGGCTCTCGGCGTACTCGGCGGCGGGGTCGGAATCCGCCACGATTCCGCCACCGGCCCCGTGGTCGACGCGGCCGTCGTCGAGCAGCGTGGCCGTGCGGATGGCCACCGAGAGGCGTGCGCGGCCGGGGGCCAGGAAGCCGACGGCACCGCAGTACCAGTCGCGCCGGACGGGCTCGAGGGCCTCGATCAGGTTCATGGCCGCGACCTTGGGGGCGCCGGTGATGGACCCGCAGGGGAAGGTGGCGCGCAGCAGGCCCCCGAAGCCGACCCCGGGGCGCAGGTGGCCGCTGACGGTGGAGACCAGGTGCCAGACGGTGGGGTGGGCCTCGAGCCGCAGCAGGTCCGGCACGCGCACGGTGCCCGGGACGCACACGCGCCCGAGGTCGTTGCGCTCGAGGTCGACGACCATCACGTTCTCCGCACGGTCCTTCTCGGAGGTCACCAGGTCGTCGGCGTGGGCCGCGTCGATCCGGGGATCCGAGGCCCGTGGCCGGGTCCCCTTGATGGGACGCGTCCGAACCTCGTGGCCGTCGACGGTCAGGAAGGTCTCGGGGGAGATCGAGGCGAGGCCGATCTCCGGCAGCGCGGCCCCGTACGGCGCGGCGCTGCAGGCACGCAGGGCCCGGTACAGGGCGTGTGTGTCGTGTGGCCAACGGGCCGTCAGGCGCTGGGCGAGGTTGACCTGGAAGGCGTCCCCGGCGGCGATCCGTTCCAGGACCCGTTCGACGGCCCGGAGATAGTCCTCGCGGGGGAGGCTGGTCGTCGCCGTGTGGGGCGCCGGGGCCTCCACGGACGGGACGGGGCCCGTGTGCGAGATCCGGGCGAGCAGGTCACGGGCGCGCTCTTCGAGGTCACCCCGCCCGTCGGGGTCACGGCCCACGATCCACGCCTCCCCGCGGTCGGGCGCGACGGCCACCAACAGGTCCACCTGGCGCAGGTGGAGGTGGGCGTGGCGTCGGTCACGCCGGGCCACCTGCTCGAGGCGCTCGACCCGGCGTGCGAGGTCGTAGGAGAGCGCCCCGAGCAGGCCACCGGTCAGCGGCGGCAGTCGTGGGTCGTCCGCCACCGGGGTATCCGGGGTGACCCCGAGACGTGCGCAGACGATGTCGATGGCCGCGAAGGGGTCGGTGCCGAGGTCCTCGTCGCGACCGTCGCGGTGGGTCAGCACGCTCCGGCGGCCGTCGTCGCGCAGGACCGCCCCGCCGTGGGGCGCGACGTAGGACCAGCCGGTTCCGGCCCCCGCCGTCTCCAGCAGGTCGCACGGGCGCAGCGCGTGCGCGAGCGCATCGAGGTCGACCCGTCCCGCGGCGTTCCTCGGGGGCCGCGCCACCCGTGACCGCAGGACGCGGTCGACACCCGGTCCACTCACGTCGTGGAGGGAACGCCGTACTTGCTGCGGAAGGCCTCGGCGTCGAGGTGGTCGAGGTCGTCCTCGACCTGCTCCTCGAACTGCAGCGCCTGGTCGTGGTCGCTGAACGTCTGTGCCCAGACCATGGCGCCGGTCGCCGCCACCTGGAGTTGCACGTCGTGCATCATCGCGCCGTCGTAGCCCCCGCGCATACGCGTCTGAACGCGGAACTCTCGGCGTGAGGTGGTGCGGGACACGGTGGGGCTTCCTCTCGGCCGAAGGGGCGACGACCATAGCTGCTGGGCCCGACGCACCCACTGGCCCGGGGGCCGGGGCCGCGAGACTATGCTCCCTGCGACGCAGACCGGTGAATGGGCGCGGACAGGTGAAGGTCTACACCAAGCGAGGCGACGACGGGTCGACCGGCCTGCTCTACGGCGGACGGGTGGAGAAGGACGACCTACGCACCACCGCCTACGGAACCGTCGACGAGACCGTCAGCGCGCTGGGGATCGCCCGTGCGGAACTCGAGGGTGACCTCCACGATCTCGTGCTCGAGATCCAGCGGGAGTTGTTCGTGCTCGGTGCGCAGCTCGCCACCAAGGCCGGGGACTGGGAACGTCTCGAGGTCGGGGTGAGCCGCGTGGACGACGCGATGGTCGACGCGCTCGACGGACGCATCGACGCGAGCGTCGCCCGCCACCCGTTGCCCACGACCTTCGTGGTGCCGGGCGGCTCACGGGCAGCGGCGGCGCTCGACCTCGCGCGCACGATCTGCCGGCGCGCGGAGCGCCACGTGGTCGCGATGCACCGGGCCGAGCTGCTGCCGCACGACGCGCCGCTGCGCTACCTCAACCGGTGCAGCGACTACCTCTACGTCCTGGCCCGGGAGGCCGAGGGCACCCACCTGCCCTCCCGCGAGGCATAGGTGTCGGCGGTCGTCGTCGACGACCTCGGGACCGAGGTGCCGCTGCAACCCCCCGTGCGCCGACTGGTCTCGCTCGTCCCCAACCTCTCGGAGACGCTGTGGGCCTGGGGGCTCGCCGACCGCCTCGTGGGGGTGACCGACTGGTGCGTGGAGCCCGCCGAGGGCTTCCCGCACGCCGAGCGGGTCCGGGGGACGAAGAACCCGGACGTGGCGCGGATCGTGGAGCTCGCCCCCGACCTCGTGCTCGCCAACGAGGAGGAGAACCGGGAGCTCGACGTCCGGCGGCTGCGGGCCGCGGGGCTCGCCGTGCACGTCACGCGGGTACGGACGGTGGCGGGCGCGGCCGACAGCCTGGAGCGTCTCGGACGCGCGGTCGGCGCGGAGCGCTCGGGGCTCGAACTCGCCGGGCGCATCCGCGCCGCGGGCGAGCGCGGTGCGCAGGTGCGCATGCCCCGTCGCCGGGTCTTCTGCGCGGTCTGGCGCGACGGTCCGGGGGGCACGGCCCCCGAACAGTGGTGGTCCGTGGGCCGGGCCACCTACGGCGGTGACCTGCTGGCCGGCTGCGGCCTGGATCCCGTCCCGGTCGGCGAGGACGCCCGCTATCCGCGTTGGTCGTTGGAGGAAGTGGCGGCCTGCGACCCGGACCTCATCCTCCTGCCCGACGAGCCCTACGCCTTCGGTGACCGGGACCGTGCGGCGTTCGCCGACTGGCGTGCCGAGGTGGTCGGTGTCGACGGACGGCTGCTGTGGTGGTGGGGGCCGCGGACGCCCGAGGCGATCGACACCCTGCTCGGGTACCGGTAGGTCGTGGCGCCGCGGCGCCCGGGTGGCTCAGTACGCGTGCTCCGGGCCGGGGTACTCGCCATCGGCCACCTCCGTCTGGAAGGCCTTCACGGCTCCCGCGATGTCGGCCCGCAGGTCCGCGTACTGCTTGACGAACCGTGGCAGGCGACCGGTGCTCAGACCGAGCAGGTCGTGCCAGACCAGCACCTGGCCGTCGGTCCCCGGGCCCGCGCCGATGCCGATGGTGGGCACGTCGACGGCCTGGGTCACCCGTTCGCCGAGCTCGGAGGGCACGGCCTCGAGGACGAGGCAGAACGCCCCGGCGCCCGCGAGCGCCTGTGCGTCCTCGATGAGCTGCTCGGCCGCGTCGCGCCCACGACCCTGCACCTTGAAGCCCCCGAACTGGTGGACCGACTGTGGGGTGAGCCCGAGGTGGCCCATGACCGGGATGCCGGCGCGTACGAGGTGCTCGGTCACGGCGACCATCGGCCCGCCGCCCTCGATCTTCACGGCGTTGGCGTCCGCCTCCTTCATCATCCGGGTGGCGGAGGCCAGGGCCTGGGAGGGCCCGTCCTGATAGGTGCCGAAGGGCAGGTCCCCGACCACCAGGCTGTGCGGGGCGCCGCGGGCGACGGCCCGGGTGTGGTGGAGCATCTCGTCGAGCGTGACGGGCACGGTCGAGTCGTAGCCGAGCACGACCATCCCCAGGCTGTCCCCGACGAGGATGACGGGCACGCCGAGCTCGTCGAGCAGTGCGGCGGACCCGTGGTCGTAGGCCGTGAGCATCACGAACCGCTCGCCGCGGTCCTTGGCGGCGCGCAGGTCGTGGATGGTGACGGGGCGACGGTCGGCCGCCCGGCTGTCGGACCGACGGGACGAGGCCTCGCCGGACTCGGTCGAGTGAACGGACACCTTGGTTGACTCCTCCTGCCGGCCCTCGCCCGCGGGGCGTGGTCGGGTCCAGCGGCTCGTCGTATGGTGACGTCCGCCAGTGTGCCCGAGTCCCACCACCGGGGCACGCCGGTCGGTCGTGGAGGCGGACGGTCCGACCTCGCAGCGTGCGGCCGGGCATCAAAGGCGCAGGAGGTGAGTATGGGCCGTCGCTCGGGCTTCGAGGACCTCGTGGTCCTCCACGCCGACGGCCGTTCGGCGCGCCGGACCATCGAGCGACTCTCCCGCGCCGGCGTGGACGGGGGCGCCATCGTGCTCCTCGACCCGGTCGAGGCGCGGGCGCCGGGGCGGGCGGGGGACCGCCAGACGGATCTCGGGTCCTCGCTGGCGCTGGGCGGGCGGGTGCTGCGTGGGGTGCTGCTGGGCATCCCCCCTGGGGCGGTCTTCGGAATGTTCGTGTTGGCGATGGCCGACCAGCCCTGGGCCGCGTTGGTCGCCGGCGCGTTCGGGGGCGCCACGCTCGGCGCGGGTATCGGCGTCCTGGTCTCGTTGCTGTCCGCACCCACCATGGCGACCTCCTGGGAGCGGACGTTCTCGCCGTTGCTCCCCGGGGGCGTGGCGGTGGGGGTCCACATCGCGGACCGCAGGAACCAGCGGCGGGCGAACCGGGCCCTGCGTGCCCTTCCCGGGGTGACGATCCAGGAGGTCGCCGACCTCGAGGATCTCCCGCCGCGGGCCCCGGGTGTCGTCGAGTAGCCGCCCGGCCGAGGGTCGTCAGCGCCCGTCCGGGTCGAGCCCCGCCGCCCGCAGCGCGGCCAGGACGTGCGACCGGCTCGCGCCGTCCTCCGTCGGGGGGAAGTCGCAGGCGGCGAGCCCCTCGGCGAGGACGCGGGCGAGGTGCGCGGGATCCTCGCTGGGGCGGCTGATCCGCAGCAGCAGCAACCGGTGTGCGTCGGGGCCGCCCGGGTCCCGCAGCTCGAAGCAGCGGCCTCCATCGTCCCACGTCACGACCGGGTCACGGCCGGTGTCGAACCAGATGTCGGCCGTCTCGCGCAGTCCGGGGGCCGGGACCCCGTTCACGGTGGAGTCCGTCATCAGCCGCGCCAGAGGTGGGTGATGGGGACACGGCGGTCGCGGCCGAACGCGCGTGTGGTGACCTTGGGGCCCGGCGCGGACTGCCGGCGCTTGAACTCCGCGCCGTCGATCTTGCGCAGGATGTCGCGGACGGTCTCCTCGTCGTGGCCCCTGGCGACGATCTGCTCGATGCCCTCGTCGTCCTCGACGTAGGCGGCGATGATGTCGTCGAGCACCTCGTAGGGCGGCAGGCTGTCCTCGTCGCGCTGGTCGGGGCGCAGTTCCGCGGAGGGCGCCTTGTCGATGACGTTGGACGGGATCACCTCGCCGTCGCGGTTGCGCCAGCGCGAGAGCTCGTAGACCAGCAGCTTGGGGACGTCCTTGAGCGGGGCGAAGCCCCCCGCCATGTCGCCGTAGATGGTCGCGTAGCCGACCGCGTACTCGGACTTGTTGCCGGTGGTGAGCACGATCGAACCGTGCTCGTTGGACAGCGCCATCAGGTACAGGCCACGCAACCGCGACTGCAGGTTCTCGTAGGCGACCCCCGCGCCGTCGTCGAAGTCCGTGGCGACCAAGCCCTCGAGGGCCTCGCCGACCGCGTCGAGGGGACCGGCGATCGGTAGGACCCGGTACGGCACGCCGAGGGTGTCCGCCTGCTGCTCCGCGTCGTCGAGCGAATGCCCCGTCGACCACTCCGAGGGCATGGCCACGGCGGTGACGTGGTCCCCACCGAGGGCGTCGGCGGCGATCGCCAGGGTCAGCGCGGAATCGATGCCGCCGGACAGGCCGATGACGGCTTGCTCGAAGCCGTTGCGGTGGCAGTAGTCGCGGGTGGCCCGGACCAGCGCGGTGTAGACCTCGGCGACGGGCTCGAGCCGGTCGGTGACCTCGTGGGGCTGAAGGGTCGGCCGGTCACGGCCGGCACCGGGCAGGTCGGCGAGCGCCCCGGGTGCCTCGGCCTCGTCCACCTCGAGGTCGACCACGACCAGGTCGGCCTCGAACTGCGCGCCCCGTGCCGTGACGGTGCCGTCGGGGGCGGTGAGCAGGGAGTCGCCGTCGAAGACGACCTCGTCCTGGCCCCCGACCACGTTCACCCACGCGACCCACAGGTCGTGCTCGCGGGCGTGGTAGGACGCCCACGCCTCCCGGTCGGTGCGCTTGCCGCGGTGGTAGGGGGACGCGTTGGGGTTGGCCAGCACCCGGGCCCCGGCCCCGACCGCGCCCGCGACGGGGCCCTGCTCGGTCCACAGATCCTCGCAGAGGACCACGCCGACCGGGACCCCCGCGACGCGGACCACGCAGGGCTCCTCGGTGGGGGTGAAGTAGCGGGCCTCGTCGAAGACCCCGTAGTTGGGCAGGCGTTGCTTGTCGTAGGTGGCGACCACCCGGCCGTCGGCGATCACCGAGGCGGAGTTGCGCAGGTGACGTGCCGGCAGCGCCACGTCCCAGTGGGTGGCGTCGGTGGCGTCGCCGTCGCGGTCCCCGTCGCCACGGCCGACGTGCCCGACGACGGCGACGGTGCCGTGGGGGCCTTCTGCGGCGAGCCGCTCGACCGCGTCGAGGTTGGCCTGCACGAACTCGGGCTTGAGCAGCAGGTCCTCGGGCGGGTAGCCCGTGACCGCGAGTTCGGTGAAGACGACCAGATCGGCGCCCTGCCCCGCGGCGCGGTGCCACGCCGAGAGGATCTCGGTGACGTTGCCGTCGACGTCACCGACCCGGGCCTCGACCTGCGCCAGTGCGACCCGCAGTGACATGCGACGGACCCTTTCGGACTCGTTGGAACAGACGAAACACAACCGCAACGACCAGGGCACGGTGGTGAAACTCCGCCTTCGTAGCGTCCCTCAACGTACCGACCGGCACCGCCGGTCCTGCAGCGTCCCAATACCTACCAATGGAGGATCCTGGTGAGACGTCTTGCGAAGGTGGGGCTGTTGACCGGAGCACTGATGCTGGTCACCGCACCCGCGTATGCACAGGAGGAGGGGCTCACGCTCGAGGCCCTCGAACTGAACACACTCGTGTTGTACCTGATGGTCGCGACCGTCCTGGTGTTCATCATGCACGCCGGCTTCGCCATGCTCGAAGCCGGTATGACCCGCCAGAAGAACGCGGCGAACATCGTCGGCAAGAACCTGATGACGATCACCCTGGGGATCATCACCTACTACGCCATCGGCTGGGGGATCATGTACGGCTCCCAGGTGGGCAACTTCATCGGGACGGACATGTTCTTCCTGGTCGGGGGTGACTACGAGCCCGATGCGATCCTGGAGATCGACTTCGCCTTCCAGGCGATGTTCGCGGCCACCGCGGCCACCATCGTCTCCGGTGCGGTCGCCGAACGCATGAAGTTCGGTGCCTACCTCGCCGTCGCGGTGGTCATGACCGCGCTGATCTACCCGGTCGTGGGTGCCTGGACCTGGGGCGGCGGCTGGATCGACCAGCTCGGCTTCGTGGACTTCGCGGGCTCGACCATCGTCCACCTCACCGGTGGTGTCGCCGGCCTCGTCGGTGCACTCGTCCTCGGACCCCGGATCGGCAAGTTCGACGCCAAGACCGGCAAGCCGCGGGCCATCCCCGGGCACTCGATGCCGCTCGCCGGTCTCGGTGTGCTGTTCCTGTTCTTCGGCTGGTTCGGCTTCAACGGTGGGTCGGTGCTGGAACTCGACGGCGAGGCGATCGCCCACGTGCTGGTCACCACGGCCCTGGCCGCCTCGGGTGGTGCCACGACCGCGGCGCTGTTCACCCGTCTGAAGAACGGCAAGTACGACGTGGCCATGATCGGCAACGGCATCCTCGCCGGTCTCGTCGGCATCACCGCCGGTGCCGACGTGGTCGAGTTCTTCCCCGCGCTGCTGGTCGGCCTCGTCGCCGGTCTCGTGGTCGCCGTGTCGGTGTCGTTCTTCGACTCCATCAGGATCGACGACCCGGTCGGTGCGATCTCGGTGCACGGCACCTGCGGCATCCTCGGCACCCTGTGGGTGGGGCTGTTCGCGATGGAGGACGGGCTGTTCTCCGGTGGTGGCGCCGCACTCCTCGGGATCCAGGCGATCTCGATCATCGGTGTGGTCGCCTGGGTCGGTGTGACCTCGGCCATCCTGTTCGGTGTACTCAAGGCCATGGGCCAGCTGCGCGCCCCCCGCGAATGGGAGCTCGAGGGCCTCGACCTCCACGAGCACGGCGTGCCCGGCTACCCGGAGCTCGTCTTCGGCGCCGGCACGGCGACCAGCGACACCGGCGAACGTGCCGGGCGCACGCCCGAACGGTCGTCCGAGTAGCAACGCCGGGATGGTCGGTGACGGACCGCACGCAGGGTCCGTCACCGACCGTCCCACACTGCCCCCGTCTGGAGGCCGGCGAACGTGCCGGCCTCCAGACGGGTCTCCGCGGCTACGCTCCTGCGGCGACGTCCACCGGTGACTCGACGAAAGCGGACCAGCAATGGACAAGCAGCAGGAATACGTCCTGAGGACCGTCGAGGAACGCGACGTCCGCTTCATCCGCCTGTGGTTCACCGACGTCCTCGGCCTGCTGAAGAGCGTGGCGATCACCGCCTCGGAGCTCGAGAACGCCTTCGAGGAGGGCATCGGGTTCGACGGGTCCGCGATCGACGGGTTCGCGCGCGTGCAGGAGGCCGACATGCTCGCGGTCCCCGACGCCTCGACCTTCCAGATCCTGCCCTGGCGGCCGGAATCGCAGGGCGTGGCACGGATGTTCTGCGACATCGTCACCCCGGACGGCCAGCCGTTCGCCGCGGACCCCCGCCAGGTGCTCAAACGCCAGCTCGAGCGGGCGCAGGACATGGGCTTCACGTTCTACATCCACCCGGAGATGGAGTTCTTCCTCTTCGAGGACTCCAAGAGCACCGTGCCCCTCGACAACGGCTCCTACTTCGACATGACCCCGTTGGACGTCCAGCAGGACTTCCGCCGGCAGGCGATAAACATGCTCGAACGCATGGGCATCAGCGTCGAGTACTCCCACCACGAGGTCGCGCCGAGCCAGCACGAGATCGACCTGCGCTACGCGGACGCGCTGACGATGGCCGACAACATCATGACGTTCCGCCTCGTGGTCAAGGAGACCGCGCTGCACCGTGGGGTGTACGCGACCTTCATGCCCAAGCCCATGGAGGGCCAGTGGGGCAACGCGATGCACCTGCACCTGTCGCTGTTCGAGGGCGACACCAACGCCTTCCACGACGCCAGCGACCGCTACCACCTCTCACCCACGGCCAAGAAGTTCACCGCCGGCCTGCTCCGTCACGCACGGGAGATCACCGCGGTCACCAACCAGTGGGTCAACTCCTACAAGCGGCTCACGGCGCGCCTGCACGGGCCGCTGCCCTCGGGTGAGGCCCCGGTCTACATCTCCTGGGGCCACTCCAACCGCAGCGCGCTCATCCGGGTGCCGCTGTACAAGCCGCGCAAGGGTGCCTCGAGCCGCATCGAGTACCGCTCGCCCGACCCGGCCTGCAACCCCTACCTCGCGTTCGCCCTGATCCTGGCGGCCGGCCTCAAGGGCATCGAGGAGAACTACGAGATGCCCGAGGAGAGCGAGGACAACACCTTCGAGCTCTCGCCGGTCGAACGTGCGGCCTCCGGGATCGACCGGCTGCCCTCCAGCCTGGGCGAGGCGCTGAAGGCCATGGAGGAGTCCGAGCTCGTGGCCGAGACGCTCGGCGAGCACCTGTTCTCGTACTTCCTCGCGAACAAGCGCCAGGAGTGGGACGAGTACGCGGCCCACGTCACCCAGTTCGAGGTCGACCGCTACCTGCAACTGCTGTAGGGCGGGAGCGCACATGGTGGGTCCCCGCGCCTCGGTGCAGGCCCGGTTGGCCGCGGCCGGGCTCGAACCGGACCGGGCACTGCCGCGCCTGCGCGAAGCCGGGCTGCTCGACGGGGAGGAACCCGATGCGGACGTGCTCGCGCTCCTCTCCGAGGCCGCGGGCCCCGAGGACGCCCTGCTCGCCCTGACCGAACTGGCGGTCCAGCAGCCGGACCTCTTCGCCGACGTGCGCGCGGACACCGCGTGGCTGACCCGGATCGTCACCCTCGCGGGCGTCTCCCGCCCCCTGGGTGATCTCCTCGCCCGCTACGAGGACGCGGCACTGGCCCTGCGCACCCCGGACGGCATCGACGTCGAGGCGGTCGCGGCCGAGGTCGCCGAGGCCGTCGCCGCCCACGACGAGCCCGAGGAGCAGGCGGCGGCGATCGCCGCGATCCGCCGTCGGGCGACGGCGGACATCGCCGCCCGGGACCTGACGGGCGTCACCGACGTCGACGACGTCGGCCGGGAGCTCGCCGGTCTGGCGGAGGCGGTCCTGACCGGGACACTGGCTGCCGTCCACGAACAGGTCGGCGAGGGCCGGCCGCGGGCCCGCATCTCGGTGATCGGCATGGGCAAGCTCGGTGGGCGCGAACTGAACTACGTCTCCGACGTCGACGTGGTGTTCGTCCACGAGCCCCGCGAGGAGGACGACGAGGATGCCGCCGGAAGCGAGACGCGCGCGGTCCTCGGGCGGGTGCTCGAACTGTTGAACGCCTCCACGACGATGGGACGTGCCTACGACGTGGACTCGACGCTGCGGCCCGAGGGGCGATCCGGTGCACTGTCGCGGACGGTCGAGTCCTACGTCGCCTACTGGGAGCGGTGGGCCAAGACGTGGGAGTTCCAGGCACTGATCAAGGCCCGTGCGGTCGCCGGGGACCACGACCTCGGCCGCCGCCTGCTGTCGGCCGCCGAACCGTTCGTGTGGCCCGAGCGCCTCGACGCCGACGTGGTCGCCGAGATCCGGCGCATGAAGACCCGTATCGAGAACAAGCCCGAGGTCGTGCGTCACGGTGAGCGGCAGATCAAGCTCGGACCCGGAGGGATCCGCGACATCGAGTTCGCGGTCCAACTGCTGCAACTCGTCCACGGCCGGGGCGACCTCGCCCTGCGCGAGACGGGCACGATCCGGGCACTGCGGGCCCTGGTCCAGGGCGGCTACGTCGCAGAGGACGATGCCCGCGAGTTCGCCGAGTCCTACCGGATGCTGCGCACCGTCGAGCACCGTCTCCAACTGGCCCACGAACGGCGGACGCACACGATCCCCGAGGACGACGCGCGGCAGGAATGGCTCGCCCGGGCACTGGGCTACCGGTCCAGTGACGATGCCTCGGCACGCAGCGCCTTCCTCAAGGATCTCGGGCAGGCCCAGACCCGGGTGCGCGAACTGCACGCCAAGCTCTTCTACCGCCCCCTGCTGGAGGTGTACGCCACGGTTCCGGCCGGCGACAGCGGGGTCGTCACCAGCGGCGGCACGACCCCGGGGATGGGGGAGCAGGCGGCGGTCGAACGGCTCTCGGCGCTGGGGTTCCGCGACGGGAAGGCCGCGGTGCGCCACGTGCGACGCCTGACGGCGGGAGTGTCACGACGGGCCCGGACCCTGCGGGCCGTTCTGCCGGCCATCCTGCAGGTACTACAGGACACCCCGGATCCGGACACCGGCCTCGCGTCGTTCCGGGACCTGCTGGAGGCCCACGGGGACTCCACGCAGCTGCTGTCCCGGCTACGGGACCACCCGCCGGCGGCGGAGTTGCTGGCCCGCGTGCTCGGGACCAGTCGGGTGGCCGGCGAGCTGCTGGTCGACCAGCCACGCGGTGTGGACTGGCTGAACGACGACGCTCTGCGGGATCAGCCCCGGACCCGGGACCAGTTGGTCCGCAAGGCACTCGGCCGGTTGCACTGGCAGGACACCACCGACGCGCTGCGTCGCTTCAAGCGGCACGAACTGCTGCGTATCGTCCTGCGCGACCTCAACGGGGACACCTCGGTGTCCGGGGTCGGCGAGGAGCTCACCGCCCTCGGTGAGGCCTGCCTGGAGGGCGCGCTGCGCGCCGAGCTGACGGCCCAGGCGGCACGTCGGGACCTGCCACGCCCCCAGGACCTGCCCGTGCGCGTGGCCATCATCGGCATGGGCAAGCTGGGGGGCCGCGAACTGCACTACGTCTCGGATCTCGACGTGCTGTTCGTCCACGAGGCCGTGGAGGGGGAGGACGAATCCGCCGCGACCTCGGTGGCGCTCGAGATCGCCGCGAACGTGATGCGGTCCCTGTCGGCGATCACGGCCGAGGGCACCGCCTTCGACGTGGACGCCGATCTACGACCGGAGGGACGCAGTGGCGCGCTGTCGCGGTCGCTCGCCTCGTACCAGACCTACTGGACCCGGTGGGCCGAACCGTGGGAGCACCAGGCGCTGCTGCGGGCCCGGGCCGTGGCGGGGGACAGCGATCTCGGCTCGCGCATGGTCGCGGCCACCGCAGAGGTGGCCTACCCGGAGGAGTTCGGCGAGAACCGGGTCACACGGATGCGCCGGATGAAGGTGCGCATCGAGCAGGAGCGCATCCCCAAGCGTGTCGACCCCATCCGGCACCTGAAGCTCGGCCCCGGGGGACTGGCCGACATCGAATGGACCGTGCAGCTGCTCCAGCAGCAGCACGGCCACACCCACCGCGCTCTGCGTTCGCCGTCCACGCTGCAGGTGCTGGACACGCTCCAGGACGCCGACCTGCTCGAGCACCGCGACGCCGTGTGGATGCGGGACGCCTACCGCTTCCTGTCGCACCTGCGGAACCGTCTCTACCTGTTGCGCTACCGCAACGTCGACGTGCTGCCGCAGAACACCGATGAACTCGAGCGGGTCGCGCGTGCGCTGGGCTATCCGCGCGGTGGGTGGCAGGAACTCGAGGACGACCGACGCCGCAACGCCCGCCACGTGCGCCGCGTGTGCGAGCGCGTCTTCTACGGCATCGAGCCGGACGCCGGGCTGTTCGACGACCGGTGAGGTCGTCGGGCGGTGA
>SLRZ01000177.1 GCA_007130695.1 Nitriliruptoraceae bacterium
ATGGTCGCGGACCGCATCGCCGGGCTCGCCGGAGCAGGAGAGAGAAGTCGGGGGTGAGGGCCCGGTCCCTGCGGTGGCACGTGCTGTCACCTCTCAGCCCTGACGCATCCGCGCTGCCTCCCGGACGAGGTGGTCGCGCTCCGGCACGTTGGCGGCCCGACGAGCTGCCGCGGCGTACAGGTCGGCGGCGCGGCGCAGGTCTCCGTCCTTCTCGGCCAGATACGCAGCCACCGCGGTGTAGCGGGGCAACTCCGGGTCCAACGGCTCCAGCGCCGCCAACCCTGCGCGGGCACCGTCGGCTTCGCCGACCGCCACCGCCCGGTTGAGCCGGTGGACGGGGGACTTCGTGAGGGCCACGAGCTCGTCGTACCACTCCACCACCTGCACCCAGTCGGTGTCGGCGGTACTCCGCGCGTCACCGTGCAGCGCGGCGATGGCTGCCTGTGCCTGATACTCGCCCAGCCGGTCGCGGGCGAGCGCTGACTGGAGGAGCGCGACGCCCTCCGCCACCAGGTGGGTGTCCCACAGGGACCGGTCCTGGGCGGCAAGGGGCACCAGGGAGCCGTCCGGCCGGGTGCGTGCCGGTCGCCGGGCGTGGTGCAGCAGCATCAGGGCCAGCAGTCCAGCCGCCTCCTCGTGCCCGGTGACCGTGTGCAGCCGCCGTGCCAGGCGGATCGCTTCGCACGACAGGTCGACGTCGCCGGAGTAGCCCTCGTTGAACACGAGGTAGAGCACCCGAAGCACCGTGCCGAACGAGCCGGGCTCATCGAGGGGGACGCTGCTCACGGTTCGCTTGGCGCGGCTGATCCGCTGGGCCATAGTGGCCTCGGGCACCAGGTATGCCGCAGCGATCTGCCGGGTGGTGAGCCCGCCGACAGCACGCAGGGTCAGGGCCACGGCCGACGCGGGTGTGAGCGAAGGGTGCGCGCAGCGCAGGTACAGCTCCAGGGTGTCGTCGCGTTCCGTGGCGGGGCCCGGTAGCGGCTCGGCGTCCACGCGCAGCTCGCGTGCGGTGCGCGCGGCGTCGGACCGGGTGGCGTCGAGAAACCTCCGCCAGGCCGCCGTGATCAACCACGCCTTCTCGTCGCGGGGTGGGTCCCTCGGCCACGTCTCGTGCGCCGCGAGCAGGGCGTCCTGGACGGCGTCCTCGGCGGTCGCGAACGGGGCTCCACGACGGACGAGGACACCGATCACCTGCGGGACCAGGTCCCGCAGGCGGGCAGTGTCGAGATCGTCGGGCATCGGCCGATCACACGCCCGCCGGTGGGGCCGCCTCGAGGAACGGTCGTACCTCGAGCCATTCGTGGATCGGCCGGCCGTCCTGCCCCGGGGCCGAGGACAGCTCCCCGGCCAGCTCGATTGCCCGCTCCTGGCTGGCCACGTCGATGATCATCCAGCCGGCGATCAGGTCCTTGGTCTCCGCGAATGGTCCGTCGGTGACCGGCGGGCGGCCCTCGCCGTCGTACCGGACCCACATGCCCTCCGGCGCGAGCGCCTGCCCGTCGACGAACTCACCGGTCCCCTCAAGGCGGGCAGCGAAGTCATTCATGAACTGGATGTGGTCGCTGATCTCCTGGGGCGTCCACTGATCCATGGGGGCGTCGTTCACCGGCGTCGGGGCACCCCGGTAGTGCTTGAGGAGCAGGTACTTGGTCATGTCATTTCCTCTCTGGACGTGGCGACCTCGTGGCCGCGCTCACCCCGGGGACGGAGCCGGCTCGGGGTTCTCGACATCCGCGGCGCGGAGTCGGGTGTCCCGGTTGTTCGCCAGAAACCACCTGCGCATGCATAGTCGCTTCCACGGAGCAACGGGCCGGGAACGAATCTGGCGATGGTGTCGGCCCGGACAGGGAGGAGTGGCCAGATGCGTGTCGCGGTCGCGGTCGGCCACCTCGACGCGGATGCCGTCACGTTCGTCCGGGAGGCCGAACGGCTGGGGGCGGACTCGGTGTGGGTGGCCGAGGCGTGGGGCTACGACGCGTTCACCCCACTGGCCTACCTCGCGGCGGTGACCTCCCGAATACGCCTGGCGACGGGGATCGCCCAGGTCGGCGCCCGCACGCCGGCGATGCTGGCGATGTCGGCGATGTCGATGCAACACCTGTCGGGTGGCCGCTTCGTCCTCGGGCTGGGCACGAGCGGCCCCCAGGTCATGGAGGGCTGGCACGGCGTGCCCTTCCGGCGGCCGGTGAGCCTGACCCGCGACACGATCGAGATCGTGCGCAAGGTCGCGGCGGGGGAGCGCCTCGCCCACGAGGGCGTGATGGTGCAGCTCCCGCTGCCGGACTCCGACGGACGGTCGATCCGGTCGATGGCCCCACCCACCGAGGTGCCCGTCTACGTGGCCGCGCTCGGTCCGCGAAACCTCGAACTCACCGGCGAGTTGGCCGACGGGTGGCTGGCCAACGCCTTGGTGCCCGAGACGGCCCCGGTGTTCCTCGACCCGTTGGCCCGCGGCGCGCGAGGCGGCGGCCGTTCCGTCGAGGACCTCGACATCGTCGTGCCGGTCGCGGTGGAGTTCACCGACGACGAGGAGGAGGCCGCCCGCCGCCACGCACGCGGCTACGCCTTCACCCTCGGGGCGATGGGCAGCCGCGACCACAACTTCTACACCGACGCGTTCGAGCGGCAGGGCTACGGCGAGCAGGTACGCACCGTGCAGCGGTTGTGGCTCGACGGGCACCGCGACGAGGCGGCCGACCACGTCCCGGTCGACCTCGGACGGCGCACCAACCTGCTCGGTCCGCCCGAGGTCGTACGGGAACGGCTGGCCCACTACCGGGCTGCCGGTGTGACGACGCTGCAGGCCAAGCTCGACGGGCCGCTCGAGCAGCGTCTGGCAACCCTCGAAACCCTTCTCGGCCTGTGCGCCGAGGTACCGACGGACCAAACCGGTCAGGAGCAGTCACCATGAAGTACGCCGACGGCCCCACCACCGAGGTCGAGACCTACGTGGACGCGTCGCCCGACACCGTGTGGCGGTTCGCCAGCGACCCGACCACGCCGGCGCAGTTCTCCGAGGAACTCCAGGAGGTGCGTTGGGTCGACGACGAGCACTTCGTCGGCCGCAACCGTCACCCGATCGTCGGCGAATGGGAGACGACCTGCACCATCGTGGCGAACGACCCGCCGACCGAGTTCGCCTGGGTCGTCGGCGAGCCCGACCACCCGATGGCCCAGTGGCGCTTCATCCTCGAACCCCGTGACGAGGGAACCGTGCTCCGACAGCGGGTCCGCCTCGGCCCCGCCCCGTCCGGGCTCACGCCGGCGATCGAGGCCAGGCCCGACAAGGAGGAGCGCATCATCGAGCGTCGGCTCGAGGAGCACCGCACCAACATGCAGGCGACCGTCGAGGGCATCGGACGGCTGGCCGAACAGGCCGCCGGGGCCCGTTAGTCAGGTTCGCCGCAGAGGGACGCCCCGCCACCGGGCATCGGTGCGCGCGGCAGGCTCAGGGTTCCGCGCGTTCGAGGACCGTGCGGATGCAGTGGTGCTTGTGGGGGCCGGTCACCACCCACTCATGGCGCCACCGGTGGTGACCATCGACCTCGAAGCGCCCGCGGTAGTGGTCGGCCCGGCAAGGATGCTCGACCTCCCAGGTGCCGCCACGAAGGTCGAGGTCGTGGAAGTACCGCCCGTCGTCGAACACCACCCGGCCGCGGGGGCCGTCGAGGTGGTAACCGAGGCGCCGGACGGCGGGGCCCCGGTGGGAGCCGAGCTCGACCGTGCCGTGCTCGGCGTAGCGCAGCAGTCCCGGCACCTCGGCGGCCGGGCTGAACGTCGCCCATCCCGTGAAATGCCCCGATCGCGCTGCTGCCGAGAAGTCGAGGATCTCGCGTTCGAGCCTCCAGGTACCGCGCAGGAAGTCGGACAGATCCAGGACCTTCAGACCTCCCACCCGGTTCCTCCGTCCTGCCGTGGTGCGAGGCGAGGGTAGGCCCACCCATCGCGAGGCGGACTCCATGAACCGAACCTTCTCCCACGCCTGGGATCGAGCCCCCTCCCGTTCCAGTTCAACCAGACGGTTGACAAGCGGCTGGATCTGGGCCATCGTCGTGATCAACCCAACGGTTGAATGTGACGGAGGTGGCGATGGCGGTGGATCCGCTCTCCCGGGTGTTCTCGGCGCTGGCCGACCCGACCCGACGGGACATGGTCGCGCGGCTCTCGGTGGCCGACGCCTCGGTCAGCGAGCTCGCGGAGCCCTATGACGTGAGCATCCAGGCGGTCTCCAAGCACGTGCGCGTGCTCCAGGAGGCTGGGCTGGTCACCCGCAGCCGGGACGCGCAACGCCGCCCCGTGCACCTCGAGGCCGAGGTGTTCGACCTGATGACCGCGTGGATCGAGCGCTACCGCCGCCGGGCGGAGGAGCGCTACCGCCGTCTCGACGACGTCCTGCGCACGATGCCGGATGACGACGCCCCACCCGCAGCACCGACCCCACCGAGCGACGAGACAGGAGCACGGCCATGACCAGCGCCACGACCAACGAGACCCAGATCATCGTCGACCCCGATGTCCCCATCATGCGCATCGTCCGCGAGTTCGACGCGCCCCCCGAGAAGGTTTTCCGCGCCCACGCGGACCCGGAGCTGCTCGTCCGGTGGCTGGGACCCCACGAGCTCGAGATGCGCATCGACCACCACGACTGCCGCACCGGTGGCTCCTACCGCTACGTCCACAGCGGGGGCGGGGAGGATTACGGCTTCTTCGGCAGCTTCCACGAGGTGCGCGCCCCGGAGCTGATCGTGCAGACCTTCACCTTCGAGGGTTTCCCCGACGGGGTGACCCTCGAGCGACTCGTCCTCGAGGATCTCGGTGGCGGGCGGACACGCTTGACGGGCTCGTCGCTCTTCGCCAGCTTCGAGGAACGCCAAGCGATGCTGGTCAGCGGCATGGAGGTCGGCGTGGACGAGGGCTACGAGAAGCTCGACGCGCTCTTGGCCGAGTGAGCGCGTCCGGTAGTGGTGGCGGGCTCGTCGGCGACCGATGAATCGTTGACTGGGGCCGGCAGGCTCCCTATAGTTAGGTGTATGACTAACTGTTCTGTGACGCCCACCAGGGAGCCGGAGTTCGATCGCGTCTTCAAGGCGCTCGCCGATCCCACCCGCCTCGCAGTCGTCGAACGACTCGGACGCGGTCCGGCGGCCACGACCGAGCTCGCCGATGAATTCGAGATGGCGCTGCCGTCCTTCCTGCAGCACCTGCGCGTGCTGGAGGACAGCGGCCTGGTGGCGTCCCACAAGCAGGGTCGGGTCCGCACCTACCGGCTCACCCCCGGGCCGCTGCGTACCGCGGAGGGCTGGCTGTCGGAGCAGCGCGGTATCTGGGAGCGCCGCCTCGACCGGCTCGACGAGCACCTCTACGAGATGAAGAAGGACACGACATGACCACCGCATCGACGTCGTTCACCCACGACCCCCAGTGCGACCTGCTGCTCGAGCGGCTGGTCGACGTGCCGGTCGAACTCGTCTGGAAGGCCTGGACGGAGCCGGAGCACCTGAAGGCCTGGTTCGCACCGAAGCCGTTCGAGACGGTCGAGTGCGAGATCGACCTGCGTCCCGGCGGCATCTTCCGCACGGTGATGCGGGGCCCCGACGGTACGGAGTTCGCCGACGACACCGGCGGCTGCTACCTCGAGGTCGAGGCGCCCCACCGGTTGGTGTGGACCTCCGCCCTCGGGCCCGGGTACCGGCCCCAGCAGGTACCGGGGGAGGGCGAGTTCCAGTTCACCGCCGAGCTCACGTTCGAAGCCGTCGGCGAGGGGACGCGCTACTCGGTCCGGGCGATCCACGCGACGCGGGAGGACGCGGAGGCCCACGAGGAAATGGGATTCTCCGGCGGCTGGAGCACCGCCCTCGACCAGCTGGTCGCGCACATGACGGTGTCGCCGGACCAGTAGCCCACCACACGCGCTCGGGGCGGCGCCGGATCGTGCGGGCGCCGCCCCGGAATGGTGGTCAGCCCTCGTCGAGGACGGCCAGCCAGTCGCCCCAGAACGCCTTCCAATGGGCGACCTCCTCCGGCGAGGTCAGCTTCGCGTGGCTGACGTGCACCGTGGACCGGGAGTCGTCCTTCGGCTGGACCGCGATCTCGGCCACTCCGCTGGTCAGCCCCACCCGCACCGTCTTGGACGTCACCCGGGAGCGCAGCTGCGGCTGCAGGCCGGGGAACGCCGCGTGCAGGCCGTCCTCGTCGCGCAGCAGCTGGCCCAGCGCCTCGACGTCGACCGTGATCGTCGCCGAGCGGTTCGCGGTGAACGTCCCGTCGGCGACCTGGTGCGGCAGGCGACGGCCGGTGATGCGCTCCCAGCCGACCGTGACGGTCTGCGCCCACCAGCCCGGTACGCCGTGCTCCTTCTGCAGCCAGGTCGCGACGGCGGCGTGGCCGTCCTCGTGTCCGGGCCAGGCGTCGATCAGCTGACGCCACTCGTCCCAGCCGCGCCCGGTCCTGGCGCGGATGATCTCGTCGCTGTGCTCGGGCTCGGAGACCCGGGAGTGCCCGTCGCGGGCGGTGGCCTGCTCCAGCAGGACGCGGCGCGCGACGCCGTACTTCTCGCCGGTGGCGGCCATGCGAGTGCGGACGCGGCGCTTGAAGGATTCGTTGCGGGTCATGACGGTTCCTCGTGTCGTCACGTGCACGCCCGGCTCGCCCGCGCTGAGCCGACCGGCACGCCTCGGCACGTCCATCATCGATCCGCATGCCGAGCACGCACGGTCCCCTTTGCCTCCTCGAACCCGGCGGCGCGGTCGCCGGGACGGAGGTCGGGCGCGGCACGACGCCCACGACGAACGATAGACCCGCCGCCGACCCTCGTCCAGAGCTGTGCGCGGGGTCGGTGGCACCCCGGTCGCCGCCATGCACCTCACCCGGCGACGGGGGCCACCAGGTCGTCCAGTGCCCGTCGCAGGTGCTCCACGATCAGTTCGCGGTCTGTCCAGTTCTCGGGGTCCACCGCCGCGGTCACCGTCAGCGTGCCCGCGTACGACAGCGCCGCGAAGGAGATGGAGATGTTGCCGGCGCTCGTCGTCACGGGGATCAGGCGGGTGATGGGAACACCGAGGAACGACAGTCGGTCGGTGGGACCGGGCAGGTTCGTCACCAGGGTGTTGACCAACCGCTGACGGTCGAGGAGGCGGTGCAGCACCCGCAGGGCGCCGAGCAGCCGGAATACCGGGACCATCAGCGCGGCGGAGGCACCCCGGGCCGGCTGCTTTCTCGTCTCCATCACGGCGGCGATGTGCTCGAGCCGCTCGACTGGCGCGCCCGTCAAGGGCAGGGAGACGGGGATCGCGCCGACCTCGTTGCCGAGCTCGCCCGTGGGCGTCTGTGTGCGGCCCGAGACGATCACCGACACGACGAGCGAGTCGACGACCTCGCCGCGGTCCAGCAGGAGTTCGCGCAGCGCCGCGGTGACGGCGGTCAGCAGGAGGTCGTTGATGGTCCCGCCGTGGGCCCGGGCCGTGGCGCGGACGGCCTCGAGGTCGACGTCCACCATGACGAACCGCCGGTGCTGGCCGGTCGGCCGGTTCAGCGACGATCGCGGTGCCGACGGGGGGCGACCGGCACCGAGCTCGCCGAGGCCGTCACGGAGGCGACGCAGGCCCGTCCGGAGACGCAGCACGGCGCGCACCCGGGTCCTGGCCGCATCGACCGCCAGCCGCCGGCGCGACGGGGCAGGTCCCGGCTCGCGGCGAAGCGCCGTGGGGGCGCCGTCGACGAGGTGGGCGAGCACCCCGAGCCCACCCATCCCGTCGGTCAGCACGTGGTGGAAGACCAGGACCACCGCGGAGCGCCCGCCGGTCAGCCCCGTCACGTAGGTCAGCGACCACCGCGGCCGGTCGGCGGGTAGCGGCTGCGCCGACACCCGGGCGGCGAGGTCCAGCAGCGTCCCGTCGTCGCCGGGGGAGGGGCACGTCACCATCCGGACATGGCGGCGCACGCCGAACGCCGGATCGTCGACCCAGACGGGCCTCCCGCACCCGAACGGGGTCCGCTGCAGCCGTTGCCGCAGGCGGGGCACGGCGGCCAGCCGTTCGTCCAGCGCGTCGGCGAGCTGGGACGGGTCGAGGGCGAGGGTGGACTCCAGTAGCAGGATCGCGCCCGCGTGCCAGCGGGTGGGGCACTGCTCGACGGCGAACTGCATGAGGTCGCTGGAGCTGGCCCGTTCGATCTCGGCGGGCACCGGGCCCGAAGCCCCAGCGAGGGGCGGCCGCGGCGCCGTCCGGGTGCGGTTCATCGGGCCCCGCTCGTCGTCGCGTGGCGGTCGGGTCTCACGCGGCCGGTCGGTGCTTCGCGTGCCGTTCGGCGTCCTCGGCCAGCGCGTCGAGGGCGGCGCGCATGATGTGGCCCACGAAGGGGCTGACGATCCCCCAGTAGCGACGGAAGCGCTTGGCGGAGTCGGCGTCCGGTGTGGCCGTGCGCGCCTCGTAGGACGCCAGCGTCCGTGTGAGGCCGTAGGGCCGGAGCGAGAAGCTCGCGCCGATCCGCCCCCAGCCGGGCTCGGCGAACGCGGCGAAGTCCTCCGGGGTCATCCCTTCGACGTCGAACCACTCGATCTCGGGCTGCCAGAAGCGACCCACGGCGCCGAAGGCGATCTCCTGGCCGTCCACCTCGCCGAGCGGCAACCAGCCGGGCAGGCCTGGACCGTCACCCCGCAGCTTCAGCTCCGGCGGGGGTGGCGGCGGCGGCCGCTGGCGTCCCATCGCGCTCGCGACCGTGGCGGGCAGGCCGCGCACCTTGAGGGCGGCGTCCATCAGGGGCGTGTGCACCTGCATCAGGTCGAGCTCCGCCAGCGCCTGCCAGGTGGTGGCCGGGTCGGCGGTCATGACCCGGTGCTCGATGATGGTGGTGTCGAAGGCGGGCAGGTACCGGTCGACGAGGAGCTCGTTCGAGCCGGGGACGATCGGGAGCTGCGGGTCCGCGGGTGTGGCGGGCATGAGGCCTCCTTGGGCTCCTTCGACTCTTGCGGAACACCCCCACCAGCGGCAGAGCAGAACGTCCCAGGATCTCGAGGGGAAGCCATCCCGCCGACGTCAGCGTGGGGGGCCGAGCCCGGTGCGGCGAGCCACGTGACTAGCCATTTCAAGAAATAGCAAGTTATCCTGGACGCATGACGGAGCCACGACAGAAGTTCGCTTCACAGGCGCGGCCGGAGATCCTCGATGGGGTCCGGGCGATCGCTGCTGAGGAGGGGCGACAGCTCCAGTCGGTCATCGAGGAGGCGCTCGGCGAGTACGTCGCACGCAAGCGGGGCGAGCGTCCCCGGGAGCAGGTGCTCGCTCACCTGAGCGGCTCGATCGAGCAGCACCGTGATCTCTACCGTCGGCTGGCCGAGTAGGTGGCCAGCGACTACCTCACCCTCGTCGAGGTGCTGGCCATCCACGACCGTCTCCTCGGCGACTTCGGCGGTGCGGGAGGCGTTCGCGACGGGGGCGCGCTCGAGTCCGCTCTCTACCGCCCGCAGACGGGCTACTACCGCGACGTGGTGCACGAGGCTGCGGCCCTGTTCGAGAGCCTGTTGATGAACCACCCGTTCCTCGACGGGAACAAGCGCGTCGCCTTCGCGGCCGCCGATGTGTTCCTGCGACTGAACGGCCTCGTCCTCGACGTGGCGGACGACGAGGCCTACGAGTTCATCGTCGGCTCGCTCGAGCGTGGCGACCTGGACCTGGCCCGTGTCGACGCCCGGCTCCGAGATCGCGTGCGAACCAGTTGACCTGATTGCGCAAGCGGACGAGCTGGCCGACGAATTCGAGCGCTACGAACCGCGCGAGGACGGCCGACATGGGTCGGGCAGCGGCGCGCTGACATGAAGGGCTTTGCCCGTCAGGGCCGCTCGTGGAGCCAATAGCGCCCACCACCGGTTTGAGCTTCTTCTGCGGGCCTGCGGCGCCCTTGGAAACCGGCACTCTCTGTGATTGTCAGAACTCCCATCACCCTAGAGGCAGGACGGGCGATCTCCTCCGCGTTCGAGCCGGCGAGGTCCGACCGAGGGTGCCGCGCGGAACAACTCGGCGGTTGCCTACAGGTTCCCCATTCCGTCCTCGTGGCGGTAACCGTCCTCGTCCAGCACAGGGAGGGCGGCAGGATCGAGGGGGGCGACGTCGGGGACGCGCCTTCAGCGTCCGCCGCTCACCTGACGGCTACGTTGCTGGACACCCGGGCCGCCGTATGGGTAGCCGGCTGCACCGGGGTCGCTCGCCTGATCGAGCAGCGCGGTCTCCTCTTCGTCGAGGTGCAAACCGGCAGCGCCGAGGTTGTCGGCGAGCTGTGCCTCGGTGCGAGCCCCGAGGATCACCGACGTCACTTGCGGTCGGTCCGCGACCCACGCCAGGGCGACCTGCGCCATCGACACCCCACGACCGTCGGCGACCGTCCGGACGGCGTCGATCACGTCCCAGGTCCGCTGTTCTGCGCTGCGTCGGTCGTAGGCCTCGAGTCCGGCGTCCGGGTTCTCGCCGACCCGGCTCGCGCCCGTCGGTCGCTCGTCGGGCCGATACTTGCCGGTCAGCCATCCGCCCGCCAGCGGCGACCACGGCAGGATGCCAAGCCCGTTGGCTTCACACGCGGGCACGATCTCCCACTCGAGTTCGCGACCGAGCAGGTTGTAGTGCGGCTGCAGCGTCACCGGCCGCGACCAACCGTGGAACTCGGCGAGGTCCACCGCGCGCTGCAGTTGCCACCCGGTGAAGTTGGACAGTCCCACGTACCGGATCTTGCCGGCCGCCACCGCGTCGTCGAGGAACCGCAGTGTCTCCTCCAGCGGGGTCAGCGGATCCCAGGCATGCACCTGGTACAGGTCGATGGTGTCCAACTGCAACCGACGCAACGATGCATCCAGCGCCATCGACAGGTGCCGCCTCGAGAGCCCGAGATCGTTCGGGCCATCTCCGGTCGGGAACCGGGCCTTGGTCGCAAGCACGACCTGGTCGCGCACGTCTGCCGGAGCGCTGGACAGCCACCGGCCGATGATGGCCTCAGACTCGGTGCCCGCATACACGTCGGCGGTGTCGATCAGCGTGCCACCGGCCTCCATGAAGACATCCAACTGCGCGACGGATCCGGCCTCGTCGGCTTCGCGTCCGAACGTCATCGTCCCGAGACACAACGACGACACGACACAACCACTGCGTCCGAGCGGGCGGTACTCCATGGGTCGGGACTCCGAGGTCGATGAGACCACGAACGTAGTCACCCGACATCCGAACCGGGCCGTGTCGGGTCATGCCGGACGTCGGCCGGCGCGAGCCGACCATCGCCCGACGCCGTCGCCCGAGGCGAAGCGACGAGCCACGCCGAACACCGCGGACCCGACGAACGTCCCCTGCACGACGCTGACACCGGGGTTCACGGCCCACACACGTCTTGGATTCCGACTGCGGTTGTGCAGGGAGTCCCGGCCATGAACCGACCAAGCGACTCGAACACAACAGACCCACTGGAGGCCTCACCACCCTGCCGCAGCCGGCAGCAGCCGGTGCGGTCCTTCGGCCGAAGAACCGCATCCCTTCGCGGCCAGCGTGATCATCAGGTCGCGAGGCTCAGTCACCTCGTGGTCCTCGCGGCTCGCGACGTTGTGGGCGCCTGACACCCCTCGCCACAACGATCAGAATCACGGGTTGGTGCGCGAGTGCCAGTAGCCAGGGCGTCGGCGGGAACATTTCCGGAGGGCGCCCACGATCACGGCGATGGCGTCGATCGGCGGGTAGCTCCTCCGGCCGTCGCTCGCCAGTTCGAAGCGCTTGATTTGACGCTGGACGATCCGCGACCGTCGCGGTCGGTTCGACGGACCGTTCACCTGGCGTCGACGTGATCTCGAGGTGCGATCGGATGTGTCCGCCAGCGCACCCGGGCCAGCCAGATGAGCACGACCGCCATGACGAGGGTCGAGACGACGTTGGGCACCTCACCCCGAGGAACGTGCCACAGCGCGGCCAGCACCATCACGATCGCGAGCCCCGCCGCCGCCATCGGGGTCAGCTGGGGGCGTATCCGTGTTGCGGCGGGGAGCACCAGGCCCACCCCTCCCAGGATCTCCGCCGTACCGCTGGCCACATGCAACC
>SLRZ01000074.1 GCA_007130695.1 Nitriliruptoraceae bacterium
TGCAGCCGACCGCATCCTGGTCCTCGATGAGGGACGCATCGTGGAGGACGGCAGCCACGACGCGTTGATGGCCCGTGGCGGGCTCTACGCAGAACTGTTCAACCTGCAGGCCGACGGCTACCGAGACCGCCCGGCGGAACCGTCACGGTGAGCATGCAGCGGCCCGTGCGCGGAGACGACGCCGTGGTCACGAGAGGACCTCGACGAGGTCGATCACCGTGTCGGTGTCGCGGCTCATGCACCGCTTGCGCAGCGCCTCGACGTCGAGGATGTGCAGGGAGCGACGCCCCGTTTCGACGATGCCGGCGCGTCGGAGGCTGTGCAGCACCTTCGCGGTCGATTCGCGGGACGTGGCGGCCCACGCGGCGATTTCGTCCTGGGTGATGGGTAGCGTCACGACGATCCGACCGCCCTGCTCCCTGCCCCATCGGGTGGCCAGTTCGAGGATGCGGTGTGTGACCCGTTCGGCCGTGGTGGTGCCCGCGAACTGGAGCGTTTCCGCCTGCGCGAGGGCCAGCTGCCGACCGACGGTCCGCAGGCATGCGGTCGTGATCGCCGCATGGCTACCCAGCAGGCGCCGGAGATCGTGCCCCGACAGGACCAGCGCGTCCACCGGCTCGATGGCCGTCACGTCGGTACCGGCCACCCGGTAGCCCAGGCTGACCCCGAAGCCCCACGCGTCCCCCGGCCCGAGGATCGCGGTGATCACCTGGTCTCCGGCCCGGGTCGGTGCGTGCGCCTTCGCGGCGCCCCGGGCGAGGAGCGCGACCTGATCATCGTCGGCACGGAGCAGCTGTCGTCCACGGTCGACGTGCGAGACCCGGCAGACGTCGAGCAGCACCTGCAGGTCGGCTTCCGGCAGGCCGCGCAAGAGCGGCGACGCCCAGGCCGAACCCCCGATGTCCTCGTTCATGGTCGCCCCAATCATCTGCCCAGCGATCGCCCCCTACGGCGACGGCGGGTCTCCGGACCATTTTTCGGTCCGGTCACAATGAAGCATTGGCCGGGTGGGGCCGGTTAGCAGGTGTCGAACGTCCCGACGTTGCGTCGCCCGCATCGAATTCGCCGAACCGTGCAGCGGACCGTGGTGGGCGACGACCTCAGCGTGATGAGCGACGACGCGTGGGTCAGCCCAACAGGCGCTGGGCGATCGGCTCGAGGACCTGGGTGACGATCAGCGCGTTCGCCAGCCCGATCACCACGATCGCCGAGGCCAGCACACCCACGGGCCCGAGCACCCGCGGCCCGGGCTCGTAGGCTTCCTCGACCGCCGGTTCCTGGGGCTCCTGGGTGAAGATCTGCTCGAAGATGCGGATGAAGTAGGCCAGCGTGAGCAGGCTGGAGGTCACGATGACGAAGGCCAGCACCCACTGTTCGGTTTCGATGCTGCCGCGGACCAGGTACCACTTGCTGAAGAACCCGGCGGTCGGCGGGATCCCGATCATCGACATCGCGGCGATGCCCAGGCCCACCATCATCCAGGGCATGCGTCGCCACATCCCTGCGTAGCGGGCGATCTCCTTGATGCCGGTCTGTTCGAGCACACCGCCAGCGACGAGGAACAGACAGCTTTTCATGACCGCATGGTTGAGGACGTGGAACATCGCCCCGATGAGCGCCAGGGGCGAGGCCATACCGATGCCCATGCCGATGAAGCCGAGCTGCGCCACCGTCGAGTAGGCGAGCAGTCGCTTGATGTCCTTGACGCGCACCGCCATGACCGAACCCACGACGACACCGGCCGCACCGAAGTAGGCCAGCAGCGTGGTGACGTTCAGGTCGGCCACGTAGGCGGGCCCGAAGACGTCGAAGAGGATGCGGATCAGCGCGTAGGCGGCCGCCTTGACCTGGACCGCGGCCAGCAGCGCGGCGACCCCGGGTGGCGCGTAGCTGTGTGCGTCGGGCAGCCAGACGTGGAACGGGAACAGCGCCATCTTGACGGCCAGGCCCGTGACGATGAGCGCGAGCGCGCCCGCGATGGTCGGCGAGTCGGCCAGCGCGGGCAACAGCTCCGCGACGTCGGCCATGTTCAGCGAGCCGGTCGAGAAGTAGATGAACCCGACACCGATGAGGTACAGCCCGCTTCCCGCCGTCCCGATCAGTAGGTAGCGGAAGCTGGCGAACAGCGCCCGGTCGCCGCCGAGGGCCACCAGCCCGTAGGTCGAGATCGCATAGATCTCGAGGAAGACGAACAGGTGGAACAGGTCGCCGCTCAGGATCACGCCGGCGAGCCCCGTCAGCAGCAGCAGCACGAGCCCGTACAGCGGGGTGCCGCGGTGGGGCCGGGTGTCGAACCCGGCCTTGACCGGGTAGATCGTCACCATGAGGCCGATGAAGGCGATGACGGTCGCGACGAAACCCGACAGCGGGTCGAGGACGTATTCGATACCCACCGGTGGGGGCCAGCCCCCGAGTTCGTGGTGGATCGGGCCGTGCCGGATCGTCGACACCAGACCCACGACCGCGAGGGTCAGGCCCGTGACCATGGTGATCACGGCCACGACCTGGGCGGCGGCAGCGCGCCAGAGTCCGGCCAGCGTCGCGACGACGGCGCCGGTGAGCAGGCTGAGGACGAAGAGGACGGGCAGCAGGGTCACGGTCAGCGTCCTCCGCTGTCGTGGCCACCGTTGCCGGTGTTCGCGGTGCCGTCGGTCCCGTCGCCTCCCCGGTCGCCCGGGTCGGCGTCATCGGCGCCGGTGCGGGCCGCCTCGGGCGGGGCCGACATGCGTCGGACCAGCTCGTCCTCGTCGAGTGTTCCGTGGATCCGGTAGATGCGCACCACCAGGGCGAGGGCGACGCCGACGACGCCGACACCGACGACGATGGCGGTGAGGATCAGCAGGTGGGGCAGGGGGTCGACGTAGTGGACCGGATCCGAGCCGAGTTCGGGGTCGATGATCGGAGCGGTGGCACCGTCCTTGACGCTGCCCTCGATGAAGAACAGGTAGATCGCCGTGGTGAAGATCGTCATGCCGATGATCTTCTGCACGAGGTTCCGCTTGGCGAGCATGCCGTAGAGGCCCACCGCGAGCAGGACGAGCACGAAGAGGTAGACGTAGCGGTCGAGGAAGAGGGCCTCCATCAGTCGGTCCTCCCGGCCAGCACGTCGTAGAGCAGGACCAGCGCACCGAAGACCGCAAGGCCGACCGCGATCTCGACGACGAGGATGCCGAGGTAGCGCGCGTAGGCGGGGTCCACGCCTCCGAAGGCCAGGGCTCCGTAGTCGAGGAAGGCGCCGCCGGCGAACAGCGGGGCGACACCGCAGGCGATGAACAGCAGCATGCCGATCCCACCCGCCAGGGGGCCCGTGATCGAGGGCACGGCCCCGTAGGCGAGCTTCTCGTCGAGGGTCATGCGGGGCAGGATCGCGGCGACGGCGACGATCACGCCGCCCGCGAAGCCGCCCCCCGGCCCGTAGTGGCCGTGGGCGATGACGTACAGGCCGAACATCGCGATGAACGGCGACAGCACGCTGCAGACGACGCGGACGACCTCGCTGGGGTAGGAACCGGTCATTCCTCGTCCTCCTCTCGGCGCACGAGGACCAGGGAGGCGGCCAGCGCCGCGGTCAGGATGACCAGGGTCTCGCCGAGGGTGTCCATGGAGCGGTAGTCGGCGAGCAGGGAGGTGACCACGTTGGGCGTCTGCGTGTCCTCCATCGAACTGGAGAGGTAGACCGGCGCGACCCGGTGGTGGGCCGGGGCGTCGGGGTCGCCGCGGTCGGGCAGGCCGCCCGAGGCGAACAGCATCAGCCCGACGAAGCTCAGTACCACACCACCGACCACGAGGCGGCGTCCGAGGCCCTCACGGCCGTCGATGCGTCGGCTCGTGGCCAGGATGGCGCCGATCAACAGCACGCCGGTCAACCCGGCACCGAGTGCGGCCTCGACGAAGGCGACGTCCACCGCCTGCATTCCGGCGAAAAGCAGCGCGGCGAACAGGCTGTAGGCCGCCAGCATGGCCACCGCGGTCAGCAGATCCTTGACCTGCAGGGCGAGCACGGCCGTCACGATCAGGATGAGGAACAGCAGGATGTCGAGGGCCAGGATCATGCGTCGTCCCCCTTCACGGTCCAGGGTCGCCGGCCCGATCGGCGGGCGGCGCGGATCAGGGCGTGGACGGCGGTGGGGTTCGCGATCAGCGCGAAGACGAGCACCATCAGCAGGCGCACGGCGGCATCCGGCGTCAGCGCCGGGTGGAAGAACAACCCGCCGAAGATCAGCAGGAGCCCGAGCGTCTCCGACTTCGCCACCGCGTGGCCGCGCGTGTACAGGTCGGGCAGGCGGAACAGGCCGAGTGCGCTGACGGCCAGGAAGACCAGGCCGGCGGCGATGAGGACGATCGCGACGATGCTCATCGGTGCCCCGTCCCCTCGAAGTAGCGCCCGAGTGCGATGGGCACGAGGAACGCCAACAGCGCATAGCCCAGGGCAATGTCGAGGAAGAAGACGGGACGCTCGAAGTAGAAGCCGAGCAGCACGATGATGACCACGCCGTTGACGGACACCAGCGCGACCGCGATGAGCCGGTCGAAGATGGTCGGCCCGAGCCAGACCCGGGCGAGGCCCATGATGATCAGCACCCCGACGGCGAGCAGGGCACCCAGCATGAAGGCGCTCATGAGGACACCCTCCAGACCGGTTCCCAGACGACGTTGGGTGCCGCCTCGTGTTCCTCGAGGAAGATGTCCGCGATCCGGTTCTGCAGCTTGGCCGAGGCGAGGTCGTCCGCGGCGCTGGGGATGAAGGCGTGCACGACGAACTCGTCGCCGTCGACCTCCAGGGTCATCGTCCCGGGCACCAGCGTGATCGAGTTCGCCAGGATCGTGCGCGCCACCGGGCTGTGCAGCGTGGTCCGGAAGCGCAGGACGCCGGGGTCGATGGGCAGATTCGGGTGCAGGACGTGGTAGGCGATCTGGAGTCCGGCCGGGAAGATGCGGCCGACGATCCACGCCAGGTAGACGGCGTAGGCGATGCTGCGCCGCACCAGGACCCTGGGCCCGCCGAGGTCGGGCCCGAGCACCTTGGTCACCAACGGCAGGGTCAGCCACGTCACCAGCGCCGCCGACCCGACACCCATGAACAGGAACACCGGGTCGAACCGCCAGGACAGCAGCAGCCAGAACACCAGCAGGAGTAGGAACTGGACGAAGGCGCGGATCTTCATGAGGCGAGACTCATGCCGAGGACGATCACGGACACTCCGAAGATCACGACGCCGAGGACCCAGGTGGGCTGCGCTGGCGGGGGTGCACCGGCCGGTCGGTTCCGGCCGGTGAGCGCGGGGCCGACCAGCGGCAGGCGCTCGGTCAGGTCCGCCACCCGGGCCCCCCTGCTGGTGGCGGGTACGGCCGGCCCGACCGCGGTGCGTCGCGGCGCGAGGCTACGGGCCGCGCGCCGCATCCGCCAGGGTGCGGCCCGGTAGACCCAGTCCACGTCGAGGGTGACGCCGGGCTTGGCGCCGAGCCGGGAAATCAGCAACCAGAAGCCGAGCGCGGTCAGCAGCAACAGCTGGAGGGTCTCGGAGAGCTTGTAGGGCGTGAAGGGGGTGTAGTCGTTGGCGTGGGGGAGCAGTTCCCACAGCAGGGCGGGGTACACGCCGATGGCGAGGTTCACGGCGGCGGCCAGGCCCATGGCGACGTACATCGTCGTCGGAATCCTGCGCAGCACGGTGGGCTGGCCCGTGCGCTGTTCGTGGCGGTCCGGTCCGAACCAGGCGGCGTAGGGCAGCTTCAGCGCCGTCGACAGGAAGGTGCCGACGGAGGCGATCTTGAGCAGCCACAGGGCCGCGGTGTACCCCCCGGTGCTGACCGCGGAGATCGTGAGCTCCTTGCTGACGAACCCGCTGAACAGCGGGACGCTGGAGATGGACACCGCCCCGACCATGTACATCGTGAGCACCCAGGGCAGGCGCCGTGCGAGGCCGCCGAGCTGACTACCGAGGCTGCGCCCGGTCGCGTAGAGCAGTGCGCCGGCCCCCATCAGCAGCAGGCCCTTGTAGAGGATGTGGGCGAAGGCGTGGGCGACCGCCCCGTTGATCGCCGCGTTGGTGCCGACACCCACGCCCGCGACCATGAACCCGACCTGGCTGACGATGTGGTAGGCCAGCAGTCGCCGGATGTCGTCCTGCAGCATCGCGTAGGTGACCCCGTACAGGGCCATGACGACACCGACCCACAGCAGGACGTCGAACCCGGCGAAGCCGCGGGCGAGGGTGTAGACGGCCGCCTTGGTGGTGAAAGCGGACAGGAAGACCATCCCGGCGACACTGGCCTCGGGATAGGCGTCGGGCAGCCAGGTGTGCATCGGCGGGATGGCCGCACTCAGGGCGACCCCGACCAGGATCAGCCAGGCGGCCCCGGTGGGGTCGAAGGCCTCGAAGACCGACGAGCCGGTGGTGCCGACGTGCCACACCACACCGGCGAGCAGCACGCTGCCACCGGCGAAATGGACGAAGAAGTAGCGCTGGGCCGCGCGTCTGGCGCCGGGGGTGCCCCGGGCCAGGATCAGCACGGTCGTGACGACGGCCTTGATCTCCCAGAAGATCAGCAGGGTGATCAGGTCGCCGGCGAACACGACGCCGAGCCCCGCGCCCGCGGTGGCCAGCGCGGTGGCGCGTTCCTGGGGCCCCATCGACGTCAGCCCGAAGAGCCCGGCGAGGAAGGCGGCCGCGGCGAAGACGACGCCGAAGGCGATGCTGAGGTCGTCGGCGCGCAGCAGCTGCAGCTCGAGACCGTAGAAGTCGTAGGCCAGCGCGCTGACGTCCGTGCCGCGCAGCGTGAGGACCTGGGCGAAGGCTACGAGCGGCGCGGCGAGCAGCACCGCACCGCCGACCCGCCGGGGGACGACGGCGACGAGGAGGGCTCCGAGCAGGAGGGGCCAGGCGGGCCACAGGAGCAGGGCGCTCTCAGTCATCGAGACCCTCCGCTCCCGAGGGCCACGGCAGGTCCTCGTGCTCGTAGTAGTCCGCGGGGCGCTTGATGACCGAGGCCAGGGCCTTCGAGCCGAAGGTCAGCAGCAGCGTGCCGACGAGGCCGATCGCGGCACCGAACCCGACCGGGTCGCTGCCGGCGAGCACGTCGACGCCGATGCCGACGGTGACGACCACCACGATCACGGCGATCACGCGCAGGTTCCGGCTCATGCCGCACCTCCCATGACCGAGGCCGCGACCTCGCGGGCGATCTCGTGGATGCCGACGACGTCACCCAGGCCCATCAGCAGCGCGACCGCGGCGGTGATGCACAGGGGCACGACCATCATCTTGGCGGAGCGTTCACTGGGATGATCGACCGCGGGCGGCCGGAAGAAGGCACGGTAGGCGATGGGCAGCAGATAGCCGGCTGTCAGCAGCCCCCCGCCGACCATCACCGCCGCGAAGACCGCCTCGCCGGCGTCGACACCGCCGCGGATGAGGAACAGCTTCGAGACGAACCCCCCGAAGGGTGGCAGCCCCGCGAGTCCCAGGGAGGCGAAGGTGAACGCGCCCATCGTCCAGGGCATCGCGCGTCCGATGCCGTCGAGTTCGCTGACCTTGTCGAGGTGCAGGTGGACGTAGACCGCGCCGGCGACGAAGAACAGGGTGATCTTCAACAGCCCGTGGTTGACGATGTGCAGCAGTGAGCCCTCCCATGCCAGCGGCGAGAGGAGGGCCAGGCCCAGGACGATGTAGGACAGGTGCGCGATGGTCGAGAAGGCCAGTCGGCGCTTGAACTTGTCCGCGCGCAGGGCGGTGATCGAGGCGACCACGATCGTGATCGCCGCGAGGGTCGCCAGCACGGTCGAGGCCCCGATGCCGCTCAGCACCCCGGGCCCGATGACGAAGCCGATGGCCCGGGCGAAACCGAAGACGCCGGCCTTGACGACCGCAACCGCGTGCAGCAGGGCGCTGACCGGGGTGGGCGCGACCATGGCGGCGGGCAGCCACCCGTGCAGCGGCATGATCCCGGACTTGGTCCCGAAACCGAACAGGAACAACACGAACAGCAGGGAGAGCATCCCCCGACCGAAGTGCTCGCCGGCGAACCCGCCGGCCACGAACGTCACGTCGCCGGTGACCTGGTAGAGGATCCCCAGGGCGAGCAGCAGCGCGGCACCGCCGGGGATGAGGTAGGCGAGGTACTTGCGCCCCGAGGCCCGGGAGGCGTCGTCACCCTTGTGCGCCACCAGGGGGTAGGTGGCGATCGTGAGGACCTCGTAGAAGATGAAGAAGGTGAACAGGTCGGCCGACAGCGCCACCCCGAACGCCGAGGCCACGGCCAGGGCGAAGCTCGCGAAGAAGCGGGTGTGGTCGCGTTCCGCGTTTCCGCGCATGTACCCGATGGCGTAGATCGAGGCGAGGATCCACAGAAACGAGGCCAGCAGCGCGAAGATCATGCCCAGGCCGTCGGCCCGCAGGGTCAGTTCGACCCCCGGGAGGATCTCGAACAGGGTGGTGGTCGGCGCGCCACCGTCCAGCACCGTGGGCACCATCGCCACCACGACCCCGAACGTGACCACCGAACCGGCGATCGTGGTCCCCTCACGCACGTTGGGCCAGCGACCGAGAGCCACGACCAATGCGGTGACCACCAGCGGCAGGAGCACGGCCGCCAGCGGCAACAGGGAGGAGACGGAGTCCATGACCCTCAGTCGGGAGGTGAGGTGGGCGCCTTGGCGCGGGGGAGCCTACCGCCAGGGCGTGGACGGCCCCGCAGCGGGAGAAGCCGCCCAGGGACCGGCCGTGGGGAACGCTCTGGCCGCCCGTTGGCTAGCGTGCCCGGACGCGAGCGAGGGCCGCCACGGCGGTGGTTCCGTGTCCCCGACGCTCACGCGTCGGCCCCGACCCGGGAGGTGACGATGACCCGTCTGGCCGGTCGCCATGTGCTGGTCACCGGCGCCTCCTCCGGTATCGGCCAGGCCACGGCCCGGCGCCTGGCCGCCGAGGGCGCCCGTGTGGGGGTGCTCGCACGCCGTGGACCCGAACTGGAGCGCCTCGCCGAGGAGTGCGACGGGGTGGCCGTCGTGTGCGACGTCGTCGACGCCGAGGCGACCCGGGCGGCGGTCGACCGTGTCGCGGAGGCGATCGGCGCGCTCGACGGCGTGGTCAACGCGGCCGGCGTCGTGCGCCCGGCGCGGGTCGCCGACGCCGACCCGGGCGACGTGCGGCGCATGCTGGAGGTCAACGTCCTCGGTCTCGTCCACGTGACCCAGGCGGCGATCCCGCACCTGCGGGCCCGGGGCCGCGGGGACGTGGTGAACCTCTCGTCGATGTCCGGGCGCCGGCTGCAGACCCCCGAGATGGGGATCTACGGGGCCACCAAGGCCGCAGTGCACACCCTCTCCGAGGGCCTGCGCCGCGAGCTGCGCGAGGACCGGGTGCGGGTCACGACCCTGGCACCCGGACTGGTGGACACGCCGATCTTCGAGGGCCTCGAGGACCCGGTCTCCCAGCGGCTGCGGGATGCGGCCCCGCGCGCCGGGCTGACCGCCGCCGAGGTCGCGGGCTCCATCGCCGACGTGTTGGCGGCGCCCGAGCACCTCGTCCACGTCGAGGTGGCCCTGCTCTCGCTCGATCAGGACTGAGAACCCCTGCCACGTGCGGGGGCGGGTCGGAGAGTGTCCGTTCGGAGGCACGGGCCGCGGCGACGAGGCCCGGGGCGGGGGAGACTGCACTCCTTCCCAACCGAGCAGTCACGAGGACACCATGACCCAGCCCACGCCCGGCGGCGCCGGCGAGACCGACAGCCGCGACGTCGTCGAACTGATCCTCGACGACCACCGTGAGTTCGAGCGCCTCTTCCGCGAACTGCGGAACCGCGACGCCAACCGCCAGGCGCGACTGCGGGAGCTCGCGGACCTCCTCGTCGCCCACGCCGAGGCCGAGGAGCGGGAGGTCTACCCCGTCCTCAAGCGCAAGGCGCCCGAGGAGCGCGAGGAGATCGCCCACAGCTTCGAGGAGCACGACGAGGGCCACGAAGCGCTCGCCGCGCTGCAGGAGGTTTCCGACGGGGACCAGGACACGTTCGAGGAACGTCTCGAGGAACTCGTCGAGACCGTCATGCACCACCTCGACGAGGAGGAGCGTGACGTGCTCAACGCGGCGCGGGAGAACGTCGACCTCGAGACGCGCGAGAAGCTCGGTGACGCCTTCCTCAACGCGCGTAACGATCTCATCGCCCAGCAGCCCGGGGAGCCCCAGAAGGTCCGCGAGCTGATCGACGCGTCCAAGGCGGGCGACTCCTCCTCCCAGGGCTGAGCTCACGGGGGCGAGGTGGAGAACCCCGTCGGCCGGTGGGTCGCGAGCAGCACGGCGACGCCCACCACCAGCAGCGCGACCCGCAGGTCGAGTCCCTCCGTGACGGCGCCGACGAGCGGGGGCCCGAGGAGGAAGCCGGTGTAGCCCACCGTGGCGACCGCCGCCATCCCGGCGCCGGGGGAGGTGGAGGCCCGCCCGGCCGCCGCGAAGGACAGCGGGACGATCGAGGCGACCCCCAGCCCGGCGCAGGCGAACCCGACCAGCGCCCCCGGCACGTGCGGCACCGTGGCGAGCAGCACGAAGCCCGCCGCCGCCAGCCGCCCACCCCAGGCCACCGTCCGGGTGGCGCCCAGGCGGTCCGCGACCCGGTCGCCGAGCAGCCGGCCCACGGTCATGGCCGCGGTGAAGGTCACGAAGCCCCAGGCCTCGCGCCCCCCGCCGACCCCGACCGTGTCGCGCATGTGGATGCCGCTCCAGTCGCTGGCGCTGCTCTCCGCGAAACCGGACCCCGCGGCCACCAGGGCGATCGGGACGAGCACGCCGGTGGGCAGGGCGAACACCGGCGGGCGGCCGTGGGCGTGCACCGACCGGCGGTCCCGGATGCGCAGCCAGGGCGAGGCACACGCCGTCCCGACGAGGACCGCGCCCCCAACCACGGCAAGGTGGGTTCCAGCGGGGACCTGCGCGGCGAGGACGGCGGCGCCGCCGCCCGCGGCGACCAGCGCACCGAGGCTCCAGGCGGCGTGCATGCCGACCAGGACGGAACGGCCGTAGCCCGCCTCCACGCCCAGCCCCTGGGCGTTCATGCCGACGTCCATGGTGGCGCTGCCGGCGCCGAGCGCGACCAGGCACGCCGCCAGCGCGATGGGGGAGGGGGCGAGGCTCGTCAGCGGCAGTGCCAGTGCGCCGAGTGTGGCGCCCGCGATCGTCACGGGCCGGCTGCCGACACGCGCGACCGCACCGCCGGCGAGCGGCAGGGCACCGAGCACGCCGGCGGCCATGCCCATCAGCACCAGGCCGAGGGTGGCCTCCCCGATCCCCAGCGATGCCTGCGTGTCGGGGATGCGCACGATCCAGGAGGCCACCAGGACCCCGTTGAGCACGAACACCGCGCTCACGGCCAGCCGTGCCGCCGGATCCGGCCCGGGCACCGCCGACAGCTCGGCGTCGGTGCTCAGCTCGCCTCGCCGCTGAGGTAGCGGTCCTTGATCTGGTCGACGATGGAGGCGTCGGCCAGGGTGGAGGTGTCCCCGAGCTGCTTGTCCTCGGCGATGTCCTTCAGCAGCCGTCGCATGATCTTGCCCGACCGGGTCTTCGGCAGGTCGGAGGTGAACAGCAGCGATGCCGGCTTGGCGATGGGCGAGATCATCTGTGAGACGTGGTCCCGAAGCTCGGTGGCCAGCGACTCGTCGGCCTCGACGTCCTTGCGGGGGGTGACGAAGGCGGCGATGGCCTGCCCGGTCTGTGCGTCGTGCCGACCGACGACGGCGGCCTCGGCGACGGCCGGGTGGCTCACGAGCGCCGACTCGACCTCGGTGGTGGAGATGCGGTGGCCGGAGACGTTCATCACGTCGTCGACGCGGCCGAGCAGCCAGAAGTAGCCGTCCTCGTCGCGCTTGGCGCCGTCGCCGGCGAAGTAGCGGCCCGGGAACCTCGACCAGTAGGTGTCGCGGAAGCGCTGGTCGTCACCCCAGATGCCCCGCAGCATCGACGGCCACGGCTCGGCGAGGACGAGGTAGCCGCCCCCGGGGACCCCGACCGACTCGCCCTGCTCGTCGAGGATGTCGGCGGAGATGCCCGGCA
>SLRZ01000056.1 GCA_007130695.1 Nitriliruptoraceae bacterium
CCCTCCTCGTCCCCGTCGGCGTGGTGTCGTGGCTCCTCGCCGACGGCGCGGCCGACGGCGGGGCGGACCCCGCCCCGATCGGTGCCGCCGACCCCCAGCCCGGCCCCCAGGGGCCCCTCGAGCGCACCCCGCCGCCCCGGTGCGAGGGGGTCGACCCGCCACCGGGCGCGTCAGCGTCCGACCTGGTCGACGCCGACGTGGACGCCCGCGGCTGCTCCGTGCCCGTCGCCTGGGACGGCGACGTCCTCCGGGTCCCCCGCGCCGAGGACGCCCCGCGGGTCTACGACCTCGACGCGGAGGTGGGCGACCAACTCCTGTTCGGCGACTGGACCTGCGACGGCGGCGACACCCCCGCCCTCTACCGGGCGGCGACCGGTGAACTGTTCCTCTTCGACGGTTTCGCCGAACGCGACGAGGAGGTCACCGGCCGGGTCGAGGAGACCGGCGTCGCCGACGGCCATCCCCGGGTGCTCACCGACGATGCCGGATGCGACCGGGTCGAGGTGGAAGCGCGTTGAGCCACCGGGCCACCGGCCCACCGCCGCCGCCCGGCGTCACCACTCGTCCGAGCCGAGCATGGCCGCGACCTCCCCCGCACCGGGCCTCGTCATCTGGTCGCGGGCCGTCATGAGCACGAGCAGGCGCTGCCAGGACTCGGGCAGGTCCTCGGGGACCTTCGGGTCCCGGGCGAGGCGGGCGATCGCCGCCTCCTTCAACGGGCCGGAGAACGCCGGCTCGCCCGTGTAGGCCTCCAGGAGCACCAGACCGAGGGCGTAGACGTCGGCGGGCGGACCGATCGGTTCGTCGGTGATCTGCTCCGGCGCCAGGTAGGCCGCACTTCCGATGGTGACGTTGGTCTCGGTGATCCGGGTCGCCCCCACCAGCATGGCGATCCCGAAATCGGCGAGCTTCGCGACGTCGTGCTCGTCGAAGAGGATGTTGCCGGGGTTGATGTCGCGGTTGACGATGTCGTGGTCGTGGATGTACTCGAGAGCCGAGGCGATCTCGATCCCGACCCGTCGCATCTCCTCGGCGTCGAGGGTGCGCTGCTCGAGGGTGCGGTCCAGTGGCTTGCCCGGCACGAGCTCCATCACGAGGAACGGCACCCCGTCGTGCTCACCCGCGTCGAGCAGCCGCACGATGTTGGGATGGTCGAGCGCCCGCAGGGTGGCCACCTCGTCGGCGAACCGCTGGGCGCCCTCGGCGACCTCGGGGCGCAGGACCTTGACCGCGACCTGCTCGCCGGCATCACGGTCGAGCGCGCGGAACACCTCACCCATGCCGCCGGTCGCCAACCGCTCCAGCAGTTCCCACCGGTCGGCGAGGACAGCTCCAGTTTCGAAGCCCATGGGGTGGAACCTAGCGCGACCGGGCCCGCGGGGTCCCGACCGGACGGCGGCACCGCCGACGACCACCTGCCCGGGGCTGCCCGGCCGGGGCGTTCCCGTCAGCGCGGCAGGCGCCAGTGACGCCGCCAGGCCCGTTCGGCGTCGGCGAACGCGTCGAGCGGGTCGATGACGTCCTGCAGCGACTCGAGCAGCTCCTCGAGCTCGTCCGTCGAGGCCGCGACCTCCACCACGTGATCGATGGCGGCCTCCGCCTCGTCGAGAGCGTCGACGCAGTCCTGCCATTCGTGTTCGAGTTCCTCCACCCGCCAGTCGCCCATCCAGGCGCGTGCGTCGGAGATGGACCGGCGCAGCGCATCGGCGCCGACCCCGATCGGGGCGGGTTCCACCCGGCCGGTGGGCAGGGTGCCGAGCAGGACCCGGCGTCCTCCCTCGATCACCTCGGCGCAGTCGAGGAAGGACCGCCACGCGGCGTGGCGGTCCTCGGGCGGTTCGGGCTTGCGTCGGAACATGCCGGGAGGATCGCCCGGGGCGGGGGTGGGACGCAAGCCGGGCGGGGTGGGACGCAAGCCCGACGCCGGGCATTCGACGGCCCCGCGCCGGCGAGCCGCGAGGTCAGCCCTCGAGCCACTGGCGCATGCCGGCCATCGTCCGCTTCCCCAACGCCGTGAACGCCGGCCCGGCCATGGCGTCGACCAGATCGGACTTGTCGGTCTCGAAGGCCGAGTCGTAGGTCACCTCGCAGCCGTCGTCGGTGGGTGCCACCGAGATGTCCTCGCGGGTGGACAGCCCGTCCCCCGTGCCGCGCAGTGAGACGTGGCGTCCCGGGTCGTGCTCCACGATCTCCATGTCCAGTTCGAAGCTGGAGGGGCCCATCGAACCGACCACGTGGAACCGGGAGCCCACCCCGAGGGGGCCGTCGTCGAGACGGCGGGACTCCTCGAACATCGGATCCCACTCGGCGAGGTTCCCGAAATCGGCGAGCAGGTCGAACACCTCGTCCGCTGGTCGCGCGATGGTGATCGTCTCGGTCGTCTGCGGCATCTTCGTCCTCCTCACGACGGCCCGGCGCCGCCACCTTCGCGACGAGCGGCGCCGTCACGACCACGACGGTAGGCACCGTCCCGCAGGGCGGGTCCCGCCGAACGGCCGGGACACCACGGGCCCGAGCGCTGCTGCTAGAAACCGGGGCCCCGGATCGGGGCGAGTCGAGCACGCGCGAGGCACGGGTGGAGATCGTCGTCAGCCACGCGGGCGCCTGCGAAGAGGTGACCCTGGAGGTCGACGACCCCCACGCGTGCGTGGGCGACCTCGTTGCGGCGGTCGACCCCGTCGCCGCGGCGGTCACCGCCGGTGTCGTGGTGGAGGGCCGGTTCCACGGGCCCGACCTGGGGCTCGACGAGATCGGCCTGTGCGACGGGCAGGAGGTCGAACTCGTCGACCGACCGCCACCCACCCCCAGGCCGTCCGCTCCACGACCCGTGGTGACGGTCACCGACGGTCCGGCCGCGGGCGGGCGCGCGACGGTGACCGGCGAGGTGCTCGTCGTCGGCCGCGACCCGGGGTGCGACCTCGTCGTCGAGGACACGACCGTGTCCGAACGCCACGCCCAGTTCAGCGTCGACGACGACCACCGGGTCGTGGTCGAGGACCTCGGTTCTTCCAACGGCACCTGGATCGACGGCGAGCCCGCACTGCGCCCGACCACGGTGCCGGCGGGGGCCGTCGTGCGGCTCGGCGCCACCCACCTCGCGATTGGCGAGGGGCCCGTGGACGATACGCCGGCCGGGGTGGACCCGCTCCGCCGCCACAGCACCGGCACGCTGCCGTTCAACCGCCCGCCCCGGCCGGCGCTGCCCCCGGAGCCGGAGCCGCTGACCGCCCCCGACCCCCCGCAGACCTCCTCGTCCCGGGCGATGCTCTCGGCGGCCATCATCGTCGGTCCGCTGATCATGGGCGGGCTGCTGATCTGGCTCACGGGCAATCCCCGCTTCGGGCTGTTCATGCTGATGAGCCCGATGATGGCCGTCGGCAACTACTTCACCCAGAAGCGCCGGTCGAAGAAGGACACCGCAGAGGCCGACAGGCGCTTCCGCACCGAGCTGGCGACGCTGGCGCGGAACCTCGACGAGCTCACCCACGCCGAGGGGCGCCGCCGGCGCCACCTGCTCCCCCATGCGGGCGAGGTGCTGCGACGCGCGACCCAGCCGGCCACCTCGTTGTGGGAGCGCCGACCCGGCCAGCCCGACGTCCTGCGACTGCGCGCCGGCATCGGCGACGTGCCCTGGGACCCACCGGTCGAACTGCCCCGGGAGGTCCACGACGACGTGACCCGTGTGCTGGAGCGCCACCGGGTCCTGGTCGACGTCCCGGTCGAGGTCGACCTCTCCGACGGTGGGGTGGTCGGCCTGGTGGGAGACCGCGCGGGCGCCCTGGCGCTGGCCCGCTCGCTGCTGGCACAGGCCTGCGTCCACCACGGGCCGGCCGACCTCCCGGTGACGGTGCTGGCCGCGCCGCAGACGGCCCACGACTGGGACTGGGCGAAGTGGCTGCCCCACGTCCGCGACCCCGGTGGCGACGGCCGCTGGCTGGCGGCGGACCACCAGCGCGCCGCCGAGCTCACCGCTGCCGCCCTGTCGGCCGCCGAGGAGCGGGACCGGGAGCGCACCGCCTTCACCGCCGGCCGCGACGCGCCGGGCCCGGTGCGCTGCTGGGTGGTCGACGACCTGGCACTGCTGGAGGGGCGTCGCGCCCCGGCCCGCCTGGTGCTCTCGGGCGCGGCCGGGCCGGCGACCGGCATCGTGATCGCGCCCAGCGAGGACCAGCTGCCAGCCGTCTGCGACACCGTGGTGGAGCTGCACTCGCCGCTGGGGGACGCGGCCCTGCGCCGGCCGCAGGCGGCCTGGCAGGTCCGCGACCTGGTGATCTGCGGGATGAGCGACGGCACCGCCCGCCGGTGTGCCCGGGCCCTGGCCCGGTTCGAGGACCCGGAGCTGCACATCGTGGGTGCCGGGCTGCCGTCGCTGGTGCGCCTGCTGCCCCTGCTCGGGCTCGACGAGGTGGACGGACCGGGCCTGCTGGAGCGCTGGCGGCGCCTGCCCCAGGACCCGCCGCCCGCCGCGCCGGCCGGCATCGGCGAGGACGGTGCGGTGGAGCTGGACCTCCATGCGGACGGACCCCACGGGCTCATCGGCGGCACGACGGGGGCGGGCAAGTCCGAGCTGCTGCGCTCGTTGGTCGCCGGGATGGCGGCCCGGGTCGACCCCGACCACCTGGTGTTCGTCCTGGTGGACTACAAGGGCGGCTCGGCGTTCGACCGCTGTGCCGAGCTGCCCCACACGGTGGGGATGGTCACCGACCTCGACGAGCACCTCGGGGAGCGGGCGTTGATCTCGCTGGAGGCCGAACTGCACCTGCGGGAACGGGTCCTTCGGGAGGCCGGGGCCCCCGACCTGCCCGCCTATCTCGCCGCCGGCGCGCCGGCGGGGCCGCTGCCCCGTCTGGTCGTCGTGATCGACGAGTTCGCGACCCTGGCGGCCGAGCTGCCGGACTTCCTCGGGGCCCTGGTCGGCATCGCCCAGCGTGGGCGCAGCCTCGGGGTCCACCTGATCCTGGCCACCCAGCGCCCCTCGGGGGCGGTCAACGCCAACATCAAGGCCAACACCAACCTGCGGATCGCCCTGCGGGTCCAGGACGACGGCGACTCCAGTGACATCATCGACCGGCCCGACGCGGCGCGACTGTCGCGCACGCACCCGGGACGTGCCTACGTGCGCCGGGGGGCGGGCGACGTCGTGCTCCTCCAGACCCCGTTGTCGACGGCCCGGGCCACGCCCCGGCGCGCCACCGGGGTCCGCCTCGCGCCGTTCACGCTGCCCGGCCTGGGTGGGCCCCGGGAGGAACCCGGCCTGGGTGGGCCCCGGGGGGATGCGCCCGACGACAACGCGGCGCCGGCGGACGGGGAGGAGGTCGCCTCCGACCTCGACCGGCTGGTCGACGCCGCACAGGCGGCCCACGAGCTCGGTGGCTTCGCGCCTCCACGCCGCCCGTGGCTGCCAATGCTCACGCACGAGGTGCCCCTCGAGTCGGTCGTCGAGGCGATGGGGGCGGACGAGGTCCCGCTGGGGTTGGCGGATGATCCCGAGCACCAGCGGCAGGTGCCCGTCGGCTGGTCGCCGCAGGGTGGGCACCTCGCGCTGATCGGCACGGTGGGCAGCGGGACCACGACGGCGCTGCGGACGGTGGCGCAGGCCATCGCCACCCGGTTCTCGCCCGACGACTGGCAGCTGTACGCCCTGGACTTCGGCGCCGGCGAACTCGCCGAACTCGATGCGCTGCCCCACGTCGGTGGCGTGGTCGCCGCGAGCCAGCGCGAGGCACAGCACCGGCTGGTGCGCGAGCTGCGCCGCGAACTCGACCGGCGACGTGACCTGGGCCCGGCCCAGCTGGCCGACGAGCCGCGCATCGTGGTGCTCATCGACAACCTCGCCGCCTTCCTCGCCGAGCACGAGGGGGTGGAGAGCGCCGAACTGTCCGACGCGTTCCGGCGGCTGTTCAGCGAAGGCCCCACGGTGCGGCTGTCGTTCGTGGTCACCGGCGACCGTCTGGGCGCGGTGCCCCACCGGCTGACCTCGGCGGTCGGTAGGCGGCTGATCATGCGGCTGGCGGACCCGGGCGACTACGGGGCGGTGGGGCTGCGGGCGAAAGCGCTGCCGGCGTTCCTTCCGGGCCGGGCCGTGGAGCCGGAGACCCGGCGGGTCGTGCAGCTCGCCCGGCCCCGGCCGACGGCGGAGCTCGCGGCGGAGCTCGGGGGCCGCTGGCAGGGCGCGGCGCCGGCGCTGCGGACCCTGCCGACCACCTACGCCGGCGAGGACCTCCCGGCCGGCACCGTCGCGGGCGGCACGCTGCGGATCCCTGTCGGGATCGCCGACGAGGATCTCGAGCCCGCCCTGCTCGAACTGCACCCGGGGGAGGACGCGGTCGTGACGGGCCCGCCGCGCAGCGGCAAGACCTCGACGCTGGTGCTGCTGGCCCATGCCCTGCGCCGGGCGGACGAGGAGCTGATCCTCGTGGGCCTGTGTCGGGCGGGCACCCCCCTGCACGGCCTGGAGATCCTCGATGCGTCCGGCCCGCCCGAGTCCCTGGCGGCGGTCCTCGAGGCCGCTCCCGACGACGCGCGACCGTGGGTGGTCCTGGTCGACGACGTGCCGCGTCTCGAGGACCCGGGTGGCCTGTTGTCGGGCCTGACCGGTGCCGCCCGGGGGAACCTGCACGTGATCGGGGCGGGCCGCAGCGACGAGCTGCGCAGCGACTTCGGCCAGTGGTACCGCCCGTTGCGGCGCTCGCGCACGGGGCTGCTGCTCCAGCCGGATCTGCCCGGGGACGGCGACCTGCTCGGCGCGAAGCTCCCGCGTCGGGTGCCGGTGCCGCTGGTGGTGGGGCGCGGGTTCCTCGTCATCTCCGGGTCCGGACAGCTGGTGCAGGTCGCGACCCCGCCAGCGACGGCGCCGGGCGAAACGACCTAGTCCACCCCCGTCGCTGCGGACCATTTCGAGGTATCTCATCTTGACCGGCAGTGTTCTTCGTGTATTCTCATATATTTACATTCCAACACCTACCGGATCACGGGGAGCGAAGAGATGAATGAGGGAATCGTCGGAGGCCGCCTGGAGTCGCTGACCGACACGCAGTCGGCGATGGACTCGACCGCAGACCGGGCGACGGATTCGGGCAGTCGAGGCGTCCAGGTCACCCAGCAGATGGAGTCCGGACTCCAGGACATCACCCAGGTCCTGCAGAACGAGTTCAACGCCCTGGCCAACGAGTTCCGCGAGATCGCCCAGCAGACCCAGGCACGCCTCGACGCCACCGAGTGGACCGGGAAGCGCAAGGAGCAGGCGGTCGCCATCGGCGCGGAGTTCGAGGCGGACGTCCGGCGTGTGCTCGACGAGTCCGAGGGCTACATCGACCAGTTCCGCACCCAGGCGATCAACGCGGCCACGGAGTGCGTTGAGGCCATGCAGGCCGGCTTCGGTGGCGCCATGGATCGCGCCGATGAGTCGTACCGCAACCTCGGCCTCGAGGCGGCGACCGTGCGCGACCAGCTCTCCGAGATCGACAGCGCCTCCGGCCTCTCGCGCTGAGCTGTACCACCTATGCGTGGTACGGTCGTGCATGGCGGAGTTCGAGGTGCTCGACGAGATCAACCGGCTGCTCGACGCAGACGGTGGCACAACCGTGAACACCTCGATGCGGCTCCCGGCTGCCTTGCGGGATGCGGCGGCGCTGGCGGTGACCCATCTGGGCGTGGCGGGCAGCACCACGAGCCTCACCGCCGCGGCGCTGCGCCGCGCGCTGGAGACCGCCGTGATGGAGACGGCCCTCGAGACACACTTCGAGTCGCACCCGCATACCCGACCATCGCTCGCCGAGGTGGCGCTCGCACTCGCAAGCCAGGACGGGTCGCCGCTGGCGGACCGCCCGGAGCTGCTCGAGCGCGCCGCTGCCCAGGTCGTCGCCCACCACCCGGACGCTGACGCGGACGACGTGCTGCTGTGGGCCGAGGCACAGGTGGCCGCGTCCGCATGAGGGCACTCGTCCTCGACAACGAGGCGGTGCAGGCGCTGCGAGACGAGGGTCATCGCAAGCACCGGCAGGTCGTCGCCCACCTGGCGGGCATCGTGGTGCGCCGGCGGCGAGGGCGTGAGGTGTCGGCGCTCGTCCCGACGTCGGTACGGGTGGAGGCCGGCTGGGACCGCACGCATTCCGCAGCCGCGGCCATGAACCGGTTGCGGATCGCAGACCACGAGCTCGATGCGTCCACCTCGAACGTCGCTGCCGCCATCACCAGCAGCCTGGCCGGCGTGAGCGTTGCCGACGCCCACATCGGTGCTGCCGTCCGAGCGCTGGCACACGACGAGGTGGTGGTGCTCACGAGCGATCCGAAGGGCATGGCGCGCGTGGCCGGCAACCGGCCGGTGCGAACCATCCACGTCTGACCGTTGCGGGTGTGCACCGCCGCTCCTGCGCGCCATACCCTGGACGGATGAACTATTTCCTCCCACCGCTGACGTCCCACCCGTTCCTCGATGCGCTGCGTGAGCGCGTCGTGGTGTTCGACGGCGGCATGGGCACCTCGATCCAGAACCTCGACCTCTCCCCGGACGACTTCGGCGGCGAGGACCTCGACGGTTGCAACGAGGTGCTGGTACGTACCCGCCCCCAACTCGTCGAGGACCTGCACGGCGAGTTCCTCGCCGTGGGCTGCGACGCGGTACAGACCAACACGTTCGGGGGCGCCCCCTGGGTCCTGGACGAGTACGACCTGGGCGCGGACGCGGAGGAACTCAACCGGCAGGCGGCCGAGGTCGCCCGTCGCGCCTGCGACGCCCACGCCACACCCGAGCGCCCGCGCTGGGTGATCGGCTCGATCGGTCCGGGGACGAAGTCGCCGACGCTGTCGCTGGGCAAGGAACCCGCCGGAGCGAAGGACTTCATCGACCTCGAGGTGATGGAGGACGGCTATCGCGTGCAGGTCCGTGGCCTGCTGGCCGGTGGCTCGGACGCGATCCTGATCGAGACGTGCTTCGACCTGCTGCAGATCAAGGCGGCCGTGGCGGCGGCCAACGACGTGTTCGCCGAACGCGGTGAACGGGTCCCGCTGATCGTGCAGTTCACGGTCGAGCAGGGCATCAACACGATGCTGCTGGGCACCGAACCCCTGGCGGCGATCGCGGCGCTCGACCCGCTGGCCATCGACGTGCTCGGGATGAACTGCGCCACCGGTCCCGACGACATGCGCGAGCACGTGCGCACCCTGTCGCGCCACTCGCGCCTGCCGATCAGCGTGCTGCCCAACGCCGGCATCCCCTACCTCGAGAACGACGCGACGGTCTATCCGCTGGACCCCTACGGGCTGGCCGAGGCCCAGCGCGAGTTCGTCACCGACCTCGGGGTCAACATCGTGGGTGGCTGCTGCGGCACCACCCCCGAGCACCTCGCCGCCGTGGTCGAGGCGGTCTCGGACCTCACCCCGCACCCCCGCGTGCTGGACCGCGCCACCTCCGTGCGCGTCGGCGCGGCCGGGGCACTGACCGACCCGGCCAACCACGACGATCCGGACACCGCGATCACCGTCGAGTGGCGCCCCTCGTTGGCGTCGCTGTACAGCGCCCAGCCGATCGAACAGGACACCTCGTTCCTGGTGATCGGCGAGCGGGCGAACGCCAACGGCTCGAAGGCCTTCCGTGAGCTGCTGCTGGCCGAGGACTGGGAGTCCACGGTCGCGCTGGCGAAGTCGCAGACCAAGGAGGGCGCCCACGTCCTCGACGTCTGCGTGGACTACGTCGGCCGCGAGGGCGTGGGCGACATGGTCGAGATCGTCGACCGCTACGCGACCCAGTCGACACTGCCGCTGGTGCTCGACTCCACCCAGATGGACGTCGTCGAGGCCGGCCTGGTGCGCCTCGGCGGCCGTGCGGTGATCAACTCGGTCAACCTCGAGGACGGCCGCAACAAGGCCGACGTCCTGCTGCCGCTGGCCAAGCGCTACGGCGCCGCCGTGATCGTGCTGGCCATCGACGAGGAGGGCCAGGCCCGCACCGCCGACTGGAAGGTCGACGTGTGCAAACGCGTCGCCGAGATCGCCGTCGACGAATTCGGCCTCGAGCACCACGACCTCATCTTCGACTGCCTGACCTTCCCGCTGGGCTCCGGCCAGGACGACCTGCGCGGTGACGCGGCCGAGACCCTCGAGGCGATCGAACGGGTCAAGGCCGAGATCCCCGGCTGCTTCACCACCCTGGGCGTGTCCAACGTCTCGTTCGGCCTCTCGCCGGCGGCGCGGCAGGTGCTCAATTCCGTGTTCCTGCAGGAGGCGATCGACCGCGGGCTGGATTCCGCGATCGTGCACCCGGGAAAGATCCTGCCGCTGCACCGCCTCGACGAGGAACAGCTCACGGTCGCCCAGGACCTCATCCACGACCACCGCGGCACGGCCGGCCGCCAGGGCAACGCGCCCGAGGGCTACGACCCGCTCCACGAACTGATGCGCCTGTTCGAGGGTGCGACCGAGACGAAGGCGTCCGCCGAGGAGTTGGCCAACCTCTCGGTCGAGGAGCGCCTCGAACGCCGCATCATCGACGGCGACCGCGACGACATCGAGGTCGACCTCGACGCCGCGATGGAGGACCACCCGGCGCTGACGATCATCAACGAGTTCCTGCTCGGCGGAATGAAGGTCGTCGGCGAACTGTTCGGTGCCGGCCAGATGCAGCTGCCGTTCGTGCTGCAGTCCGCCGAGGCGATGAAGACCGCCGTGGCCTACCTCGAGCCCCACATCGAGGGCGAGGGCTCCGCGTCCGCCAAGGGCACGATCGTGCTGGCGACGGTCAAGGGCGACGTGCACGACATCGGCAAGAACCTCGTCGACATCATCCTGCGCAACAACGGCTACGAGGTGGTCAACCTCGGCATCAAGCAGCCGGTCGACACGATCCTGGCGGCCGCACAGGAGCACGGCGCCGACGTGATCGGCATGAGCGGGCTGCTGGTGAAGTCCACCGTGATCATGAAGGACAACCTCGAGGAGATGAACGCCCGCGAGCTGGCCGACATCCCGGTGCTGCTCGGCGGTGCGGCGCTGACCCGCGGCTACGTCGAGGACGACCTGCGGGCCATCTACGAGGGCGACGTCTTCTACTGCAAGGACGCCTTCGAGGGACTGCGGGTCCTGGACACGGTCATGGAGGCCAAGAAGTCGGGCACCGAGCTGCCCGAGGAGCTCGCCGGCCGCCACGAGCGGCGCAAGCCGACCAGGACCCCCAAGCAGGAGGACCCGCCGGCCTACGACGCCCAGGGCCGTCCCCGCTCCGCGGTGGCGACCGACGTCGAGCTGCCGACCCCGCCGTTCTGGGGCTCACGCGTCGTGGCCGGTATCAGCGTGGACGAGATCTGGCCGCTGTTGAACGAGATCGCGCTGTTCCGCAACCAGTGGGGCTTCACGCCGGGCGACCGGTCGCCCGACGAGTACAAGCAGCTGCTGGAGGCGCACGCCTGGCCGGCCCTGCGGGGCCTGCTCGACCAGGCCAAGGCGGAGAAGATCCTCACCCCCAAGGTGGTCTACGGCTACTGGCCGGCCAACCGCGACGGCGACGACCTGGTGGTGTGGCACCCCGAGGCACCGCTGGAGAAGGAGCTCGTCCGGTTCGCCTTCCCGCGCCAGACCCGCGGGCGGTTCCTCAACATCTCCGACTTCTTCCGCGACGTCGACACCGGCGTGCCCGACATCCTGCCGGCCCAGTGCGTGACGATGGGGTGGCGCATCAGCGAGGTCGCCGCGGACCTCTTCGCGAACGACCGCTACCAGGACTACTTGTTCACCCACGGGTTCGGGGTCGAGATGGCCGAGGCGCTGGCGGAGCTGTGGCACCGCCGCGTACGGGAGGAACTGGGCGTCGTACACGAGGACGGCCCCACCAAGGAGGACTGGTTCCGACAGGGCTACCGGGGTTCGCGCTACTCGTTCGGCTACGCCGCCTGCCCCGACCTCGAGGACCAGGTCAAGCTCGACACGATGCTGGACTTCTCCCAGATCGGCGTCGAGGTCTCCGAGGAGTTCATGCTCCACCCGGAGCAGTCCACCTCCGCGATCGTGGTGCACCACCCGGAGGCGAAGTACTTCAACGC
>SLRZ01000229.1 GCA_007130695.1 Nitriliruptoraceae bacterium
CGGCACCGCCTCATCCGGTCTCCCCCGCTACCTGCGGACGGGACCATGCGTCCAGCTCACGACGTTCAGCTCACTGCCCGTGCGGGCAACTGGGTCCCGGACCCCGGATGTCGACCACCGATGGGTTCGCTTCCGTCGCCTCGCAGGCGGTGTTCAACCCGCGACCATGCGAAGGCGGCTGCAAGCTCCCGGCATCAGGGCCACCTCCGATCTCCATCAGCCCCTGGCCTTGGGCCGCGTCCGGCAGGGCTGGCCCGCCGACCCAGTTGGTCTTCACCTCCGAGCCGCCCGGAGTGACGGTGAGGTAGTGCGCGGTCGCGGGCAGGGCGGCCATCAGCAGCACCAGCGTCATGACGGCCAGCAACATGAGTCTTCGCATCGTGCGCTCCTTGGTTCGGTGGGTTGCGGCTCGACGGTTGTCGAGCGAGCTCTGGCGTTCTCAGGAAGGCGGGAGGATCTCGATCTGGAACTCCGCCGCGATCCGCACCAGCGACTCCACATCGGGGACCGCCGGTTCGGGCAGCACCGGGCTGGCCACGGGCTCGCCGATTGCGAGGGCGAAGTCCTCGAACTGCGCCGGCGTCGTGACCTGGAACATCCGCGCCGGGCCGTCATCGGAGACCTGGAAACGGTGCGGCAGCCCCTTGGGGCACCAGGCGAACCCACCGGGGCCGTAGGTCGCCTCCTGCCCGGCACACGCGAAGCTGATCTCGCCCTCGAGCACGAAGAACAGCTCATCCTCGAGGTCGTGGCGGTGCGGGGGCGGTCCGAACCCGGCCGGCGCGAGGCACTCGATGACGCTGAGGTTGCGTCCGGTGTGATCCCCCCCCGGCCTTGACCGTCATAATCGTGCCGAGAAAGGCGATGTGGTCGCCGTCTCCGGGCGCGAGCAACCGCGGTTGGGTGAGGTCGACCTCGGGGGACGACCCGTCGGACGGGTGGCGGGTCAGGCTCATGGCAGCTCCTTTTCGGACCGGAGTGGACTCGACAGGGACGGATCAGGACGCGTGTCGGCGGACCCGAGCACGGGTGGACCGGACCCGGCACCGACCGTTGCCGGGAGGCGCTCGTCGCGCTCAGCTCAGTGCGTCGCGGTCACGCGGCTGAAGAAGGGCTCGGCGTAATGGTCGTGGAACAGCCGGGCGAGCAGCTCGCTGCGGCTGCTGACGTCGGTCTTGTCGAAGACGGACTTGAGGTGGTCGCGGACCGTGTGCGGTGAGATGAACAACCGCTCGGCGATCGCGGCCGTGCTCTCCCCGCGGGCGAGGGCCAGGACCAGTTCCTGCTCTCGGGGGGACAGCCCGTAGGCCAGGGCTACCAGCCCCGCGATATCCGCCGGCCGGCTCGGTTCGACGATGACCGCGAACGTGCCGTCGTCGGACATCGGCTCAGCGTGGAGGGTGACCCACCGCCCATCTCGTGCCCGCACGCGAACGCGTCGGGCGGTGGCCCCACCGCCGGTGGCGAGTTCGCCGAGCGTCAGGAGCCAGGTGTGCCGGAAAGCGCCCTGCGGGATACCCATCGCCTCCAGCCACTGTGCGCCGGATGGGGTCGCGGGCTGGGCGACCTGATCGGGGCCGACCAGCAGCAGTCCGGGCCCACCCAGCTCGTAGGTCCGCAGACGATCGCGGACGATCAGGTTCCGCAGACCCGCGCCGACCACCGCCGACAGCTCTGCCAGCAGCTGGGTGTCCTCCGCGGAGAAGTCGGGGCGGTGGGTGTCTCGGTGGATCGTCGCCGCGCCCCAGGTACTGCCACCGTCGCGGAAGACCACCCGCAGCTCATGACCGAAGCCTGCCGGCTGGAGCACCTCACGCCACCGGGCGCTGCTGCTGACGGCGCCGTCCGTCACCCTGGAGAGCAACGCGACCGGTTGCCGCTGCTGGGCGAGATCGCAGAATCGGGCCACGTCATGGACGGACAGCTCGTGGTGGAACCACGGCGAGCAGGTGTCCTCGCTGAACCCCTCGATGTAGCCGTCGGTGAACAGGACTGTGACCGGGTCGGTGACCAGCCAGGCTCCCGCGTCCTGTCCGAGGACCGGACGCAGCCGCCTCGCGACCCCTTCGAGCAGCGCCCCGGCGCTCGTGGCCTGCTCGCACCACCGCGCGACACCCCGCCTCGCCCGCTCCGCGACCGCACCGTCCATCATGGCTCCCCAGGCTCACCGCCTCGGAAGCGACCATACGCCGGTTCCGGTCGGCCGACCATCCCGCAGATGGGGGGTCCTGCCTATCCCTGGTGGCCGTCGCCCCCGCCAGCTTCCTGGGAGGGGAAGACCACCGCGATGACCCGTTGACGGGCGTGTTCGAGCAACCACTCGGTGCCGTGGCCGAGGAACGGCCGGCCGTCCGCGGTCCGCATGGACGTCCCCAGCACGATCGTGTCCGCGTCCCACTCGTCCGCAGCCCATACCAGTTCGTCGGCCGGCACGATCCCGTGGCGCACCGCCGTCGCACTCGCGGCCCCAAAGGAAGCCGCGACCTCCTGGACACGTTCCAGTTGCTTCTCAACCGCTGGCGACGACTCCCGACCGCGCGTGTCGCGAGTGATGACGTGGACGGCCAGCACGTCCGCGTCGAACGCGGTGGACAGCCGGTAGGCCAGCTCCTCCGCGGCCCGACCCGGCCGCGTCCCGGTGACCCCGAGCAGGATTCGGCCGACGGTGAGGTCCTCGAGGTCGCCGACGTCACGGGTACGGGCCGCGCGGCGGACCAACAGCAGCGGCACGGGCGAGTGGGCGATCACCTCCTGAAGCGGCTCGGAGAGCTGGTGCGAGCCGGCGTAGTCGTCGTTGAGCCCGAGGGCGACCAGCCCGTAGCCCAGCTGTGCCTCGGCCAGGATCGTCGCGCCGACGTCGTCGTGGGTCTCGATCCGCACGTCCACGGGTCGGTCACCCAACGAGTGCACGACGCTGTCGAGTTCAGCTTCAGGCTCACCGGCGGGTCGCAGGTTGAGCACGGTGACCGGTGCGCTGGGCTCGAGCAGCGAGTCCACCACCCGGGCCGCGACGGCGGAGTTCAGCCCACCCCGGGTCGGTAGGAGCGCGCTTCTGGCGTTGGCGATCAGGCTGCGGGACAGGACCTCCTCCCGCCG
>SLRZ01000004.1 GCA_007130695.1 Nitriliruptoraceae bacterium
ACCGGCGACCCGCGACCGGCACCTGGCCCGGCTGGCCGAGGCGCCGGCGGCGCACGCCCGTCCGGTGGTCGCCCACCCGCGCCGGGGTCGACTGCGTCGGCGCCTCGCGCCCGTCCTGGCCGCGGTCGTGGCCATGCTGCTCGCCGGGGGCGGCACGGTCGCCATCGCCCAGGACACCACACCCGACGACGCGCTCTATGGGGTCAAGCGGGCCTCGGAGGACGTCTGGGCCGCCGTGCCGCGCGCACCGCAGCGTGCGGCCGAGGTCCAGCTCACCCTCGCGATGCGGCGTCACGGCGAGGCCAACCGGGCCCCGCACCACGCCGAACGGCTGCTGGCCGCGGGGACGAAGAACGCCGAGGCCGCCGCCGAGGAACTCCCCGAGGAGGCCTTCGAGACCTTCCAGCGCCTGCTCGGCGACGGGGAGGACGCGCTGCCCGCCCAGGCCTCTCCGCGGGCCCGTGCGGCGATCCACCGCAACTGCGAGCGCCTCGCCCAACGCCACGGTTTCGCGGAGCAGCGCTGTGGCGACGCACCCGACCTCGGTGACCACCCCGGCCGCCGCGGGCTCGACCGCGGCGGGCACGACGGGCCCCGCGGGTTCGGCCCCGATGGTCGTCCGGAGGGGGAGACGGGACCGCCGGGCTGGGCACCCGGGGGCGACGAGGGCCCCCCTGGTTTCGGTCCCGACGGCCGGTCGGAGGGTGACACGGGACCGCCACCCTGGTCGCGCGGCGGTGAACAGGGAAACCGGCCCGACCACGCCGGCCGGGGTGACGACGCCGGGGAGGAGGACGGGCCCTAGCCTTCCCGGCCCTCCGGCGCGCCGAATCCACCCCCGCCGGGGGTCTCGACCACCAGCCGGTCGCCGCGCCGCAGCGGCACGGTGACCTTCGCGGGCAGCTCCTCCTCGACACCGTCCCGCACCAGCAGGTTGCGTCCGCGTCCGCCGTCACCACCGCCGTCGAGGCCCCACGGCGCGCTGACCCGGCGCTCGGTGATCAGGGAGGCGACCACGTCGTCGGCCTCGATCTCCAGCACCCGCCGCAGGCCGTCGCCGCCGTGCCAGCGCCCGCGTCCGCCGGAATCGGAGCGCAACTGGTACTCGACCACGCGCACGGGGTAGGCCAGCTCGAACGCCTCGACCGGGGTGTTGCGGGTGTTCGTCATGTGCGTGTGGATCCCCGAGGAGCCGTGCCGTGCCGGGCCGGCGCCCTGCCCGCCTCCGAGGGTCTCGTAGTAGCTGAAGCGGGTGTCGAAGCGGGGGTCGGTGCCGCCGAGCAGGGTGTTGTTCATCGTGCCCTGGCTCGCGGCCGGGACCCGGTCGGGTGCCGCCTGCGCCAGGGCGCCCAGCAGGACGTCCACGACCCGCTGTGAGGTCTCCACGTTGCCGGCCGCGACCGCGGCGGGTGGGAGCGGGTCCACCACGCTGCCCGGTTCGGTGACGACCGTCAGCGGCCGGTTCGAACCGTGGTTGGCCGGGACCTCCGGTGCCGCCACCGCACGCAGCGCGTACACCGCGGCGGACACCGTGACCGCCCGCGGCGCGTTGACCGGACCGGTCACCTGGGGGCTCGACCCGGTGAAGTCGCAGGTGACCCCGTCGCCGTCGATCGTGACCTCGACCTCGATCGGGATTGGGGCGGTGCCGGCCCCGTCGTCGTCGAGTTGGTCGGCGAAGCGGTACGTGCCGTCGGGCAGCTCGGCGATCGCGGCCCGGGTCGCGCGTTCGGCATGGTCGAGGGTCGCGGCCATGGCGTCGGCCAGCAGCCCGAGGCCGAGGTCGTCCGCGAGCTCACCGAGCCGGCGCACCGTCAGGGCGTTGGCGCCCAGCTGGGCCCGCAGATCCCCCAGCCGCTCCCGGGGCGTACGGGTGTTGGCCAGCAGGATGGCCACGAGATCCTCGTCCTCGACCCCGGCGCGGTGCAGTCGGACCGGCGGGATGCGCAGCCCCTCGGCGAAGATGTCGGTCGCCGACGCGGGCATCGAACCCGGTGCCGACCCGCCGACGTCGCTGTGGTGCGCCCGGTTGGCGGCGTAGCCCAGCAGCCGGCCGTCGTCGGTGTGGACCGGGCACACGATGGTCCAGTCGGGCAGGTGGTTGCCCCCCTGGAACGGATCGGAGAGCAGCACCTGGTCCCCGGGGCCGAGTTCGTCGAAGGCGGCGAGCGCCGCGTCGACCGACGCCGGCATCGAGCCGAGGTGGACCGGGATGTGCTCGGCCTGCGCGACCATCCGTGCCTGTGCGTCGAACAGAGCCGTGGAACAGTCGATGCGCTCCTTGATGTTGGGTGAGTAGGCCGTGCGGCGCAGGGCCGCGCCCGCCTCCTCGGCGATACCGACCAGTGCGTTGCGCACCACCTCCAGGGTGACCGGGTCGATGTCGGCGTGGTCCACGGGGTCCTCGAAACCGTCTGATGGCGCGCTGTCGCGCCCCGGTACGTCTTCGCGCGGAGCGTAGAGGCGCGGGCCGACCGTCGGGGCCTGGATAGCCTGCCGCGCATGCGCAACCTCCTGCTCACGGCCGGCCTCGTGGCGCTCGTCGCCTGCGGGACCGGCGCGGACCGGGATTTCGCCGATCGCGGCGAGGTCCTCGAGGCGGCGGACATCTGCGCGGGCGAGATCGAGCACGCGGCCGAGAACGGCATCTGGCGCTGCCCGACGAGCGAGCCGGAGGTCTTCTACGTCCTGCTGGAGGCCGATGACGACCCGGCGCTGCTGACCGAGCTGTACCTGCAGGACGGCGCGGGCGGGCAACTCGTCGCGGGCGACGACCCCGAGCCGTGGCTCCTCGACGTGCAGGACCCGGGCCTGGCCGACGACGTGGCGTCACACACCGGCGGCGAGGTCGTCCACGGCGACGGCGACCTCTAGGGTCTGCTCCGGTCCGCGGAAGGGAGGGACCGTGGCGGAGGCGACGTCGATGCGGACGGGGCCCCGGGGACCTGCGGGGCTGGCCGCCACGCCGGCGTCGGCTGTCGGACCTCGGTCGGTGGCCGTTCACCGTCGGTATCTGCAGCCTGCTGGCGGCGGCCGCCGGCGTCGGCACGGTGCTGGAGCGCGGCGCACTCTCGGGCCCGGACTGG